>NZ_JBFAQU010000041.1:0-35058 GCF_040678915.1 Micromonospora sp. NPDC049257
CTCGCACGCCATCGCCGAGATCGCCAACATCGCCCCCGACACCCACCAGGCGTATGCCGGGGCCGCCGCCTTCGCCCACAAGGCGGGGCTGCACGGACGGCGTGTCCGCCGGGTCGCGGGCGTAGCGCAGCATGAGCACGCCGTCCCCGGCGGCCAGCGTGTGCCGCAGCGGCAGCGGTCGGGGCGGGCTGTGCGGTCCGGCGGTGATCCGCCCCGGGCCGGCCCCGGCCAACAGCGGGGCGACGGTCAGGCAGAGTTCGTCGACGAGGTCGGCCGCGGTGAGCGCGCCGAACAGGTGCGGACCACCCTCGCAGAGCAGTTGCCCCAGTCCGCGTCGACGCAGCGCGGCCAGGCCGGCGGCGAGATCGACGGTGTCCCGGCCGACCCGCACCAGGTCGACGGCGTCGGTGAGGCCGGGCGGTGCGACGGCCGTCTCGGTGGTCAGCACCACCGGGCGCACCGGGGCGTCGGCGAAGGCGGCCTGCGCCGGGTCGAGCCGCAGCGACCCGGAGACGACCGCCAGCGTGGGGTACTCGGCCAGGCCGTGCGCGCGTCGCCAGGCCCGCCGTGGCGCACTCAGCCGGATCGCCCGGTAGCCCTCGTGCCGCAGCGTGCCGGCAGCCACCAGCAGCCCGTCGCAGAGCATCCGGAGCAGACCGAAGACCCGCTTGTCCGGGGCGCCGGACAGCCCGGCGGAGTAACCGTCCAGGGTGACCGCGCCGTCGGCGCTGGCGACGAAGTTGACCCGGAGCCGGGGGGTGTCGGCGCGGGCGTAGATCGCGGTCAGCGCGGCGTCGTCCAGCGGACCGGTGGCCGGCGCGGGCCAGATCCGCCGGATCGGGATCTCGTCGCTCATTCGCCGGCCGGACCGGTGACCACGGGGGTGGGCGCGGGGGTACGGTGCTGGCAGTCGCACCACGTCCGGCCGGGGCAGTCGTCGTGCCTGCGCTGCCGGCACGCTCGGCAGATCATGCGGGCAGCCTATGCGGTGGGGCGGGCGGCTGCCGGCCACCCTCGGCTCTTGCCGCCGAAGGTGTCCGCGCCGGGTCAGCACACCGATCGGGCGGCCGGTGCGGGCCCCCGGTGGCTGCTCTTCCGGCCGGCCCCGTCGTCGCCCGAGCGGGTCGGGGCGACCAGCCCGCTGCGCCACGTCCGGCGACCTGCGTCCCGGTGGTGGAGGGGCATAAACGCGATACCTGGTAACGATCTGGGAACGCTCCCAACGGTCTATTGACACCCCCGACACCTCCCGGCAATCTCATGGGAGCGTTCCCAAGGGCGTGGTGCGGATCACCCGCGGCCACCTCCGACGGACCGGCGGCAGACGTCGGACCGGCCCGGGACATGCAACGGCACCCCCACCACACCAACCCAGCCTCACCATCGAAAAGGGGTCAGGATGAGCGTCACCACGCGGCGTAACCGTTTCGCGGTCGCCGCCCTGGCCGCGGTCACCGCCATCGGCGGTCTCGCGGCCTGCGGCAAGGACGATGAGGCCAAGGAATCCGGCGGCAAGCCCAGCAAGCTGGTCGTCGACACCTTCGGCGAGTTCGGATACGACGAGATCATCAAGCAGTACGAGAAGGACACCGGCATCAAGGTCGAGCTGCGCAAGACCGCGCAGCTCAACGAGTACCGGCCGAAGGTGGTCCGGGCGCTCGCCACCGGCAAGGGCGCCGCGGACGTCACCGCGCTCGAAGAGGGCATCCTCAACGAGTTCAAGACCAACCCGGCCAACTGGGCCGACCTGGCGCCGCTGATTGCCGACCACAGCAAGGAATACCTGCCGTGGAAGTGGGAGCTGGGCAAGGCGGCGGACGGGCGGCTGATCGGCCTGCCCACCGACGTCGGCAGCCTCGCGGTCTGCTACCGCAAGGACCTGTTCGCCGCGGCCAAGCTGCCGACCGAGCGGGACCAGGTGGCCGCGCTCTGGCCGGACTGGAACGCCTTCATCGAGACCGGCAAGAAGTACCGCGCGGCCACCAACAAGGGCCTGATCGACTCGGTCACCACCGCGGCCAGCGCGGTCATGGTGCAGCAGGGCGGTGACCTCTTCTACGACAAGGAAGACAACGTCGTCGCCGACAAGAGCGCGGCCGTGAAGACCGCCTGGGAGACCTCGGTCGCGATGGCCGACGCGAAGATCTCCTCGAAGAGCGCCACCTGGTCGCCCGAGTGGTCGGCCGGCTTCAAGCAGGGCACCTTCGCGGCCACCTTCTGCCCGTCGTGGATGCTCGGTATCGTCGCCGACAACTCCGGCCCGGAGAACAAGGGCAAGTGGGACGTGGCGCCGGTTCCCGGCGGCGCGGGCAACTGGGGCGGCTCGTGGCTGGCCGTGCCGGCCCAGAGCAAGTTCCCGAAGGAGGCGGCGAAGCTCGCCGAGTACCTGACCAACGCCAAGAGCCAGGTCGAGGCGTTCAAGCTCAAGGGCCCGCTGCCGACCAACCTCGAGGCGCTGAAGAACCCGGACTTCACCAGCTACACCAACGAGTACTTCAGCGGTGCCCCGACCGGCAAGATCTTCGGTGAGAGCGTCGAGAAGATCCAGCCGCTGCACCTCGGCCCGAAGCACCAGGCGATCAAGGAGAACGCGTTCGAGCCGGCCCTGCGCTCGTACGAGAACGGGCAGTCCCCCAAGGACAAGGCCTGGGAGCAGTTCCTCAAGGACGCCAAGACCCAGGGCGCCTTCTGATCACTGCACCACCACCGGCGGTGGCGTCCGGGCATGTCCCGGGCGCCACCAATGGCGTCCCGTTCCACGTACCGCCCGCCTCACCGGCCCCGCCGGAGCCGGGAAAGGACCCCGCATGAGCCTCTCGGCCACGACGGCGCCGCCGTCGCCCAGCGCACCACCCCCCACACCTCCCCGGCGGCGCAGCCGGGCGATCACCCTGAACCGCCTCGACCTGAAGCTCTCGCCCTACCTCTACATCGCGCCGTTCTTCGTGATCTTCGGCATCTTCGGGTTCTACCCGATGCTGCGGACCGCGTGGATGTCGCTGCACGACTGGGACCTCATCGGTGACCACAGCTTCATCGGGTTCGACAACTACACCCGGCTGTTCACCGACGAATACTTCTGGAACGCCACGATCAACACGTTCGGCATCTTCATCCTGTCGACGATCCCGCAGTTGCTCCTGGCACTCTTCCTGGCCACCATGCTCAACCGCACCTTCCTGCGGGCCCGGACGCTGTTCCGGATGGCCATCTTCATGCCCAACGTGGTCTCCGTCGCCGCGGTGGCGATCGTCTTCGGGATGCTCTTCCAGCGCGACTTCGGTCTGATCAACTGGGTGCTCAGCCTGGTCGGCGTCGACGCGGTCGACTGGGACGCCCAGAAGTGGAGCTCCTGGACGGCCATCGCCTCCATGGTCAACTGGCGGTGGACCGGCTACAACACGCTGATCCTGCTGGCCGGCATGCAGGCCATCCCGAAGGACCTCTACGAGGCCGCCGCGATCGACGGCGCCAACCAGTGGAAGCAGTTCTGGCGGATCACCCTGCCGATGCTGACCCCCACCTTCGTCTTCGTGGTCACCCTGTCCACCATCGGTGGGCTCCAGCTCTTCACCGAGCCGCTGGTCTTCGGCAACGGCAACATCATCGGTGGCGACCAGCGCGAGTTCCAGACCCTGGCGATGTACATGTACGAACTCGGCATCGAGAACCTCAGCTCCGCCGGCTACGGCGCAGCGGTGGCCTGGGCCATGTTCGTCATGATCGCCCTGGTCTCGCTGGTGAACTTCCTGCTCGTCCGCCGTTCGGTGAAGTGAGGACCGCGCCGTGAACAAGGCATCCCAGCGCCTCTGGCGCACCAGTCCGCTGCTCTACATCGCGCTCGTCGTCGCGGTGCTCTTCTCGGTGTACCCCTTCTACTACATGGTGGTCATCGCCACCCGTAGCCTCGACCAGATCAACGACGTGCCGCCGCCGTTCACCCCGGCCGGCGAGTTCGGCGCGAACTTCGGCCGGGTGCTCGACAACGACGCGGCGAACTTCCTCACCGGCCTGCTCAACTCGGTGATCGTCTCCGCCGTGGTCACCGTCTCGGTGGTGATCACCGGGTCGCTGGCCGGGTTCGCCTTCGCCAAGCTGCGGTTCCGGGGCCGCAACGCCCTGCTGCTGACGATCATCGTGACCATGATGATCCCGACCCAGCTCGGCCTGATCCCGCTCTGGGGCATGATCCAGGACCTCGGCTGGTACGACACCCTCTACGCGGTGACCGTGCCCTTCCTGGTCAGCGCATTCGGCGTGTTCATGATGCGGCAGTACGCCATCCAGGCCATCTCCGACGAGCTGATCGAGGCCGGCCGGGTCGACGGCGCCAGCACCTTCCGGATCTTCTGGAACATCGTGCTGCCGGCGCTGCGCCCCGCCGCCGCCGTGCTCGGCCTGCTCACCTTCATGGAGACCTGGAACTCCTACCTCTGGCCGTACGCCGTGCTCACCCCCGAGAACCCGACCCTGCAGGTGTCGCTGGCGTTCCTGTCCTACGCCTACTACACCGACTACTCGCAGGTGTTCGCCGCGACCGCCATCGGCACCGTGCCCCTGGTGATCGTGTTCATCGTGTTCGGCCGCCAGATCATCGGCGGCATCATGGAAGGCGCCGTCAAGTCGTGAGCAACCCGACCCACCCGCCCGCTGTCGGCGTACTCGACCAGGGGCCGGAACTGACCTTCCCGCCCGGCTTCCTGTGGGGCGCGGCGACCGCCGCGTACCAGATCGAGGGGGCCGCCGCCGAGGGCGGCCGGACCCCGTCGATCTGGGACACGTTCAGTCACACCGAAGGGCGGGTGGTTTCCGGGCACACCGGGGACGTGGCCTGCGACCATTACCACCGGATGCCCGACGACGTCCGGATGATGGCCGAGCTGGGCCTCAAGTCGTACCGGTTCTCGGTCTCCTGGCCGCGGGTGCAGCCCGGCGGCACCGGCGGCGCCAACCAGCAGGGTCTGGACTTCTACCGGCGGCTGATCGACGAGCTGCTGGCCAACGGCATCGAGCCGTGGCTCACCCTCTACCACTGGGACCTGCCCCAGCCGCTGGAGGACGCGGGCGGCTGGCCGGCCCGGGACACCGCCGGTCGGTTCGCCGACTACGCGTCCCTGGTCGCGGACGCCGTCGGTGACCGGGTGACGTACTGGACCACCCTCAACGAGCCGTGGTGCTCGGCGTTCCTCGGCTACGGCTCCGGGGCGCACGCCCCCGGGCGTTCCGACGGGGCGGACTCGGTCCGGGCCGGGCACCACCTCATGCTCGGTCACGGGCTCGCCGTGCAGGCCCTGCGGGCCAAGCTGCCGCAGGCCCAGCTCGGCGTCACGGTCAACCTCTACCCGGTGACCCCGGCCAGCGACGCGCCCGCCGACGTCGACGCCGCCCGCCGGATCGACGGGTTGGCCAACCGGTTCTTCCTCGACCCGCTGCTGCGCGGGTCGTACCCGGCGGACCTGACCGCCGACCTGGCCGAGGTGACCGACTTCGGACACGTCCGGGACGGCGATCTGGAGATCATCTCCACCCCGTTGGACCTGGTCGGCGTCAACTACTACAGCCGGCACGTGGTGGCCGCCCCGGTCGCCGGTGAGGAGCCGGAGAAGTACTGGCGGGCACCGTCCTGCTGGCCGGGCAGCGAGGACGTCCGGTTCGTCACCCGGGGTGTCCCGGTCACCGACATGGACTGGGAGATCGACGCCCCGGGCCTCGTGGAGACGCTGCGGCGGGTCCACGAGGAGTACACCGACCTGCCGCTCTACGTCACCGAGAACGGCTCGGCGTTCGTCGACACCGTGCAGGACGGTCGGGTCGACGACGTCGACCGGTTGGCCTACTTCGACGCACACCTGCGGGCATCCCACGAGGCGATCGGCGCGGGAGTGCCCCTGCGGGGCTACTTCGCGTGGTCGCTGATGGATAATTTCGAGTGGGCCTGGGGTTACACCAAGCGCTTCGGGATGGTCTGGATCGACTACGACACCCAGGCCCGTATCCCCAAGTCCAGCGCCAGGTGGTACGCCGAGGTGATCCGACGCAACGGTCTGGCCGCACAATAGGCAGAGGCCAGCCAGCATTCCGGACGGCCCCGCCGCGCCGCCCGCCCCCGGGGGCGGACGGCGGGGACCGTCCGACGTCGGAGGAGAGACGATGACAACGCAACGCACCCGGTCACTCGGGCGCCCGACCCTCGACGCGGTCGCCGCCCGCGCGGGTGTCGGGCGGGGCACGGTCTCCCGGGTGGTCAACGGTTCACCCCAGGTCAGTCCGGAGGCCCGGGCCGCCGTCCAACAGGCCATCGCCGAGCTGGGGTACGTCCCGAACCGGGCGGCACGGGCACTGGTCACCCAGCGCACCGACTCGGTGGCCCTGGTGGTCTCCGAGTCGGGGGAGCGGGTCTTCACCGAACCGTTCTTCGCCGGCATCGTCCGGGGCGTCAGCTCCGGCCTGCTGGAGACGCCGCTGCAACTCTGGCTCGCCATGGTGCAGTCCCCGATCGAACGGGAACGGGTCGAGAACCACCTGACCAACCAGCACGTCGACGGGGTGCTGCTGCTGTCGCTGCACGACTCCGACCCGCTGCCCACCCTGCTGGAGGAGCGCGACCTGCCCACCGTGCTCGGCGGTCGGCCGGCTCGGATGCTGCGCCCCGGGGCACGGCCGTCCTGGTTCGTCGACGTCGACAATGTCGGTGGGGCCCGCAACGCGGTGCAGCACCTGGCCCGGCGGGGCCGACGCCGGATCGCCACCATCGCCGGCCCGCAGGACATGGGCGCCGGCCTGGCCCGCCTGGTGGGCTACCGGGAGGCGGTGGAGTCCACCATCGGCGGGCTCGACCCGCGCATGATCGCCTACGGGGACTTCAGCGAGGGCAGCGGCGCGGCGTGCATGCGCCGGCTGCTGGACGCCTGCCCCGAGTTGGACGCGGTCTTCGTCGCCTCCGACCTGATGGCGTTCGGCGCGCTGCGGACCCTGCGTGAGTCGGGTCGCCGGGTGCCCGAGGACGTCGCGATCATCGGTTTCGACGACTCCCCGGTCGCCCAGCAGGCCGACCCGCCGCTGACCACGGTCTTCCAGCCGGTGGAGGAGATGGGCCGGCAGATGGCCCGGCTGCTGGTGGCCCGCATCCGGGGTGACGAGATCCCCACCCCGCACATCCTGCTGGACACCGAGCTCATCCAGCGTGCCTCCACCTGAAGCGCTTCGACAGTTCCGGCCTCCACCCCGGGGCCGTGCCTGACCGGCGATGGCACGGTTCGCCGCAGGCGGCACCCGCCGTGCGGCACGGGCAGCCGCGCTGTGCGGCTGGTGGCCCGCTCCCGATCCGGGCCGACGGCCGGCGGCGCAGGCGCAGGCTCAGGACCAGCGGCGCAGCTCCCGCTTGGCCAGGGACGAGCGGTGCACCTCGTCGGGGCCGTCGGCGAGCCGCAGGGTGCGGGCCTGGGCCCAGAGCCCGGCGAGCGGGGTGTCCTGGCTGACCCCGGCGCCGCCGTACCCCTGGATCGCCTTGTCGATCACCCACTCGGCCATCGCCGGCGTGGCGATCTTGATGGCCTGGATCTCGGTGTGTGCGCCCCGGTTGCCGACGGTGTCCATCAGCCAGGCGGTCTTGAGCACCAGCAGCCGGGCCTGCTCGATCCGCACCCGGGACTCGGCGATCCACTCCCGGACCACCCCCTGCTCGGCCAGCGGCCGGCCGAACGCGATCCGCTCGTTGGCCCGCCGGCAGAGCAGCTCCAGGGCCCGCTCGGCCATCCCGACCAGCCGCATGCAGTGGTGGATGCGGCCCGGACCGAGCCGGGCCTGGGCGATGGCGAACCCGGCCCCCTCGCCACCGACCAGGTTCTCCGCCGGCACCCGGACGTCGACGAAGTCGATCTCCGCGTGCCCGCCGTGCGGGGCGTCGGAGTAACCGAAGACCGTCATGCCCCGCCGGACGTGCACCCCCGGGGTGTCCCGGGGCACCAGCACCATGCTCTGCTGACGGTGCCGGTCGGCGGTGGGGTCGGTCTTGCCCATCACGATGAACAACCCACACCGGGGGTCCATCGCCCCGGACGACCACCACTTGCGCCCGTTGACCACGTAGTGGTCGCCGTCCCGGACGATCCGGGTGGCGATGTTGGTGGCGTCGGACGAGGCCACCTCCGGCTCGGTCATGCAGAACGCCGAACGGATCTCGCCGGCCAGCAGCGGGGCGAGCCACCTGTCGCGGTGCGCCTCGGAGCCGAACTCGGCCAGCAGCTCCATGTTGCCGGTGTCCGGGGCGGCGCAGTTGACCGCCTCGGGGGCCAGGTGCGGGCTGCGCCCGGTCAGCTCGGCGAGCGGGGCGTACTGCAGGTTGGTCAGCCCGGCGCCGTAGCGCGGATCGGGCAGGAAGAGGTTCCACAGGCCGCGACGGCGGGCCTCGGCCTTCAGCTCGTCGAGCACCGGGGGCCGGGCCCACGGGTCGCCCGCCGCCGCGACCTGTGCGGCGTGCACCGGCTCGGCCGGCAGGACGCACTCGTCCAGGAACGCGCCGAGCCGCTCCCGCAGCTCGACGGTGCGCTCGTCGTACCCGAAGTCCATCAGTTCCCCCCGACCGCGCGCAGACCGTGCTCGACCAGCGGCGGCACCATCTCGCCGATCCGGTCGAACCCACCGCCGAGGGTCTGCCCCAGGGTGTGCCGGTAGTGGATGCCCTCGCAGATCACCGCGAGCTTGAAACAGCCGAGGGCCAGGTGCCAGTGCAGCGGCCCCACGTCGACGTCGCTGCGCCCGGCGTACCGGTCGATCAGCTCGCGGCCGGTGGGGAAACCCGCGCGCGGGCCGAGCCCGTCGGCGACCGGGTTGCCCTCGGCGAGATCACTGTCGCCGAGCACGTCCCAGTACGTCAGCAGCAGCCCCAGGTCGGCCAGCGGGTCACCCAGGGTGGCCATCTCCCAGTCCAGCACCGCCCGCACCGACACCGGGTCGACCGCGGTGAGCAGATTGTCCAGCCGGTAGTCGCCGTGCACGATCCGACCGGCGTTGACGCCCTCGGGCACCGAGGCGGCCAGCGCGTCGCGTAACTCGTCCACCCCGGGCAACTCCCGGCTGCGGGACCGGTCGAGCTGGCCGGCCCAGCGCCGCACCTGCCGGCCCAGGTAGCCCTCGGGACGACCGAAGTCGGCCAGCCCCACCTCGGCCGGGTCGACGGTGTGCAGCGCGGCGAGGGTGTCCATCATCGCCCAGGCCAGGTCGCGGCGCTGGCCGCCGGTGAGCGGATCGGTCTGCGCCCGGGTGCGCAGCACCTCGCCCGGCACCCGCTGCATCAGATAGAACGGTGCGCCGATCACCGCCGGGTCGGCGCAGAGCAGCAGCGCCTCGGGCACCGGCACGGTGGTCGGTGCGAGCGCGGCGATCACGCGGTGCTCGCGGGCCATGTCGTGCGCGGTGGCCAGCACGTGCCCCAGCGGGGGGCGGCGCAGCACCACCTCGCGTCCGCCGCAGTGCAGCAGGTAGGTCAGGTTGGACTTGCCGCCGGTGATCAGGGTGGCCCGCAGCGGCCCGTCGGCCACCAGCTCCGGCCGGTGCGCGACCAGCCAGCCGTGCAACCGGTCGAGGTCCAGCCCCGGTGGTGCGGCGTACGGCGGCCCGGGTCGGCTGCCGGGGGACGCGTCGACGGCCGGCTCGGTCATCCGAATAGTTGAGGGCAGGTCAGCCGGGTTGTCAAGGTCAGCCATTTTCCGCCGGGGACATGCCACGGCAACAGGGGCGAAATGGTCAACCGGCAGGCTGGCAACAGCCTGCCGGCCCTGTGTGGCCGGCCCGCCGAGCGGAGGGACTGACATGTTGCTGAGAGTTCGGGTGACCCTGCCGGACCGCCCCGGGACACTCGGCCAGGTGGCCCGTACGCTCGGCGTCTCCGGTGCCGACATCGTCCAGGTCGTGGTGCTGGAGCGGCTCGGTGGCCGCGCGGTCGACGACTTCACCGTGGTCTGGCCGGGTGCCGCCCGGGTCGAGGGCCTGCTCGCCGGTCTCGCCGCCATCCCCGGGGTGCGCGTCGACGGGGTGTGGCGGGCGATCGGGGCACCGACCACCACCGGTCAGGACGCCGAACTACTCGCCCAGGTGGCGGCGAACCCCACCGACGGGGTGGCCACCCTGGTCGACGCGGTACCGGGGCTGCTCGCCGCAGACTGGGCGGTGGCGGCCGTCGTACCGCTGGACTGGGCCTCGCGGGCCGGCGCGGGGACGGCCACCGTCGGGCACGCCAGCTGGCGTGCCCCGGAGCCGCCCCGGCTGCCCGAGGTGACCCCGCTGCGGGCCCGCACCCTGACCATGGCCGACGGCACGCACTACGCGATCGCGCCGTTCGGCCGGGCCGGGCTGGTGCTGGTGGTGGCCCGGGACCACACCGAGCCGTTGACCGCCGCCGGGTTCCACGCCACCGAGGTCGACCGGCTCGCCCAGTTGGTCCGGGCCAGCGCGGTGATCCTCGGGGACCGGCTCGACCTGGTCGGCCCGCGGTCGGTGACCACCGTCACCTGACCTGGGCGAACGGTTGCCGGTGCGACACCACCGGGCAACGCCACGGCAACAGGCCCCGGGCAGGCTTCGTGGTGGGGAAGGGAGTGGGCATGGCGCTGTGGCGAGTCAGGGCGACCGTGGACGACCGGCCGGGTTACCTGTCGGTCCTCACCGCGAGTCTCGCGCTGCGAGGAGTCAACATCCTCACCGTGCAGGTGCACACCACCGAGGTCGGTGCGGTGGACGACTTCCTCGTCGACGCGCCGGACGCGCTCGACGAGGCGGACCTGATCGCCGCCGTCGAGCGGGGCCGGGGTCGCAACTGCTGGGTGGCGCGCAGCGAGGCGCGTGGCCTGGCCGACCAGCCGACCCGGGTGCTCGGCCTGGCCACCCGGTTGGTCGGCGACCCGGAACAGGCCGGTGAGGTGCTCCGAGCCACCCTCGGCGCGGACGAGGTGACCTGGCGACCGACGTCCGCCACCGGGCACGACGCGGTGGGCACCACGACCATGCTGCTGACCGACCCGACCGGCGGCTCCTACGAACTGCGCCGGCAGGCACCCAGCTTCACCCCGGCGGAATACGCGCGGGCGCAGGCGCTGGTGGAGTTGGCGGCGGCGGTGGCCCGGCGGGAAGCCGACCGGGTGACCCTGGTGCTGCCCGACGGGGCGGAACTGTCCCTCCGGCCAGCGACCGCCGACGACCTGGCCGGGGTGCTGGAGCTGCACGAGGGCTGCTCGGCGCGGAGCCGGCAACGGCGGTATCTGAGCGGCGCGGCGCTGCCCTCGCCGACCCGGCTGCGCCGCCTGCTGGAACCAGCCCGGGGGCTGACCCTGGTGGCCACGACGACCGGCTCCGACGGGGCGGCGGAGTCGGTCGTCGCGCTGGCCAACCTGCTCGCCGAGGGCGACGAGGCGGAGGTGGCGCTGCTGGTCCGCGACGACTGGCAGCGACGTGGTCTGGGCACCGCGCTGCTGCGTCGGCTGCTGACCCACGGCGAGCGGGCCGGCTACGCGGCGCTGGTCCTGCACACCCAGGCCGAAAACACGCCGATGGTGCGGACACTGGCCCGGCTGGGCCGGCCCGCGACGGTCGAGCGGGACGGCACCGTGCTCACCGTCACCGTCCCGCTGGCCGGCGTACCGGCGACCGGCGTCCCGCTGGCCGGCGTTCCAGCGACCGGCGTCCCGGTCACCGGCGGAATCCCGCGCCCCAGCACGAGCGTGGGCGGCACCCGGCCGACCAGCACGAACGGTGGGATCTGCTGACCCCACCGACCATCGAGACGACCCGTACGGCACCGGGCGGGGGCATTCCTCCCGGTGCAAGGCCGAACTCCGATGCGGGGGACGGTGCACAGGCAGGGCCCCCGGTGCGGGGGCCCTGCCCATGTCCGGCGCGATGCCCCGGATCAGCCGAAGAAGGTGCCCGCCCGGCGGTGCCCCGAGACGCAGAACCGGTTCCCCTCGGTGTCGGCGAGCACGACGTACGGTAGCTGGCCGGGTTCCGGTACGGCAGGATAGTGCGGCCAGTCGACCCGGTCGGCACCCAGCCCGAGCAGCCGGTCCACCTCGTCGTCGAGGTCCCGGTCACCCGCGTGCAGGTCGAGGTGGATACGGGGAAACTCCGCCACCGGGCTCTCGCTGACGTCCATGGCCAGCGCCACCCCCGTGGTACCCGGCGGCGGCTCCAGGACGATCCACTCGTCTGCCGGGTAGCGGGGTGGGCGACGGACGTAACCCAGCGCCTCGGCCCAGAACCGGCCGGCGCGACGGTCGTCGGTCACCCCCAACGACACCTGTTCGATCATCGACATCGATCCAGGCTAGTCACGTCGACGCCCAGCCCCGGTACGAACATCCCCCGCCCCCAACTCCGCACCCCCGCCCCGTCCCTCCGCGCCCTGCGTGTTTTCCGCGGGCTCTTCCGGGTGTCGTGGGGGTTGGCCCCTTCACAAACCGATGACCGAACGATTACATTGGCGCACATCCATGGGAGCGCTCCCGCGACTCCTTCGGTTCTCTCACCACCACCCGCCTCCGGCGGCGCTCACCACCCGCGACGCCCCCGTCCCCGCGTCCGGTGGGCGCCGCCGGAGGCACCACCGACAGGAGTTTCGCCATGCAGCACCCGAACCGGCCGGGCCGGTCGGGCGGGGGCCGACCTCGGCTCCGCCGCCTGTTCGCCACCGGTGTCGCCCTGACCAGCGGGCTGGCCCTCGCCGTCAGCGCCCTCCCGCTCACCGCCGGCGCCGCTCCCGCTGGGGCCGAGCGCGCCGCTGCCGCCGGGGCCGCTCCCGCCGCTGCCGAGCGCGCGGCTGCCGAGCGCACCACGGCTGCCGAGGCCGCCGGCACCGGCATGTTCAACTACCCCGAGGCGCTGCAGAAGTCGTTGCTGTTCTACGAGGCGCAGCAGTCCGGCAAGAAGCCGTCCTGGAACCGGGTCTCCTGGCGGGGCGACTCCGCGCTGACCGACGGGGCGGACGTCGGGGTGGACCTCACCGGCGGCTGGTACGACGCCGGTGACCACGTGAAGTTCGGCTTTCCGATGGCGTTCAGCGCCACCATGCTCGCCTGGGGTGCGGTCGAGTACCGCGACGGGTACGTCGCCTCAGGGCAGCTCACCCCGCTGTTGAACAACCTGCGCTTCGTCAACGACTACTTCATCAAGGCGCACCCCTCGGCCAACGTGCTCTACGGGCAGGTCGGCAAGGGCGACGACGACCACAAGTGGTGGGGTCCGGCCGAGGTGCTGCCGATGGCGCGGCCCGCGTACAAGATCGATGCGAGCTGTGGGGGTGCGGACCTGGCGGGGGAGACGGCGGCGGCGATGGCCGCGTCGTCGATGGTGTTCCGGCCCACCGACGCCGCCTACGCCGACAAGCTGCTCACCCATGCCAAGCAGCTCTACACGTTCGCCGACACGGTGCGTAAGAGCTACCACGAGTGCATCACCGACGCGACGAGCTTCTACAAGTCGTGGAGCGGCTACACCGACGAACTGGTCTGGGGGGCGATCTGGCTGCACCGGGCCACCGGCGACGCGACCTACCTGGCCAAGGCCGAGAGCGAGTACGACAAGCTCGGCACCGAGCCGCAGTCCACCACCCGGTCCTACAAGTGGACCCTCGCCTGGGACAACAAGCAGTTCGGGGCGTACGTGCTGCTGGCCAACCTGACCGGCAAGCAGAAGTACGTCGACGACGCCAACCGGTGGCTCGATTACTGGACGGTCGGCGTCAACGGCCAGAAGGTGCCCTACTCGCCGGGCGGGATGGCCGTCCTCGACTCCTGGGGCGCGCTGCGGTACGCGGCGAACACCAGCTTCGCGGCGCTGGTCTACAGCGACAAGACCACCGACGCCACCCGCAAGGCCCGGTTCCACGACTTCGCCGTCCGGCAGGTCAACTACGCGCTCGGCGACAACCCGCGCAAGTCCAGCTACATGATCGGCTTCGGCGCCAACGCGCCGAAGAACCCGCACCACCGCACCGCCCACGGTTCCTGGTGGGACAGCCAGACGGTGCCGGTCGAGACCCGGCACGTGCTCTACGGCGCGCTGGTCGGCGGCCCGTCGGCGGCCAACGACGCCTACTCCGACAGCCGGTCGGACTACGTGATGAACGAGGTGGCCACCGACTACAACGCCGGTTTCACCTCCGCGCTGGCCCGGCTCTCCTCCGAGTACGGCGGCACCCCGCTCGCCAACTTCCCCAGCGCGGAGACCCCGGACATCGCCGAGCTGACCGTGGAGACCACGGTGATGCAGGCCGAGCCCCGGGCGACCGGGCTCAAGGCGGTCGTCTACAACAAGTCGGCGTTCCCGGCGCGGGCGCTGACCAACGGGAAGTTCCGTTACTACTTCCGGCCCGAGGGCAGCACCGCCGTGCAGGTCACCCCCGGCTACACCCAGGGGTGCCCGTCGCCGTCGACCGCCAAGCAGCTCTCCGGCGACATCTGGTACGTCGAGGTGGACTGCACCGGCTACACGATCGCCCCGGCCGGGCAGTCGCAGCACCGGATGGAGGTGCAGTTCAAGATCGGCGTACCGGAGGGTGGTACCTGGGATCCGACCAACGACCCGTCGTACCAGGCCACCGCCGGCCCAAACCCGAAGGTGCCGCTGTACGCCGGGACCACCCGGGTCTGGGGTGACGAGCCGACCTCGACGCCGACCGACACCACCCCGCCCACCGTCCCCGGCACCCCCGTCGCCTCCGCGATCACGCCCACCGGCCTGACGCTGACCTGGCCCGCGTCCACCGACACCGGTGGCAGCGGCGTGGCCGGCTACGACGTCGCCATGGAGCCGGTCGGCAGCGACGTGCGCTCCTCCTTCCGCACCACCACCAACAGCCTGACCCTGACCACGCTCTCGCCCGCCAGCAACTACCGGTTCTCGGTCCTGGCCCGCGACGGTGCCGGCAACAGCTCGTTGTGGTCGTCGGCGCTCGCGGTGGCCACCCCGGCGGGCACCGGTTCGGACACCAGCGGGCCGACCCCGCCCGGCACCCCGACCGCGTCGAACATCGGCGCGAACGGGGTCACCCTGAGCTGGACGCCGTCCACCGACAACGTCGGGGTCACCGGCTACCGGGTCTACAAGACGTCCTGGCCGGCCCATCTCGTCGTCGCCACGAGCACCGGCACCACCGCCCAGGTGACCGGACTGACGCCGGACACGTCGTACGGGTTCTACGTGGTGGCGGTGGACGCCGCCGGCAACCCGTCCACCCCGTCGAAGACGCTCACCGTGCAGACCCTGCCGGGCACCTCGACGCCGACCCCGACGCCGACCTCCACCCCGACGCCCACCCCGACCCCGACCACGCCCGCCTCGTCGTGCAAGGTCGGTTACACCACCACCGACTGGACCAACGGCTTCACCGCCAGCATCAGCATCACCAACACCGGTACGACCGCGCTCAACGGTTGGAGCCTGGCCTTCACCTTCCCGACCAGCGGTCAGAAGGTCAGCCAGGGCTGGTCGGCGACGTTCGCCCAGACGGGGGCGGCGGTGACGGCGACCAGCATGAGCTACAACGGGGCGTTGGCCCCGGGCGCGTCCACCAGCATCGGGTTCAACGGCACCCACACCGGCAGCAACCCGAAGCCGACCACCTTCACCCTCAACGGGGCGGCCTGCACGGTCTCCTGATCATCGACCTGACGTGGCCGGCACCGCACCCTGGGTGACCGGCCACGTCTCGTCGGAGCGTGGTCGGCCAAAAATGTTCCGAAACTTTTCCGAAACATCTTTGTTCCGACCGGTGCATGGTGGAAACATCGACGGCACTAGATTTAACAACCACGACGTCCGGCCGTCCCGCCCCGACGGTCCGGGTGCGGGCCAGCAAGGAGACCACGATGGCAACAGGTCCATCCGTCCACCACGGCGGGGTTCGGCGACGGCGATCGCCCGCCGTCCGGGCGCTGCTCGCCGGCGCGGTCAGCGTCGTGACGGTGGCAGCCGCCGCGGTGATGATGCCGTCGGCGAACGCCGCCGCGACCACGCTGGGCGCGGCCGCCGCGCAGTCGGGCCGGTACTTCGGCACGGCTATCGCGGCCGGCCGGCTCGGCGACTCGACGTACAGCACGATCGCCGGCCGCGAGTTCAACATGATCACGGCCGAGAACGAGATGAAGCCGGACGCGACGCAGCCCCAGCGGGGCCAGTTCAACTTCAACTCCGGTGACCAGATCTACAACTGGGCCACCCAGCGCGGCCTGAAGGTCCGTGGGCACACCCTGGCCTGGCACGCGCAGCAGCCCGGCTGGATGCAGAGCCTGAGCGGCAGCACGCTGCGCCAGGCGATGATCGACCACATCAACGGCGTGATGGGCCACTACAAGGGCAAGCTCGCCGCGTGGGACGTGGTCAACGAGGCGTTCAACGAGGACGGCAGCCGCCGGTCGTCGAACCTCCAGGGCACCGGCAACGACTGGATCGAGGTGGCGTTCCGCACCGCGCGGGCCGCCGACCCGTCGGTGAAGCTCTGCTACAACGACTACAACATCGAGAACTGGTCGTACGGCAAGACGCAGGGCGTCTACCGCATGATCCAGGACTTCAAGTCCCGGGGCGTGCCGATCGACTGCGTCGGCCTGCAGACCCACTTCACCGGCGGCAGCTCGCTGCCGAGCAACTTCCAGACCACGCTGTCCAGCTTCGCCGCCCTCGGGGTGGACGTGGCGCTGACCGAGGTCGACGTCACGAACTCCTCCACCACCCAGTACGCCGGGCTGACCCAGGCGTGCCTGAACGTGCCGCGCTGCATCGGCATCACCGTGTGGGGCGTGCGCGACAGCGACTCCTGGCGCTCCAACGAGAACCCGTTGCTGTTCGACGGCGGCGGCAACAAGAAGGCCGCGTACAACTCGGTCCTCAACGCGCTCAACGCGGCGCCCCCGACCTCCGGGCCGACCACGGGCCCGCCCACCACGCCCCCGCCCACCACGACCCCGCCGCCGAGCGGCGGCGCCGGACGGATCGTCGGCGTGGCGTCGAACCGGTGCATCGACGTGCCGAACTCCACCCAGACCAACGGCACCCGGGTGCAGCTCTACGACTGCAACAGCCAGTCCAACCAGCAGTGGACGTACACCAGCAACAAGCAGCTGCGGGTCTACGGCACCAAGTGCCTGGACGCGAACGGCGCGGCCACCGCCAACGGCACCGGGATCATCATCTGGGACTGCAACAGCGGGGCCAACCAGCAGTGGAACATCAACTCCAACGGCACCATCAGCGGCGTGCAGTCCGGCCGCTGCCTGGACGTCTGGGGCACCGGCAACGGCCAGCAGGTCCAGCTGTACGACTGCCACGGGCAGACCAACCAGCAGTGGCGCACCGACTTCGGTGGCAGCAACCCGCCCACCACCGCGCCGCCGACCACGCCGCCGCCGACCACCACGCCGCCCCCGGGTGGTGGCTGCGCGCTCCCGTCGACCTACCGGTGGTCGTCGACCGGTGCGCTGACCAGCCCGAAGAACGGCTGGGTCTCGCTCAAGGACTTCACCAACGTCGTCTACAACGGCAAGCACCTGGTCTACGGCTCGTACGTCAACAGCAGCGGCCAGTACAGCTCGATGAACTTCGGCACGTTCACCAACTGGTCCGACATGGCCTCGGCCAGCCAGAACGGCATGAGCCAGGGCACCGTGGCGCCCACGCTGCTCTACTTCGCCCCGAAGAACATCTGGGTGCTGGCGTACCAGTGGGGGCCGACCTCGTTCAGCTACAAGACGTCGAGCGACCCGACCAACGCCAACGGCTGGTCCTCGGCGCAGACGCTGTCCACCGCCGCCCTCCCGGACGCCCCGTACGGTGTGATCGACCAGACCCTCATCGGTGACGACCAGAACATGTACCTGTTCTTCGCCGGGGACAACGGCAAGATCTACCGGTCGAGCATGCCGCTCGGGAACTTCCCGGGCAGCTTCGGTTCGAGCTACACGACGATCATGACGGACTCGACCAACAACCTGTTCGAGGGCGTCGAGGTCTACAAGGTGCAGGGCCAGAACCAGTACCTGATGATCGTCGAGGCGATCGGGAGCCAGGGGCGCTACTTCCGGTCGTTCACGTCCAACAGCCTGGGCGGCTCGTGGACCCCGCAGGCGGCCAGCGAGAGCAACCCCTTCGCCGGCAAGGCCAACAGCGGCGCCACGTGGACCAACGACATCAGCCACGGTGACCTGGTCCGCACCAACCCCGACCAGACCAAGACCATCGACGCCTGCAACCTGCAACTGCTCTACCAGGGCAAGGACCCCAACGCGAACACCGACTACAACCTGCTGCCGTGGCGGCCGGGTGTCCTCACCCTCCAGCGCTAGGCGCACCTGCGCCCGCGCAACGACCGGGGCGTGTCCGGCACCTGAGGGTGCCGGGCACGCCCCGCCCGGTTTCAGTCGGCCAGCTCCTCCGCGAGCAGGTCCATCAGCAGCGCGTCGTGCCAGTGCCCGTCCGCGCCCCGCTCGTACCGCCGCATCACGCCCACCGGGCGGAACCCCACCTTCGCGTACGCCCGGATCGCCGCCGTGTTCGCCGCCGCCGGATCGATGGTGAACCGGTGGTGGCCGTACTCGTCGACCAGGTGCCGGACCAGGGTACGGACCGCGTCCCCGCCCAGCCCGTTGCCGCGTACCGCCGGATCGAGGAAGACGTCCAGGCTGGCGTGCCGGTAGTCCGGGTCGGTCTCGGCGTACCACTGGATCGCCCCGACCAGCCGGCCCGCGTGCTCGACGACGTAGACCGTCACCGTGTCGTCGGCCAGGTCGGCCCGCACCGACGCGGCCAGGTCGTCACCGCCGCGCCACCAGCGGCGTACCTCCGGGGTGGCCCGGATCGTGGCCAGGGCGGGCACGTCCGCCTCCGTCACCGGCCGCAGCGTGACCGCCCGCCCGCGCAGCACGCCTCAGCCCCGCCGCTCGCCGTGCTCGACGCAGACCGCCGACCAGCCGACCGGCAGCACCTGCACCTTCATCCGCCGTCGACAGTGCCCGCAGTAGCGGGGCGGTTCCAGCACCCGGGCCGTCGCGCACCCCGGGTGCGGGCCCGCCGTGGCGTCCGCACCACAGCGGTCGCACCAGGTCGCGTCCGACGTCAGCACGGCGGACTCCGCCGTACGGCCGTCGGTGGTCGGGTCACCCGCGTCGGTCATCATCACCTCACAGGGTGGCGGAGAGGGCCTTGACCGGCATCTTCAGGTCGTCGAGCAGCTTCAGGTCGTCGGTCGCCGGCCGACCCAGCGTGGTCAGGTAGTTGCCGACGATCACCGCGTTGATCCCGCCCAGCAGGCCGTCGCGGGTGCCCAGGTCACCGAGGGTGATCTCCCGGCCGCCCGCGTACCGCAGGATGGTGCGCGGCATGGCCAGCCGGAATGCGGCGATGGCCCGCAGCGCGTCCTTGCCCTCCACCACCGGCCGGTCACCGAGGGGGGTGCCCGGACGCGGGTTGAGGAAGTTCAGCGGGACCTCGTGCGGGTCGAGCTGGGCGAGCTGCGCGGCGAACTCGGCGCGCTGCTGCACCGTCTCGCCGAGGCCGAGGATGCCGCCGCAGCAGACCTCCATGCCGGATTCGCGGACCATCCGCAGGGTCTCCCAGCGCTCCTCCCAGGAATGCGTGGTGACCACGTTCGGGAAGTAGGAACGGCAGGTCTCCAGGTTGTGGTTGTAGCGGTGCACGCCCATCTCGACCAGGTCGTCGACCTGCTCCTGGCTGAGCATGCCAAGCGACGCGGCGACCTGGATGTCGACCTCCGCGCGGATCGCGGCGACCCCCTCGCGCATCTGCTTCATCAACCGGTCGTCCGGCCCGCGTACGGCGGCCACGATGCAGAACTCGCTCGCCCCGGTCGCGGCC
This sequence comes from Micromonospora sp. NPDC049257, assembly GCF_040678915.1. NCBI lineage: Bacteria > Bacillati > Actinomycetota > Actinomycetes > Micromonosporales > Micromonosporaceae > Micromonospora > Micromonospora sp. NPDC049257. Next base: position 19,858 of record NZ_JBFAQU010000041.1, read on the forward strand.
GTCTGCTTCGCCGCCTCCACCAGCGACGGGATGTCCAGCCAGACCGAGCGCACGGGGGAGGTGAACAGGCCGGACTGCGAACAGAAATGGCAGTCCTCCGGGCAGCCGCCGGTCTTGAGCGAGACGATCCCCTCGACCTCGACCTCCGGGCCGCACCACCGCATCCGCACCTCGTGGGCGAGCTGGAGGGCGGCGGGGACGTGCTCGTCGGGCAGGGTCAACACCGCGAGGACACCAGCCTGGTCGAGGCCGACGCCGTCGCCCAGCACCTGGGTCCGGGCCTGGTCGAGGATCTCTGGCATGGGTCGTACCCTACAAGGCCGCCCCGGGCCGGGAAACGCCCGAGCCGCCGCCCACCCACCGCCCCGGACCGGGCCCCGCCGACCCCGAGCCGCTGCCCCGGACCGGGCTCCGCCGACCCCGAGCCGCTGCCCGCCGGCCGCCCCGGTCCCGGCCCCGCCGACCCCCTCGACCGGCTCCGTCCCCACCCCCGCACGTCGGTGCGGCGGGCCCGCCGCCACGCCGGTGCCGGCCCGGCGGATGGTAATTTCGCCCGGCGGCGACAGCGCCGCCCACCCGCCCGGCGGTACGAGCCGGGCGGGGTCGGTCGTCCGGCAACAGGCGTCGGGCGGGACGGCACGCCGGGCGGTACGGGCCGGGCGGAGCGGGTCGAACGGCGGACGGAGGCGATGACCGGTGGCGGACTGGCTGGCGGCCCTGGACCGCCGCGCCGCACTGCGGGCGAAGGCGGGACTCACCCGCACCCTGCGCCCCCGCGCCGCCGGCGACCGGGTGATCGACCTGGCCGGCAACGACTACCTGGGGCTGGCCACCCACCCGGAGGTGGTCGCCGCCGCCGGCCGGGCCCTCGCCGGGTACGGGCTGGGCGCCACCGGTTCCCGGCTGGTGCGTGGGTCCACCGACGTGCACCACGCGTTGGAGGACGACCTGGCCGACTGGCTCGGCGTCGACCGGGCACTCGTCTTCTCCTCCGGATACCTGGCCAACCTCGCCGCCGTCCGGGGCCTGGTCCAGCCGCGTACCCTGCTCGTCTCGGACGCCCACAACCATGCCTCGCTGATCGACGGCTGCCGGATCTCCGGCGCGGAGACGGTGGTCACCGCGCACGTCGACGTCGACGCCGTGGCCGCCGCACTCGCCGCCGCGCCGGGCCGCCCGGCGGTGGTGGTCACCGAGTCGGTCTTCTCCGTCGACGGTGACCTCGCCCCGCTGGCCGCGTTGCACGCCGTGGCCCGGCAGCACGGTGCGTTGCTGCTGGTCGACGACGCGCACGCGCTCGGTGTCACCGGTCCGGCCGGGGCCGGCGCGGTGGCCGCCGCCGGGCTCGCCGGTGCGTCGGACGTGGTGGTCACCGCGACCCTGTCCAAGGCGCTCGGTGGGGCCGGTGGGGTGGTCGCCGGTCCGGCCGAGTTCGTCCGGCACCTGGTGGAGACCGGGCGTACCTTCATCTTCGACACCGCGCCGCCGCCGTCGGTCGCCGCCGGGGTGCGGGCCGCCGTGGCGGTGGCCCGGGCCGCCGACGACCTGCGGGCCGAGCTGGCCGACCGGGCCCGGCACGCGGTACGCCGCCTCGGCGCGGCCGGGCTGACCGTGTCCGCCCCCGACGGCGCGGTGGTCTCGGTGACCGCCCCCGGCCCGGAGGCCGCCACCGCCTGGGCGGCCGACTGCCGGGACCGGGGCGTCGCCGTCGGCTGCTTCCGCCCGCCGTCCACCCCGGACCACCGCTCCCGGTTGCGCCTGACCCTCTCGGCCGGGGTCACCCGAGCTGACTTCGAACACGCCCTGGAGGCCATCGTGGAGTGCGCCCCGCAGTCGCGAGCTGAGGTGGTTCCCGTGAGCGCGAGGAGTGAGCCGGGTTTGCGAGCCCCGCAGTCGCGAGCTGAGGTGGTTCCCGTGAGTGCGAGGAGTGAGCCGGGTTTGCGAGCCCCGCAGTCGCGAACCGAGGTGGTGCCCGTGAGTGCGAGGAGTGAGCCGGGTTTGCGAGCCCCGCAGTCGCGAACCGAGATTCTGCCGTGAGCGGGTGGAAGGGTGCGGTGCTGGTCACCGGGACCGACACCGAGGTCGGCAAGACGGTGGTGACGGCGGCGATCACCGCTGCCGCGCAGGCCGCCGGCCTGCGGGTCGCGGTGGTCAAGCCGGGCCAGACGGGTACGGCCACCGGCGAGCCCGGCGACATCGACTCGGTGACCCGGCTGGCCGCCCCGCTGACCGGTCGCACCCTGTCGAGTTACCCGGACCCGCTCGCCCCGCTGGCGGCGGCCCGGGTCGCCGAGTTGGAGCCGCTGGAGCTGTACACGGCCGTCGATGCGATCCGCGCGGAGGTCGACAAGCACGACCTGGTGCTCGTCGAGGGAGCCGGTGGGCTGCTGGTGCCGATGGGGCTGCGCCCGTCGGGCGAGGCGTGGACGGTCGCCGACCTGGCGGTGTCGCTGGGCGCTCCGGCGGTGGTGGTGGCCCGGGCCGGGCTCGGCACCCTCAACCACACCGCGCTCACCCTGGAGGCGTTGGAGCGTCGGGCCGTGCCCGCCGGGGTGGTGATCGGTGCCTGGCCGGCGGAGCCGCAACTGGTGCACTGGGCGAACCTGACCGAGTTGGTGCCGAACCTGCTCGGCGCGCTACCGACCGGTGCCGGGTCGATGGACCCGGGGGTGTTCCGCCGGTCCGCCCCGGGTTGGCTCACCCCCGACCTGTACGGGGTGCTCGACGACTGGCGCACCTGGGCCGAGGACGCCGGCTGAGCGGTCCGCCGCCGGTGCCCTCACTCGGTGGCGGGGACGGGCCGGGGCTGGTCGTCCTGCGCCGGCCGTGGGGCGACGACCTGCACGCTGACGGCGGCGTCGCGGTTCTGCGCCTCGACCCAGGAATCCAGGGCGGTACGGCAGGCGTGGTCGACGTGCCGCAGGCCGCCGAGGTCCAGCCGTACCCGCCGGTCGTCGGGCAGCCCGTCGAGGGTGGTCAGGATGGTGGGCAGCCGCAGGAAGGTGGCGTTGCCGCTGATCGTCACGTGCACCGGGTCGACGTCGTCGTGCACGGTGACCCGGACGTGGGACGTCTCCCAGGCGGTCTTGACCACGGCCAGGCCGAGGCCGACGAGCACGCCGGTGAACAGGTCGGTGCCGAGGATCGCGACGGCGGTCACCACCAGCACCACAGCTTCGCCCCGGTGCTCCCGCCACAGCTCGGGCAGGGCCCGCCACGGCAGCAGCTTGCATCCGGCGTGCACGAGCACGGCGGCGAGCGCGGGCATCGGAATCAGCCCCACCAGGCCGGGCACGGCGGCGACGAAGAGCAGCAGCCACACCCCGTGCAGCACCCGGGACGCCTTGGTCCGCGCCCCGGCCCGGACGTTGGCGGAGCTGCGTACGATGACGGCGGTCATCGGCAACGCGCCGAGCAGGCCGCAGACGGTGTTGCCGGTGCCCTGGGCGACGAGTTCCCGGTCGAAGTCGGTGCGCGGCCCCTGGTGCAGCCGGTCGACGGCCGCCGCGCTGAACAGGCTCTCCGCCGAGGCGACCAGGGTGAACGTGACGACGGTGGCGAGTAGCCCCGGGTCGGTGAGGGCCGTCCAGTGCCCGAACGACGGTTGGATCGCCGCGAGCAGGCCCTCCACCTCGATGGTGGCGACCGGTAGCCGCAGGACGGCGCTCACCCCGGCGACCGCGACGACGGCGACCAGCGCCCCGGGGACCAGGCCCGGCCGGCCGGGCAGGGTGTCCCAGAGCAGCATGACCACGATCGTGGCCACTCCGACGGCGAGCGACACCTGTGCCGTGCCGGAGCCGGTGAGGTCCCCGACCAGGTGGGGCAACCCGGTGAAGCCGGCGAGGCCGGTCGGTGGGGTGTCGGCGCCGGCCAGGACGTGGAGCTGACCGGCGATCAGCAGCAGGCCGATACCGGTGAGCATGCCGTGCACCACGGCCACCGAGATGGCCCGGAACCACCGGCCGAGTCGTAGCAGCCCCAACCCGATCTGGAGCAGGCCGGCGACCAGCACGATGGTGCCGAGGCCGGCCAGCCCGTACCGGTCCACGGCCTCGGCGACGAGGACGGTCAGCCCGGCGGCCGGTCCGCTCACCTGGAGACTGCTGCCCGGCATCACCCCCACCACCAGCCCACCCACCACCCCCGTGACCAGTCCGAGCTCGACCGGTACGCCGGAGGCGACCGCGATCCCCACACACAGCGGCAACGCCACCAGGAACACCACCAGCGACGCCGGCAGGTCTCCGCGGACCGCCGCCCACCTCACCTGACCCCACCCCTCCACGCGCCTTGCCCACCCCACCCCACCCACCCCACCCACCCCACCCACCCCACCCGCCTCGCCCCGGTGATCAAGAGCTTTGCGTCACCGTTGATCTCCGTTTTGACCAAAACTTCTTGATCAACCCAGGAGGGCGGGGGTTTGGGTGGGGTGGGGGAGTGGTGGGGGGTTGGGGTGGGGTGCACGCTGACCTCCCGGGTTGGTGTGGCGCTGGGCGTCACGTGGGTTCAACCCGTTGTGGTGAGTGACGGTTACGCCTGTTTGGGCAGGTCGGCAGGGTGATGCGTGGACGTCATCAGCTCGAAAGGGGCCGACTGGGACACCGGTGCCGGCGAATCCGTGCCGGCGAATCCGTGCCGGGCGGGGGTCGGTCCGGGCCGGAGGTGTCTTGGACCGGAGGTGCTCCACCCCGGAGATGTTCCAGGTCGGGGCCGCCCCGGGCGGAGCTGCTGCGTGGAGCGGGAGCCGGGCCGAGGCGGGTCGGGTGGGGCGGGAGGCCGTGACTGCTCATCCGCACAGCAGGGTCGGCGAATCCGTACAGCGGGGCCGGGCGTACCTGCCCCGTTCACCCGTACAGCGGGGCCGGCGTACCTGCACCGGCGGCGGGCCCGGGGCGGGGCTCAGGTCGGGCGGGTGTGGGCGCGGCGGACCACGAAGGCGTCGGGCATCCGGAAGGTGAGGTTGTCCGGGCACCACGGTGGACGGACCACCGTCACCGCGTCCAGCAGCGGTGCGGCCTCGGCGACCACCACCGCCGCTTCCAGCCGGGCCAGCTGCGCGCCGACGCAGCGGTGCGCCCCCGCCCCGAAGGCCAGGTGCCGGCGTGACCCGCGCTGCCCGGGACGGAACCCGGCCGGCTCGGCCACCACCTCCGGGTCGCGGCCGGCGCGGGCCAGCCACAGCAGCATCGAGCTGCCCGCCGGCACCGGTGTGCCGCCCAGCGTGGTGTCCGTCGCGGCCACCCGTCGCCAGGTGACGATCGGCGGCTCCAGCCGCAGGCCCTCCTCCACCACGTCGGCGACCGCGACGGTGCCGGCCCGCAACCCGGCGCGCACCCCGGGTTCGCCGGTGAGCCGGTGCAGCAGCAGGGTCAGGAACTGGCTGGTGGTCTCCTGCCCGGCGACCAGCAGGAAGAACAGCGCCCCCACCACCACGTCGGGGGAGTGCCCGGCGGCACGCAGCCGGGCCGCCAACCCGCCACCGACGGCGGCGAACTCCCGTAGTACGGCGTGGAAGCGGCCCACCTCGACGGCGAGGGTCTGCTGCCGGTCGACGTCCAGCGGGGCCCAGAACAGCTCCAGGGCCGCCCGCGCGAAGTCCTTCACCGCGCCCACCGGGGCGTCCGGCAGCTCGACCAGCCGGGCCAGTGCCAGCAGCGGCAGGTCGGCGGCGAGCCGGGCGTGCAGGTCGACCGGCCGACCGGCGGCCAGGTCGGCGGCGATCCCGGCCACCCGGTCCCGTACCAGGGCCGTCAACCACGGCCGTTGGGCGGCCACCCGGTCCGGGTGCAGCGCCTCGGCGACGATCGCCCGGATCTCCGGGTGGCTGGGGCCGGCGTTGTTCGCCAGCGTCGGCGGCAACCGGAACCGGTGCGCGGTGAGCACCCGCAGCGCGGCCACCGGGATCGGCGTCACCGCGTCCAGGGCGTTGTCGGGTCTCCAGGTCACCGCGTCGGCGAGCACCTGCCGGACCAGCGCGTGCCGGGTCACCACCAGATGGCTGCCGCCGACCCGGTCGACGACCGTGGCCACGTCCGGCCAGGGCCCGTCGACGGCCCCCTCCCACCCCCGGAACAGCACCCGGTCACGCTAGCGGGCGGCCCCCGGCGGGGCGGGATCCAGCTCCCACACCGTGGTGTGCTTCACCCGTACGCTCTCCAGCGCCTCCGGCACCGGCACGTCGTAGCCGGCCAGCTCGTGGAAACGTTCCCGGGGCAGGAACGCCCGGCCCGGGTCGCCGACCAGCACCCGGGCGCCGGAGCGGGCGGCCCGCAGCAGGAAGCGCAGCACCCGACGGGCCATCGCCTCGCTGTAGAAGACGTCCCCGGCGAGCAGCACCTGCGCGTCCCCGGCGTTGCCGTCGAGGACGTCGGCCAGTTCGGCGTCGACGCGTACCCCGTTGGCGGCGGCGTTGAGGGCGACGGCGGCGACGGCCCGCTCGTCGATCTCCACCGCCCGCACGGTCGCCGCGCCGGCCCGCGCGGCGGCGATGGCGACCAGGCCGGAGCCGGAGGCGAGGTCGAGCACCCGGCGGCCGGCGACCACCTCCGGGTGGTCGGTGACGTACCGGGCCAACCCCTGCCCACCGGCCCAGGCGAAGGCCCAGAACGGCGGCGGCTGGGCGCTGCGGAACTCGCCCTCGGTCAGCTCCCACAGGCCGATCGGCTCGTCGGCCTGGTGCAACAGCACCTCGGGTACGAAGGCGACCGGGGCGAGCCGGGCGTGCAGCCGGACGAAGGCGGCGGAGAGTTCGGACACCCGCCCAGGATGTCAGCCGCACGTCGGCCGGCCCGGCGCACCCTCACCGCCGGCCGATGGTGCTCCCCACACCCATTTTCGGCGTGTCGGGGGTCGCGGGTGACCGGTTCACCACTGTCGGTGTTAACCCGACCCGCACTTGCCGCTCGGCGCGAACACGCCCGTCTACCGGCTTCCCCATCCTGCTCATAGCGTGGCGAGTGGACAAGACCGACGGGAGGACGAGGCGGTGGTGATGGTGTGGCGGAACGCGCTACGGGTCGGGGCGGTGCTGGCCTGCCTCACGGGGACAGGGCTCGCCGGGCCGGCACCGGCATCGGCGGCGGACCGCTTCGCCACCGAGCTGAGCGGCCTGCCCGACGAGTTCACCGCCGGTGACCAGGTACGAACGGTCTCGGCGGTGGTGTCCCGCAAGGGCAACGGCGGATGTGTGAAGGTCCGCTGGTCGATGGTGCTCTCGGTGCAGGGGCTACGACTGGACCAGGTCAAGATGGACCGGATCGAGGAGACCGGCTCGTTCCCGCTCGACATCCGGGCCGAGGGGGCGGTGGCCCGGCTGACCGACCGGCAACTCGACCCGGGCACCCTCTGCCCGGACCGCACGGTCACCGCCACCTACCGGGTGGCCTTCGCCGAGGACGTCACCCGGGGCCGGATCACCCTGGCCGCCGAGGCGTACGACCCGAACCTGCGGCTGCTCGCCCGGCAGAGCGCCACCCGGCAGGTCGTCGGCACGGCACCTGCGCCCACCACGGTGGCACCCGAGCCGACCACCGCGTCGCCGGAGCCGACCGAGGAGGTGCTGGAGCCGACCGCGGAGGAGACCGAGCCGACCGAGGAGGCGCTCGCCGAGGTGCCGCCACCGCCCGCGGCGAACCGTTCGGCCAACCAGAGCGGCGGTTTCGGTCTGGTGCAGGCGGCCTTCCTGCTCGGTGGGCTGCTGCTCTTCCTCGGCGTCGGCCTGCTGATGCGGCTGCGGCAGCTGACCCGGACCGCCGCCGACGGGGTGGAGGGCGATGCCCGCCCGGTCCGTCGACCGGTCCGGTGGACCACCGTCCGACGGTGATCGGGGGCCGCCGGGGCCGGGTGGCGCCACCACCCGGCCCCGGCGGGTTTCACTTCCCGAACACCTGGAACTCGGCGACGCGTATCTGGTCGCGCGCCGGGCTGGCGGTGGCGCAGTCGGTCTGGGTGGCCGGGTCGTCGTCCTGCTCACCGGCGTACGCCGGGCCGCCGGTGCACTGGCTGGCCAGCACCTCCAGCCGTACGTGGGTGGCGACGGTGGTCGGCACCCGGAACGACCGCAGGATGATGTCCCGGCTGTAGGCCCGGTACTTCCCGCCGGGGAACGCGTCGTCGGCGCTGGTGTAGACCCGGGTCCAGCGGGCCGGGTCGGCACAGTCGGTGGTGCTCGCGTCGCAGGTCGACACCGCGAACGACCGCAGCGCGCTCAGGGCGTTCTGCGCGCCGGGGTCGGCGTCGCCGGTGATCGCCGGGCGGAGCATGGCGCTGACGTTGACCCGCTGCACCGGCTGCGGCGTGCCGCCGGGCAGTGTGACGGTGACCCCCTTACCGGCGACCCCGGTCAACGACGCCCAGTTGGTGGCCTCGGTGTCGTCGCCGATCCGGTCCAGGTTCACCCCGTCGCCGGTGATCGTCGCCCCGGACGTGGTGGACGCCAGGTTTCGGCTCAGCCGCAGGTCGACGTACCCCTGCTGGCCGGCCTTGGCGACCACCTCCAACCGCTGGTGGCCGAACCCGGGGGCGACCGCCAGCACCTGGTACGTCCCGGCGACGGCCTCGAAGGTGGCCGGCAGCGGGGTGGCCGGGTCGGTGTCGGCGACGGGGGTGGCCCGCGCCTCGTAGTCGCCGACGTAGAGCCGGATCGGCGCGTCCGTGCTGTCGCCCCGGGGGCGCAGGGTCAGCGTGGCGTTGCCCCCGGAAGGGCTGGCGAAGCTGGGCGTCGGGTCGGTGTCGGCGGCGCCGACGGTGGCGGCGTCGCGGCCCATCCCGGAGCGGGCGAACTCGGCCCAGATCAGCTCCTGGTTGGCCCCGCCGAAGCGCAGCCGGTCGGCGGTGAGCAGGTTGTCCCGCATGTCGAGCATGCTGACCTGGCTGGCCGCCTGGAGCAGGAACGAGTCGAAGACCAGCTGCACCCAGCGCCGGTTGCCCGGGCAGTTCTCGGCGGCCACCCGGCCCTGCGCGCAGTCGAGCTGCCGCGCCGGGGTGCCCAGGCCGTACTTCTTGACCAGGGCGGCGCGGATGCGGAAGTTGGTCGCACCCCAGATCTCCCCGTCGGCGTGCACGGCCGGGCCGCCGGTGTTGTAGCCGACGTCGGAGTAGTTGAGCGGGCTGCGGCTAAGGTCGTAGTTGCGGATGCCGCTGACCAGGTTGCCGGTGACGTAGCCGCCGGTGACGAAGGGCGTCTCACCGGGGGCGCGCAGACCGTGCTCGTAGAGGTACTCGGCGGCGAGCAGGTCACTCCACGACTCACCCATCGCCCCGCCCTGGTGCCCGCTGATCCCGCTGTCCGGGCCGGCGATCATCCGGTTGGTGATGGCGTGGGTGTACTCGTGGCCGATCACCGTCATGTCGTAGTCGCCGTCCACGCACGGCGGGTACGGCCCACCGGCCTGCGGCTGCCACAGGTACATGTTGGTGGTGGGCGGCAGCCCGTCGCGCGGGGTGGACTGGTTGGCGTTGTTGCGGTTGCCGCTCAGCGCACCCTGCTGGGCCCGCCCCTGCTCGGCGTCACCGCCCAGGCCGGCACCGCTGACGTTGACCGCCTGGAGGTTCCAGGTGGACTCGGTGAAGCCGAGGTGCCAGGCCCAGTCGTGCATCCGGTTGTGCATGGCGAACAGGTTGGCGGTGGCCGCGTCGGCGTCGTTGCGCTGGGCGGAGGTGAACGCCGCCGGGTTGCAGCGGGACTGGTGCCACTGGTCGGTGAACGGGTACTCGTAGCGCCGGTCCGGGCGGGCGGGTGCGTTGACCAGCGGGCTGCCGGCGCCCCAGGAGACCACCGTGTTGGCGGAGTTGCCCCGGGTGGTGCCGGTGGGGGCTCCGGTGGCCAGGTCGACGTCCCAGGGCTGCCCGCTCGCCGGGTCGCGGAAGGCGGCGACACAGTCGGGTGCGGGGCTGGCGCACCAGCGGACCCGGGGGTCCTGCCCGGGGGCGAGGTCCTGCGGCGGGGTGGCCGGGTAGACCGCCCAGCTCGGGTTGTCGGAGTCGAAGTCGACGAGGTCCTCGCGGAGCAGCACCTTTGCGCTGATCGCGTCGACGTAGGTGGTGAAGGCCGCCGGGTGGTCGCTGTCGCGGCCGATCAGGGTCACCTCGTAGGCGGTCCGGTTGCCGTCGAGCGGGGTGGGCACGACGACCGGCCGCACCTGGTGGCTGGCCACCCCGGCGGCGTCCAGGCCGGCGTCGGCGAGCGCGGCGTCGTACGCCTGCGCGGCGGTGCGGGTGGCCGGGGCGGGGGCGGAGGTGTCCCGGGACAGCGAGGAGCTGACCGAGAGCACGGTGCCGTCGGCGACCGCCACGGTGACCAGGCCGTCGTGGCCGGCGGGCAGGTCGCCGAAGCGCTGCCGCAGGGTGACCACCGCGCCGTCGCCGACCGGGCGGACCAGGAGGCGGTCGAGGGCGGCGACCGCGTCGGCGTCCAGCCCGAACAGGTCCCGCTGCTGGGTGAGGTAACGCCGGGCGGCGGCCTCCGGGTCGGCGGGCAGGCCGGTGGCGAGCCGGGCCGGGCCGAGGGCGTGCGGGGTGCCGAGCCGGTTCCACCGCACCGGGACGCCGGTGGCCCGGGCCAGGCTGCGCTGGCGGGCGTCGGGTGCGGCCGTACCGGTGCGGTTGTCGACGTCGGCGCCCTGGTGGCGGTCGTCGGCGAACGAGCCGGAGCGGCCCGGGGCCGGGGCCGCGGTGTCGCCCGGTGCGGCCGTGGCGGTGCCTCCGCCGGGCAGCAGGGCGGCGACCACGGCGGCGGTCGCCAGTACGGGAACGAGCCGGCGTCGGTGCCGGCTCGTTCGGGGTGTCCACTCCGGTCTGGGCACGGAACCTCCTTGTGGGAGCGGGGACCGGCGCGACGCCGGCCCGGCGCAGGCGTGGTTACGCATGCGCATTCGTGGATACCAGGCGGATCGGGTGGGGGCAATGGCGCGCGGTGCGCGGATCAGACGAGTTGGGCGGGCTCGAGGCCCAGCTCCCGGGCGGTGACCAGCCGGATCCACTCACCGAACTGTCGCCGGGAGATCACCCGCTCGTGCACGGCGAGCTGGACGGCAAGCCCGTCCATCACCGCGTTGATCCGCCAGGCGGCCCCGGCCGGGTCGGCGCACTGGAAGGTGCCGTCGGTCACCCCGGCCGAGATCACCGCCGCCAGGTCCTGCCGCCAGCGCAGGTCCAGCCGGCGGCAGACCTTTTCCAACTCGGGGGTACGCAGCGACTCCGCCCAGCCGTCGATCCACATCGCCCAGGGGCGGCCGGTGGGGGTGTAGAGGCGCAGGATGCGCCGGAGCTTGGTCAGCGGCGGGGTGGCGGAGCGCAGCACCGCGTCCAGTCGGGACAGTTCCTGCTCGACGGCGTACGCGAAGGCCTGGGCGAGCAGCCGTTCCTTGGTGGCGAAGTGGTAGAAGACCAAGGCCTGGCTGACCCCGGCGGCGGCGGCCACGTCGGCGGTGCGGGTGTTGGCGAGTCCACGCTCGACGATCACGTCGCAGGCTGTGCGCAGCAGGGAATCCAGGCGGACATCGGCGGCGGCACGTCTCGTCACGCCGCTACGGTAACCCATCGACACGACCACAGGGAGTTACCGACCCGACCGATCGGGCAGGTGGCAGTCGGAAGCCGGACAGCGTCCCTCCGGCGCGTCGGATGGCTTCCCGACCTGTTCGGTGACGGTGCGACAGATCGGGGCACCGCCACCAGTCGAATTTCCTAGGACGCTCTGGCGGTGGTGGTGGCGCTCACCCCACCGCCCCGGACGCGCCGTCCGTCGACCCGATTTGGCATCGGTCCGACCGCTCGGCTAGAGTTTCCATCCGTCACCGGGTGTGTCCCGGAGACAAGCGGACGTAGCGCAGCTGGTAGCGCATCACCTTGCCAAGGTGAGGGTCGCGGGTTCGAATCCCGTCGTCCGCTCGGAGCTGCCGCCACGCACGACGGGGGCAACCTCGGTGGGGTGGCCGAGAGGCGAGGCAACGGCCTGCAAAGCCGTGTACGCGGGTTCAAATCCCGTCCCCACCTCGGTAACAAGCACGGGCGATTGGCGCAGTGGGAGCGCGCTTCCTTGACACGGAAGAGGTCACTGGTTCAAACCCAGTATCGCCCACACGGTCAGTAGGACCACCTTCCGCGTCCGGAAGGTGGTCCTACTGCTTTTCCCCGCCGGCCCTGCCGCCGGCCGGGACGTACCGCACCCCGCCGGATGCCGGGGAAGCCGACACCCGGTCCGGGCGGCCTCCCGGCTCGTGGGAGGTCAGCGCTCAGCGTCGATGCGATGTCTATCCTTGCTCCGACTCTGCCAAGGGACGTCGCGACGCCGGGTGGGTGTGGTGTGGGGGAGACCGGTCGGGAGGCGCTGCTCGCGTTCGCCGAGGAGTTGCGACGGCTACGCCAGCTCGCCGGCGGGCCGTCATTGAACACCCTGGTGGCGGTCGCCGCCCGGCGGGGCAGGCCACTGGCCCGCTCCACCCTCAGCGACAAGCTCAACGCCAAGTCGTTGCCCGACTGGGACTTCGTCACCGGCTACCTGGGCGCCTGCGTCGCGTACGCCGAACAGGCCGGCACCCGGTTGCCCGCCGACCTGACCGACCCGGCCAGGTGGGAGACGGCCTACTGGCGGTTGCGGGGCGCGGCGGACGCGGCACGGGCCGACGGCCGGCGGGCCGTCGCCCCCACCGACCGGGACCGACCGGCACCCGCCGGGACCCCGCCACCGCAACCGGGCGGGCGGACCCCTGAATTCGTCCCCCGGCAGCTCCCCGCGACGGTCCGGCACTTCGCGGGTCGGTCCGCGGCGCTGGCCACCCTGACCGCGCTGCTCGCCGAGCCGGCCGGCCCGCCGGGCACCGTGCCCATCTCGACCATCTGCGGCACGGCCGGGGTGGGCAAGACGACCCTCGCCGTGCACTGGGCGCACCAGGTCACCGACCGTTTCCCCGACGGGCAGCTCTACGTCAACCTGCGCGGGTACGACCCCGACGCGCCCGCACTGGCCCCGGCGGAGGCGGTGGCCGGGTTCCTGGAGGCGCTCGCGGTGCCCCCGGAGCGCATCCCGGTGGGGCTGGCGTCGCAGGCCGCGCTGTACCGCAGCCTGCTCGCCGACCGGCGGATGCTGGTGCTGCTGGACAATGCCCGTGACGCCGACCAGGTGCGTCCGCTGTTGCCCAGCTCCCCGGGCTGCCTGGTCCTGGTGACCAGCCGTAACCAGCTGCCGGGGCTGGTCACGGCCGAGGGCGCCCGTCCACTGTTGCTGGACCTGCTGTCCCCGGCGCAGGGACGCGAGTTGCTGTCCCGGCGGCTGGGTGCGGTGCGGGTCGCGGCCGAGCCGCAGGCGGTGGACCGGATCGTCGCCGCAGCGGCCGGCCTGCCGTTGGCGCTGGCCATCGTGGCTGCGCGGGCCGCCACCCACCCGGACTTCCCGCTCGCCCGACTCGCCGCCGAGCTGACCGCCACCCGGGGCGCCCTGGACGCGTTCAGCGGCGGCGAGGCCGGCAGTGACGTGCGGGCGGTGCTGTCCTGGTCGTACCGGGGTCTGGACCCGGTGGCGGCCGGCCTGTTCCGGGCGCTCGGGACGCACCCCGGCCCCGACGTGTCGGTGGCGGCAGCCGCCAGCCTCGCCGCCCTGTCGACGGCCGAGGTACGCCGGCCACTGGCGGTGCTGACCCGGGCGAACCTGCTCACCGAGCACACCCCCGGCCGGTACACCCTGCACGACCTGCTCCGGGCGTACGCGGTCGAGTCGGCCCTGCAGACCGACTCCGCCGGTCTGCGCCGGGCGGCGCTCGGCCGGCTGCTCGACCACTACCTGCACACCGCCTACGCGGCAGCTCTGCTGCTGCACCGGCATCGCGACGACATCGACCTGCCGGCGGCGCTACCCGGGGCGACGGTGGTCGAGCCGGCCGACCGGGACGAGGCATGGGCGTGGCTCGCCGCCGAACACCGGGCGCTGCTCGCCGCGATCGATCTGGCGGCCGAACACGGCTGGCCGACCCACGCCTGGCAGTTGGCGTGGAGCGTCAACACCTATCTCGACCGGGTGGGGGCCTGGCCCGACCAGTCCCGCGTCCAGGAGGTGGCGCTACGGGCCGCCACCGCAGCGGTCGACCGCGACGGTCAGGCCCGCGCCCACCGCAACCGGGCCGTCGCCTGCCTGCGCCTCGGCGCGTACGACGAGGCCCACGACCACCTGGAACGCTCCCGGCACCTGTACGCCGAGCTCGGTGACCGGGTCGGCGGCGGCCGGACCGAGCTGAACCTCGGCATCCTCGCGGAACGGCAGGGCGACCACCGGCGGGCACTCGAACACGCGCAGCGGGCGCACCGGCTCTTCGAGGCCGCCGGGCACGCGCAGGGGCAGGCCAACGCGCTCAACAACATCGGCTGGTACCACATCCAACTCGGTGACCACGCCCGCGCCCTGGACTACTGCGGGCGGGCCCTGGCGCAGCAGCAGCAGACCGGGAACCGGTACTGGGAGGCGCACGCCTGGGACAGCCTCGGCTACGCGCACCACCACCTCGGCCGGCACCGTGAGGCCATCGACTGCTACCGGCACGCGCTCGCGCTGTGGCGGGAGGCCGGCGAGCGGTACTTCGAGGCCGTCACGCTGATGCACCTCGGCGACAGCCAGCAGGCCGCCGCCGAGCCCGACGTCGCCCGGGTAGCCTGGCGGCACGCCCTCGAGGTGCTCGACCGGCTCGGTCACCCCGACGCCGCCCAGGTGCGGGAACGGCTCGCCGGTCCACCGGCCCCGCAGTAGGGGCCGTCGGCGCAGGACACCCGCGGGACGCGGGGTGGCGTCGGGTGACATGGCCGGAGCGTGCGGCATGCCGGGGCGGGGTCGGCGGGGCGGGCGATCTTGCCATCGGGTAGAGTTCACCCCGTCGCCGGGGAAACCGGGCGGCACGCGGACGTAGCGCAGCTGGTAGCGCATCACCTTGCCAAGGTGAGGGTCGCGGGTTCGAATCCCGTCGTCCGCTCTCGACCACGGGCGATTGGCGCAGTGGGAGCGCGCTTCCTTGACACGGAAGAGGTCACTGGTTCAAACCCAGTATCGCCCACCAGAGAATCACGAAAGCCCCGGCTCCACTGAGCCGGGGCTTTCGCGTTGGTCAGCTGTTCGGGTGCGGGTCAGCTGTTCCAGTGCTGGGCGACGAGGTCGGCGGCCTGGGTTTCCCACTGGGCGTAGTGGTCGGGGTACGCCGACACCTGGACCGTCTG
>NZ_JBFAQU010000042.1:0-33665 GCF_040678915.1 Micromonospora sp. NPDC049257
GCGGCTCATCCTCCAGTCCGAGCTGGTCGCCAACGAGAACCTGCCGGCGCAGAGCCGCGACCCCCGGGTCGCCGCCGTGCTGGAGTCGCCGTTGCGCCCGCTGACAGCGGGCGGGCCCACCTCGGGGGGCTAGCGTGCCGGATCCGCCAGGTGTGGCCGGTCAGCCCTTCGGCCGGGTGATGTTGACCATCCAGAAGATCCCGAACTGGTCGATGAACGAGCCGGCCTCGTCGCCCCACACCTGTGTGTTGAGCGGCATCGTCACCGTGCCCCCGACCGACAGCCGCTGGAAGTAGCCGCGCAACGCGGGATCGTCGCCGCCGAGATAGAGGGCGACGTTGTTGCCCGGGTGGAACGGCACCCGCTCGGGGACGTCCCAGGCCATCAGGGTGAAACCGTCCGGGGTGGTGAGCACCGCGTGCATGATCTTGTCGGCGGCCATCACGTCGGACGCGCCGTACTCGGTGAACGTGCCGATCTCCAACTCACCGCCGAGGATCTCACGGTAGAACTCCAGTGCCTCCCGGGCGTTGCCGTTGAAGGCGATGTACGGATTGAGCCGAGCGGTCATCTGCTGCTCCTAGGTGGGGATTCCGCCGCGGTCGATCGTCGGCACCTCGATGCCCAGCGCCCGGAGCTGCTGGAACGGGTTCATGAATTCCCGCTGGCGGCGGATCTTTCCATCGTCCAACTCGAACGAGTGGATGAAGTGGTTGCGGTAGTGCCCGGGCGGGTACGCCGGGTAGAGGATCTGACCCTCGCCGTCGCACTCGACCCAGAACCGGTTCGGGTCCTGCGTCTCGAAGATCTCGACGTTCGTCCACTCCCAGTCGGGGAACATCCGCAGCGACCACTCCCCGTGCGCCCGGAGCAGTTCGTGGCCCTGAGAGGCGACCGGCTGGCCGGTGTCGGTGGTCCACAGGCCGGCGCTGCCGTCCTCGGTGAACAGCAGGTAGCGGGTCAGCCGGTTCTCGCCCTTGCGGCTCATGTAGTCGGTGACGGTCGCGCGGTTGCGGGCCCGCAGGTCCACCTGGTCGGTGAACCCCGGAAGCTGGGTCTCGGTCGTCAACGGAAGTCCCTTCTCAGCCGGTGGCGGTCAGGTCAGAACCGAAGCTCGGGGCGGTAGATGTCCAGCCAGGTGCTCAGGTCGAGCACCCGCTCCATGCCGTTGCGGATCTCGATCGGCAGGGCGCCCGACTCACGGGTGATGCCCTCCAGGTAGGCGCGGTCGACCAGGTTGAACACCGGGTCGTCGGTGGCGAGCAGGTCCCTGCACTGCTGCAACAGGGCGCTCGTGTACATCGGGTCGAGCGTGGCCGGATACGGGGCCTTCACCCGGTCGAGAACCGAACGGGGGAGCAGGTCGGCGGTCGCGGCCCGCAGCAGGCTCTTCTCCCGCCCGTCGAACGTCTTCATCGACCACGGGGTGTTGTAGACGTACTCGACCAGCCGGTGGTCGCAGAACGGCACCCGGACCTCCAGACCGACGGCCATGCTGACCCGGTCCTTGCGTTCGAGCAGCATCCGGACGAAGCGGGTCAGGTGCAGGTGGCACATCTCGCGCATCCGGAACTCGTGGTCGCTCTCGCCGTCGACCCGCTCGATCTCGGTGAGCGCCTCGGCGTACCGGTCCCGGATGTAGCTGGGCAGGTCGAGGGCGGCCGTGATGTCGGCGTTGAACCGGTCCGACACCTGGGCCTTCGCGCCGCTGACGAACACCGCCATCCAGGGGAACGTCGCCGCGGCCTGGGCCTCCGGTTGGAAGAACCACCGGTAGCCGCCGAAGACCTCGTCGGCGGACTCCCCGGACAGGGCCACCGTGGAGTGCTGACGGATCGCCTGGAACAGCAGGTACAGCGAGGTGTCCATGTCGCCGAGGCTGAGCGGACTGTCCCGGGCGGTGATCACCGCCCGTCGGACCGCGGGGTCGGCGATGTCCCGGTGGTCGAGGACCACCGACTCGTGCAGCGAGCCGACGTGCGCGCCCACCTCCCGCGCGTACGGGGCGTCGGTGGTGGCGCGCAGCTCGTCGGCGACGAAGTCGTCCTCGCGTCCGGTGAAGTCCACCGCGAAGCTGCGCACCTTCTCACCGCGTTCGCCGAGCTTGGCGGCGGCGAGGGCGGTGATCGCGCTGGAGTCGAGCCCGCCGGACAGCAGGGTGCAGCGCGGCACGTCGGAGACCAGTTGGCGTTCCACCACGTCCCTGAGCAACGAGCGGACGTTGGTGATGGTGGTCGGCAGGTCGTCGGTGTGCGGGCGGCTCGGCAGCGTCCAGTAGCGGTGCTCGCGCAGCCCGGCACGGTCGACGGTGACGACCCCGCCGGGCAGCACCTCGTTCATCCCGCACCAGACGGCGCTGCCGGGCGTCTGGGTGAAGCTGACCAGTTCCCGGATCCCCGCCAGGTCGACGGCACGTTCGGCCAGCGGGTTGGCGAGGATCGCCTTGGGCTCGGAACCGAAGAGCACCCCGTCGTCGGTGCGGTAGTAGTAGAGCGGCTTGACGCCGAGCCGGTCCCGGATCAGCACCAGCTTCTCGACCCGGGAGTCCCACACGGCGAAGGCGTACATGCCGTTGAGCCGTTCGGCGACCGCCTCGCCCCATTCCAGGTAGCCGTGCAGCACCACCTCGGTGTCGCTGCGGGTCCGGAAGCGGTGACCGCGGCGTCGCAGTTCGCCGCGCAGCTCCCCGAAGTTGTACGCCTCGCCGCTGTAGGTGATCGTCACCGTGCCGTCGTCGGTCTGCACCGCCATCGGCTGGGTGCCGCCGTCGACGTCGATCACGGCGAGCCTGCGGTGACCGAGCCCGGCGTGCCGGTCCAGCTGGACACCGGATGCGTCCGGACCCCGGCAGGCCATGGTCGCCGTCATCGCGTCCAGGTCGGCCTGGTGTCGCGTGAGATCCCGATCGTACGAGACCCAGCCTGCAATTCCACACATCTCGTCTACCTGTTCCTCTCGAGCGAACTGTCCGGGTGGTCAGGGTTGAAGGCGACCGGACCGCCACCCGGTGCCGTCGCGGTCGAAGCGCAGCCGACGGTGCAACCGGCCCGGGTCGGACTCCCAGAACTCGACCGAATCCGGCTCCAGCAGGTAGGCCAGCCAGGCATCCGGGCGGGGCAACGGCAGGCCCCCGTCGCCGAGCCGCCGCGCCTGCTCGCGCAACGCCTCCTCGTCGGTGAGGGGTGCGCTCTGCTGCGACGCCACCGACATCGGGTGGGTGGCGACCGGCCGGGCCGTCCACAGGGCGTCGGCCTCGTCGGCTCCCAGCGGGCCGGTCGGCCCGCTGACGACCACCTGGCGGGCCACCTCCCGCCAGTAGAGGACACCCGACGCCCAACGGTTCGCCGCCAACTCCCGGCCCTTGCGACTGCCGGAGTGGGTGGCGAACAGCAGTCCGCTGTCGCGCACGGCGAGGACCTGCACCATCCGGGTCGACGGGCGACCGTCGGCGTCGGCGGTCGCCAGCGCCAGCGCGCCGGGCTCGCGGACGGCGTCCGCCCGCGCCGCGTCCAGCCAGCTCCGCAGCAGCCCCATCGGCTCGTCGGGCGGGGTGGCGAAGACATCGACGCCCAGCTGCTGTGCCGACGTACTCACGACGGGTTCCGGACCGGTCCGAATGCCAGCCCACGGTCGTCGGACGGGCCGGCGTGCAGCCCTTCCACGATGGCCTCCACCTCGGTCATCATCCGCACGGTGGGCGGGTATCCGATCAGCTCGGTGGCCCGGTTCGGCGGCAGCGGCGCGGTCAGGTCGGCGGTGGCGTCCCACAGCATGACCGCGCCCCAGCGGTTGGTCTCCCGGTCGGAGATCCAGAACTTGAGCCGCATTCCGTGCACCCGCTCCCACGGCTGCACGCCCTCCTCGCGCAGGTAGTGGCGCAGTGAGTCGATGGTCTGGGTGGACCCGGCGAGGTCCCACCAGGAGACGGCGGCCTTCATGCGTTCATGACCTCCTCGATGTGTGTCAGCGATGCCAGCAGGTCGCCCAGCACGCGTTCGCCGTCCTGGGTGAGGACCGACTCCGGGTGGAACTGCACCGAGCTGAAGTGGGCTCCGCGTAGGGCGTGCACCTCACCGGTGGTGGGGTCGTGGCTGACGCGCACCTCGCCCGCCCTGGGACTGTGGAACTGCTCCATCCGCGCGTACGCGACGAAGGAGTTGTAGAAGCCGACCCGTGCCGGGGTGCCGAACAGCTCGATCTCACGTTGGACGCCCTGGTTGGGGATGTCCCGCCGCCGTAGCGGCAGGCCGAGGTGCCGGCACAGCAGCTGGTGGCTCAGGCACACCGCCAGGAACGGGGTACGCCGGGCGAGGAGCTGGTCGATCGCCTCGGTGAGGTGGCTCATCCGTGGATCGGCGGTGTCGCGCGGGTCACCCGGGCCGGGGCCGAGGACGACGAGGTCGTGGGCGTCGAACCCGGGGCGGGTGTCGGCCCGGGCCACCTGCACCGCCAGGCCGAGTGCCCGTAGCTGGTGGGCCAGCATCGCGCTGAAGGCGTCCTCGGCATCGACGATCAGGGCTCGGCGGCCGGCCAGGGCGGGCTGCGGCCGCCTGCGGGTCTGCGCGTCGCTGAGCCAGAAGCTCGCGATCGCCGTGTTGCGGCGGTCGAGCGCCTGTCGGATCAGTGGGTGCCCGTCGAGGCGTTCGCCGATGCCCAACGCGGAGAGCACCCCGGCGGCCTTGGCGTGGGTCTCGGCGACCTCGGCGTCGGGATCGGAGTGCCGGACGAGCGTGGCACCGACACCGACCTCGACGCGGGCGCTGTCGTCGGTCTGCGAGGGACGGATGTCGGCGGTGCGGATCATGATGGCGGCGTCCATGGTCCGTGCGCCACCGGCGTCCCGGCCGATCAGGGCCGCGATGCCGCCGTAGTAGCCGCGGCCGTGCGGTTCGTAGCGGGCGATCACCCGGAAGGCGTTCTCCAACGGGCTGCCCGTCACGGTCGGGGCGAACATGGTCTCCCGGAGGATGTCGCGGGGGTCCAGGCTGCTGGGGCCCTCGATGTTGTACTCGGTGTGCGCGAGCCAGGCCATCTGCCGCAGGAACGGGCCGACCACCCGGCCCCCGCTGTCGCACACCCGGGCCATCATCTTGAGTTCCTCGTCGAGGACCATGTACAGCTCGTCGGTCTCCTTGCCGTCGGTGAGGAAGTCGAGAACCTCCGCCAGGACCGGTCCGGTCCTCGGGTAGCGGTAGGTCCCGCTGATCGGGGTCATCGCCGCCACGCCGCCACGCAGGCTGACGTGCCGTTCCGGGGTGGCGCCCACGAACGTCCGGGTGCCGGTGTGCACGAGGAAGGTCCAGTAGGCGCCGGTCTCCCGGGCGAGCAGCCGGCGGAACAGGCTCAGCGCCGTGCGCGGGGAGTACCCCGTGACGGTGGTGACGTACGACCGCTTGATGACGAAGTTCGCGCCGGCACCGGTGCTGATCTCGTTGGCGAGTACCGCACGTACCGTGTCGGCGTAGCTGCCGTCATCGGTGTCGAAGCCGCCGTTGGTGAGGCTGATCGGGTCGTCCGGGAGGTGTTCGAACGCTTCAGCCCTGGTCATCGAGCCCTGTTCGGTCACCGACAGAGTGATCAGCGGTGACCCGTCCATGACGGCGGTGAATCCCCGCTCGGTGATCTGCTGGTGGGGCACCAGCACCAGCGTCTCGTGTAGCGTCTCGTCGCCCGGCCCGGCCTGGTGGATCGGGGCGTCGGGGAGTGGGACGTCGGCGAGCCGCGCGACGGTGCTGATCCGGCCGGACAGGATCTCCACCCGGTCGCCGCCCACCGACTCGGGGCGGTGCAGCAGGGCGAATGCCTCCCGGCCGGGATCGACTAGCTGTCGGAGCAGGCGGGCCGCGTTCACGGGAAGACCTCCTCCGTGGTGGTGACCACCGCGCAACGCGTGGCCGCATAGTCGAGCGTCAACTGGTGGTGGTCGGCGGAGAAGTCACCGATGGCGTCGGCGACGAGGAAGGGCTGGATGTCGTTGGTGAACGCGTCGAGGGCGGTGGCCAGCACTCCGACGTGCCCGTAGACCCCGCAGACGATGAGCTGGTCGCGACCCTGCCGGCGTAGCCGGGTCAGCAGGTCCGAACGGTGGAACGCGCTGTAGCGCCACTTGGTGAGCACGTGGTCCGCCGGTCCGGGCGCGAGTTCGGTGACGATCTCCCGGTCGCCGGGTTGCCCGCTCATCCCGGGACCCCAGATGTCCTTGAGCAGGCCGCGCTCCTGCTCGGTCATGCCTCCGGGCTGGGCCGTGTAATAGGTCGGCACGCGGAGTTCGCCGCACCGCTGGCGTAACCGGACGCAGTTGCGGACCAGCGCCCCGCGTACCGACGGGTCGAACGGGCCGAGGAAGTAACGCTGCATGTCGTGGACGAGCAGCGCTGCCCGGCTGGCATCGGGAGTCCACTGCGCGATGCTGACGGGCAGGTCGCCCGTGGTCGGAAGCGGGTAGGCGGCGATCGGTGTCAGGCCCGGCACGGTTTCTCCTCAGCCCGGTTCGTCAGGGGTGACGTCCGCCAGGCGGAGACCACGGTCTGCGCCTGGCGGGGATTGAGCCGCGGGTCGCAGAGCGAGGTGTACCGCAGGCGGGCCGGCTCGCTGCTGTGCCCGTCGTCAAGGCACTCGGTCACGTCGTCGGGGGTCGTCTCGAGGTGTACGCCGCCCGCGACCCCACCTTCGGCGTGTACCGCGATCTGGAACGCGGTGACCTCCCGGAGGATGGTCGACAGGATGCGCGTCTTACGTCCGGTGGCTGCGGTGACGGTGTTGCCGTGCAGGGGATCGACCAGCCAGACCACCGGGTGCCCGGCCGCGCGTACGGCCCGCACGAGCGGCGGTAGCCGGTCGGCGACCACGTCGGCGCCCAGTCGGGCGATCAGGGTGAGGCGTCCCGGTTCCCGTAGCGGATCGAGCCGTGCGCACAGCGCGAGCAGGTCGACGACCGTCATCGTCGGCCCGACCTTGCACGCGACCGGGTTCACCACCTGGGCGAGGAGGGCGACGTGGGCACCGTCGAGCTGCCGGGTCCGCTCACCGATCCACGGCCAGTGGGTGGAGGTGAGCGCGACCCGGCCGGCGCGGTCACGGCGCAGCATCGGCACCTCGTAGTCGAGCAGCAGTGCCTCGTGGCTGGTCCAGACGGGCGCCCCGGCGGCACGGACGGTCCCGAGTTCGCTGAGGGTCCGTCTCGCCGACCGGTATCCCGCGAGCAGCCGCTGCGGGTCGGGCCGGCGTGCCGGGCGGGTCGCCGCAGGATCGTTGACCAGGTGGCCGCGGTAGACGGGCAGGTCGACGCCGTCGACCTGTTCGGTGGGCCTCGACCGTGGCTTGGCGTACTGGCCGGCGATGCGGCCCACCCGGACGACGGGTCGGCCGGTGGCGGCGCTCATGGTGGCGGCGAGGGCGTCGAGCAGGTCCACCTTGCGCCTGACGTGTTCCGCGGTGCATTCCGCAGGGTCCTCGGCACAGTCACCGGCCTGCAGTACCTGGGCGTGCCCGGCGGCGACGTCGGCGAGTGAACTCTGGAACGTGGGAAGTGACTCCGCCTCGATGAGTGGAGGAAGGCTCGCCAGGACGTCGCGGATTTGCGCGACCTGCGCCGGGTCTTCCCATTCAGGTTGCTGCTCGGCGGCCTCGACCGGTGGAACATCGAGTGAGATGGCGTTCACACTCTCTCCCAACCTCGGACATCTCGGCATTCGCTGGTTACTTCGGGTGTGGCCCGTAGCCGATTAGGCTGGCTAATCGGCTACGGGCTCACTTACCGACGTGCGGTGGAGTGCGTGAGGGGGACGTGGTCAGTGGATGGGCAGATCAGCTGTGCGGCGGGTAGGGATTGTCCTGGATGTAGAGCCAGGTGCCGTTCAGTTGCTGGCGGACGATGTCGCAAAAGTTCCCCGAGAAGCTCACCCGGGTGCCGTCGGGCCCGTCCTGTTCGAGTGTGTAGGTGCCCATCACGGACGCTGAACGGCCAATCACCTTGTTTCCGACGCGTGTTCCGCCGGCCTCCACGATCTGGAGCGGGCTGACCTGGAGGATCGGGTCTGATTCGAACCACTCGACGTAGAATGCGCGAATGGCGGCATGCCCGCGAATGACCGATCCGTCCCAGTCGATGATGGCTGCCTCGCGCTCCTGAAGCGCGACGATCCCGTCCACGTCCTTCGCCACGATCCGCTGACCGAGGAGGTTGATCAGCTCGGCGGGGCTCTGGGCGCCGGCCTGGAGGGCGGCGGTGTTGGTGGCGGGGGTCGGTACGGCGGTGGTGGTCGGCGCGACGAATCCGGGCACGCGGGCATGCGCCCGGTGGTCGATAGAGTGATTCGCGTGTGTCTGCTGGGGATTGTTCGTGTCGGTTTGGCCATAGGCGGAGTTGGCCCCGAAGAGCGTGCCGGCGGCCAGCAGGATGCCGCCGGCGGCGACAATGGGTATCGTGCGCTTGATTTCGTGCATGACTGTCTCCCCCTAATTGGAAGTGGTTACTAGGGTTTGAGTCGCTCATCTGACCGTCATTTACGGGCGCGTTTCATGGTCCCCGGTTTGTCGTTCCGGCGGCCTGATGGCATTGATACAACAGCCCGCATCTGGCTCTGTCAAGACACATTAAGCTCGGGCGGCGACAATATTTCAACATCATGAATCGCTTGGTGGGACGTTGTGCTGCTGACTCGTGCTTACTACCAGCCAAAACGCGAACCCTCGATTTTCTCCTTCCGGAAGGATGCCCCCAAAACGCGCCGGCCGAAGTTGGCGACTACAGTTGCGGATCTTGGACTCGTGGTGGCCTCACGGCGTTTTGCGAATTCCGTCGCGCAGGTGATGTCACGTGTCGTGAACCGGGCATAAATACCGGATGACGACAGCCGGGCTGGAACTCAAATGAGAGTGATGGTCCGATTCGGACGGTGCCGCCGGTGTGCTGCCACGGCCTGGATCCCCGCCCCTGCCACCGCCCGAGGGGCCGACCGGTACCCGGCCGGCCCCGCCCTCACGACGTCCGCTAGTGCCCCGAGCCGCTGCGCAGTGGGTGGCTCGCTGCCCCGGTGCCCACCCCCGGGCGGCAGGCCGCGACCTGCCGGGGCTTGCGGACGGCGGTGCGGGCATCGGGTGCCGTTGTGTGCTGCACCGTGCGGAACGCGTGGGCGAGCATGCACGTGGTGATCGTGTGGTGCCAGGCGGTCCAGGTGCGCACCTGGTACTGGTCGAGACCGATCAGTTCGTCGCCGGGTTGCTCCGGCTGTCCCGCGCGGTGTCGCCGCTCCGCCGCACCGATCAGGACGGACGCGGGTGTGCGGCGGCGCGCGTGGGCCACGAAGTAGGCGACATCGTGCGGGTTGTCGACCGACCGCCGTACCATGAGCGACTGGGCGAACCCGCGGGTGGGGACCTCGCCACCGACCAGCAGGCTGCCGCCGAGCCCGACGAGCGCCCAGTCGTGCGTGCGTCCAGTCGCCCGTTCGGTCCGGCGGTGCCAGTAACTGTCGGCGATGTGGCCGAGGATCTGTTCGGGGCCGGTCGTGGTGGACGACCTGGTCGCACCGACCCTGATCAGGGGTAGCGTCGCCGGCACGGCCGCGATGTACGGCAGGGCGCGCTGCACGCACCAGTCCCGGACCTGCGGATGTTGGGCGTATCCGTCGTCGAGGCTGACCCAGCTGAACGGCACCGCCGCATCCACTGCCTCCGCCAGCAGCTCGACGGCCTGCTCCGGCCGAGAGGCGTACGCGACGTCGGCGGGAATGCCCGCCTTCCTGCGGCGCACCGAGTCGGCGATCCAGGTACGCGGCAGGTGCAGCCGATGCCCGACGTACGCCGTCCCGGCGGGCGCGGCGTACGCCAGCATGACCGCGACCTGGCAGTTCTCGATGCGGTTGGTGAGCGTGCAGTGCTGCGGTCCCACCCCGACGGACTTGTCACCCCGCTTGATCACCTGGGCGTCGCGGATGACGAGCATGGCGTCCGGGTCACCCAGGTGCTCGATGACGTACGAGCGGACCTCGGCCTCCAGGGCGTCGGCGCTCCACGCGCCCCGCGACAACAGCGCCTGCATTCGGCCCGGGTGGCTGTGCCCGGCCCGTTCGGACAAGGACCAGCAGTTCTTCTTCGGCAGGTCCGACAGCAGCCCTTCGACCAGGTCGTGGAAGACGACGCGGGGCTCGGGGCGGGCGAACACGTGCCCGACACGGTCCGTCAGTTGTCGCAGTCGCGACGCCCAGCCGGGGGGCAGGCTCTTGGCCACCGGGGTCACCCAATCTGCCAGCTGCCCGCGCCGGACGAACCGGCACGAGCAGCGAGCGTGGCGAGGTCGGCTCAGGCGACGGCGGTGCCCTCGAGCTCGACCAGCTGGCCGGGGATCGCCAGGCGCGTCACCCCGAGCATCGTCGTGGTCGGCGCGACACCCGCAGACCCCAGTCGCCCGGCGAGCACGCCGTAGTGGGGGAACAGTTGGTCGACGTCGGTGGTGTAGACGTTCAAGCGGATGAGGTTCGCCAGGGTCATGCCCGCTTCCTTCAGCACGGCCTCCAGGTTGTCGACGCACAGCGCGAGCTGCGCGGCGATGTCGCCATCGTGCTCGGGCTTGCCCTCCGGGCTCATCGACGTCTGCCCCGAGACGTACAGCGTCCGGGTCTGACCAGAAACGATCTCACCCTGGTTGAAGCCCATCTCGAGGGACCAGTTCACCGGGTTGACCGCGATACGCTCTGCTGCCACAGTTACTCCTTAGACTCAATTGAGGACGAGCTCGGTCGAGGACGTGTTCGTCCCGCAGCCCGAACAGGCGGCATGTCGAGCTCCTGCCGACGAGTGTCACAAGTAATCACGACACCCTGTGTCAGGTATTCCGGGCGGTCCGTGGCTAGAGTTGTCCCGTGCGCGCCGATCGGCTTGTCTCGCTGATGCTGCTCCTCCGCCAGCGTGGTCAGCTGACCGTCGACACCTTGGCGCGGGAACTCGAGGTCTCCACGCGTACGGTGCTGCGCGACGTCGAAGCGCTGTCCGCCGCCGGCGTGCCCGTCTACACCGAGCGCGGCCGCCACGGAGGCGTCGCTCTGCTACCCGGCTTTCGTGCCGAGCTCACCGGCCTCAACCACGACGAGACGCTGGCCCTGGTGACCGCTGCCTCCGCCCGGGGTGAACAGGTCTTCGGTCTCGGTGCCGCCCTCTCCTCGGCCATCCGCAAGGTCGTGGACGCGCTGCCCGACGGCCACCAGGTCACCGTCAGCGATGCGGCCCAACGACTACTCGTGGAGCCGGAGACCGATCTGCTATCCCGCCGGCAGGCTGCCCGAGACGTCCCTGACAGCACCATGTTGACTGTGCGGCGTGCCGTGGTCGCCGGTAACCGGCTGCGAATCCACTACGCGGCCCGTGACCAGAGCCCACTGTGGCGCACTGTCGACCCGGTAGGCCTGGTAACCGTCCGCGACCGGATGTATCTGCTCGCGACCCGCAACGGCGAAGACCGCACCTACCGGTTGTCCCGGATGCTGGCCGCCGAGGAACTTGACGAACGGGCGCAGCGCACCGATCACATCGATCTCGACTTACTCTGGAAGCAGCGGTGCGCGCAGTTCCTGTCCGCCGACCACATCTCGGTGTCGGTCAGGGTCGCCCCGATGTGGCGTGAGGAACTACTGGCCAGTGCCGTGGCCGTTCGGGCCGAAGAGCCCGACACGGACGGCTGGCTGCGCCTCAACGTCACCTTCGAGAACCTGCGGCATGCCATCTGGGCCGTATGGCAACTCGGCGCCGATGCGGAGGCACTCTCCCCGCCCTCCCTCCGGGCCGCTCTGGGCTGCCGGGCGGCGACGATCGCCGGCCTCTATGACAACTCCCGGGACGCCCATCGTCACGCGAGTGCTGCCCCGTCCCCGGGCGACCGGTGACAGTACGGGTTTGAGTGGGCCTGGCAGTGCTCGCAGGTCGGTCTTCGGGGTCAGATCTCGCCGTCGTCGAGTCGGCGCAGCGTGCCGTCCGGCATCATGCGGTGACGCCGTGGCGGTTCCATCCTCTGCAGGATTCGTTCCATCAGGTCGTCGCGTTCCGCCTGTTCCCGGCCGGTTGGGTCGGCGACGTGGAAGCCGTGCAGGGGAACATCGAACGGGTCGATGTCGTCCGGGTCGGGTCGGCCCTCGAGGATGAAGCCGAAGAACGCGCGTAGGGCCTGCTCGCCCAGTTCCAACGGGTGGAAGGCAAGAGGGTACGGCTCCTCGGAGAGCACGGGCTCGACGGGGTGTTCGCCCGCCCAATATGGCATTTCGAAGTCGTAGGGCTCGCCGATGTTCTCCCCGATGCCGGCGACCGGCGAGATGCTCAGCGAGCGGAGAAGTTCGCCGTTCTCCCACACCGCGAAGCACAGCGAGTCGGAGACCGAGTGCATGCCGTGCATGATGATCCGCCGGCCCTCCGCGGCGCGCAGCAGCCAGGCAGGTATCTGTGATGGGAGAGCACAGACGAGCCGGCGGTCGCAGAACAGCTCGGCACCAGCCAGGACGGTCGCATAACTGGTGTCGTCCGGCGGACAACTGTGGTCACCGAGCGAACCGTCACCGATCGGTGTCACCTCGGAGCCGGGATGCATCCCGCGCACAAGGTCGATGACCTCCGCTGGGCGCGACCGGACCGCTCCCCGCAGAGCAGGGCGCAGACCACCCTCGGTGAAAGCGAGCAGTGCGGTACGCGCACCCATCGGTCGTCCGCTCCCAGTGCCAAATGATCACTGCAGACTACACCCCACTTTCGCCCCGGTGAGGCGGCTACAGGCCGTCCACGCTCAACGCCACGCAGCGGTATCCGCTTCCCGACAAGACCAGGGATTCTCTTGATTGGCCGACTGCGACGTTGCGTGACGCGCGGTCAGCGGCATGTCCGTGCGTCGATTCGATGTGCGGCGGGTGAGCGATCTCCGGTGGGGTTCGCCGGGCTGCCAGGAGGTTGTTACGTCGGGTACAGCCGGGTCTGTGTGCTCGCGATCCGCGCTGTCTGCTCTTCCTGGACATGACGGGCCACGCGTAGGAAGTCGAGGATGGTGGCGAGTTGCTCGGACGTGTATCGGCCTAGCGCCTCGGAACCCGCGACGCCGACCGGCGCGTAGATCTGGCGTTCGGCGCCACGGGCGGCATCGGTGGCCGCGACGAGGACCCGCCGCCTGTTGTGCGGGTCCGCGATCCGGTCGGCGAGTCCGGCGCGCTGGAGGCGGTCGATGACCGTGGTCGTGGCGGCCGGGCTGAGGCTCAGCGCATTGCTCAGCTCTCCGGCCGACAGCGGCTTGTCGCCCTCCAGTAGCAGGTCGAGTGCCCGCAGATCCGTGCGGTTGATCTCCAGCGCGGCGGCTGCGGCCTCGTCGAACGCGTCGATGCTCTGCTGCAGCAGCCGCAGATGCGTGGCTACGAGACCAATCAACTCACGTTTCGACATTCGAACCTTTCTGCTATCGTAATCTTCGACGACTTGATCCTACCCGATAGGGAGCACCCATGAACGTCGACGACCGCGCGATTCGCGCCTTGTTCGACCGCCTCATGAAGGCATGGACAGACAACGACGCGGTCGCCTACGCGGACTGCTTCACCGAAGACTCCGACTACGTCTCCTACGACGGCACCCGCGCAGTCGGCCGCGTACCGATGCAAGAAGCCCACGACCGGCTCTTCCGTGGCGTGCTTGCCGGATCCGCGCTCGTCGGTGGCATCGAATCGATCCGCTACGTCAGCCCGGACGTCGCGGTGATCCACGGCACCGCATCGGTCCTGATGCCCTGGCGATCGACGCTGCCCAAGCGGCGACTGTCCCGGCAGACTCTGGTCGCCATCCGTGCCCAGGACGGCTGGCGGTTCACTGCACTGCACAACGGCCGCGTCAGGCCGATCACTATCCCCGCCCCCGACTCCACGCCCTCCCGCATGGCCCAGGCCATGGGGAGGCTGGCTCGCGGCCTCGGCGTCGGCCGCCGCGTCACGACGACCTGAACGGCAGCCCTCCCGGAGCGGATCGCGGGCGTCGCGGACTGCATGGGTAACACAGAGCGTGACGACCCTGCAGGCGCGCGATCAGCTCACCGAAGAGTTGCGGACCTCCGCGCAGCGGTCGTAGTTGTCAGCGTCGACTGCCGGCCCAGCAGCCCGAACGGCGGGCGCAGGATCCGCCGACCGAAGCGGGGGTTACGGTGGATAACTAACAATCTGACGATGAGGCTGCAAATGATCAATGTCCAGGAGCTCGCGCGACGGCTGAGTACTCTCGGAGCTGATGCGTTCACCAGCGATGACGTCGTGGACCTGGCGACTGCGGCCGATGTTCGCATCAGCGCAGACGTCGAGATCGACGCCACTCTGGCGCAGCGCTTGCTCGACCAGATCTCGCCCACCCTGCCGGTCACCGGGGCCCAGCTCGCGGCGTCGCAATGGCCGCCGCCGCAGTCCTCCCGTCCTGCAGCGCCTCCGGTGTCGTTCTCCAGCCCTGGTGCCGTCGACGGACCGGCTGATCAGCCGACCCGACGCCGCAGTTCTGGGTCTAAGGGTGGAGGTCGGCGACCCGGCTCCCGACGAACTGGCAGGTGAAACCGCAGTCCCAGCTTCTTCAACGACCGCCAGACCGCTCGCCGCAGCCGTCGACTACGACGCGAGCTGCGAACCCCACTCTCGCCGCCATCATCGGCTGAACTTCGTCCCCCTGTCCGGCTCCGTACGCCCCGGGCAGGCTCGACGCACGATGATCCCGGTAAGCATGCGGATCGCGGCATGTGCGCGTATGCGACCTGGAGTGCGGGTGATCGACGGGGGTTTGTCGGCGGCACGGGGTATGCGGATGGTTCATGATGGTGGCCATGGAGATCGAGTTCGTCACGGGGGATCTCACCGCGGAGCGGGTGGATGCGATCGTCAATGCGGCGAATTCGTCGTTGCTGGGTGGTGGCGGGGTGGACGGTGCGATCCACCGTAGGGGTGGCCCGGCGATCCTGGACGAATGCCGCGCGTTGCGGGCCAGCCGGTTCGGCCGGGGACTGCCGGTCGGGCGGGCCGTGGCGACGACTGCGGGCCGCCTTCCGGCCCGCTGGGTCATCCACACCGTCGGGCCGGTATGGAGCGCCACCGAGGACCGATCGGCATTGCTGCGTGACTGCTACCGCAACTCGCTGATCATCGCGGCCGAGCTCGGCGCGACGTCGGTGGCGTTCCCGCTGATCTCGTCTGGCGTGTACCGGTGGCCTAAGGAGGACGCTGTCGTCCAGGCGTTGACCGGATTGCAGACGGCACCGCCGGCCGTCGAGCGCGTACGACTTGTCCTTTTCGATGATGACACCCGGCAGGCCGCCGAGCGAGTCGGGCGGACGCCTGGCGGTCCGTTCACCCCGCCGCCGCATCACGATTCTGCAAGGGACTGACTCGGGCCGTCGGCCAGCGTCATTATGAGGGCGTGTGACAAAGGTGGCCGGGACTCTGGCCCGGTCGTCTTTTCAGGTGCTCTCGGATTCCCAGTGGTCGTTGTTCGAGGGGATGCTCCTGCAACCAACGGGCCGCCCGGGTCGGAGGGGAACGGCCGGCGACGTATGATCGCGGTGGTGGTGAAGCGTCAGCCCGAGATCCCGGCGCCGGTGTGAGGAGGGGTCAGGATGTTCGGTTGGAAGAAGAAGCTCGACGATGCGATGGCGCAGCTCAGGCCCGACCTGAGTCGGGAATCGCTGGGCGTCGGGCCCGATTTCCCGGGCGTCGCCCCGAACCCGCTCCTGAGCGGTGACGCACGGAAGCGCAATGCGGAATTGCGTACGGGGGTGCTTGCGCTCGGCGTTCTCGTCGACTGGCGGGAGGTGAACAGCAACCCTCGCGTGGTCCTGATGTTCGACGTGGAGACCGCCGAGGGCATCTCGTTCCGCGGTATCGCCGACGAAGACCTCACGATCACCGAGCTCACCCGACTCGCCCCGGGGCAGACGTTGCCCGTGCGCTACCGGCCGGCCGTCATGGACCACTACGTCGCCCTTGCCCGGGACGCGGACCCAGCCCGTGTGCAGCAACTCTCCGACGAGATCGCGAGCCGTAAGCGGACCTGACCCGAAGCCTGATCCGCCACTGCATCCTCCTCGGACAACAGCACGCTCCGTCACCACCGAGTGTGCGGCAGGCCCGTTATCTGTGCAGTTCCGGATTGACGAATGGCTGGCCCGCGGGACACGGGCCAGCCATGTCGATGGTTCCTCGTCAGCCGTCCAGGACGGTCGAAGGTGACATGCCGGGGCCGCCGGCGCGGGTAGCCTGCGAAGGTGAGCACACCATCCGGCGACTACACGGCGACGCTTCCCCGTAAGCGGATGGGCGCGGCAGTTCTGATCACCGACGCTGCCGGGCGGGCGTTGCTGGTCGAGCCCGTCTACAAGGACTACTGGGAGATCGTCGGCGGGTGCGTCGACGCGGACGAGTCTCCTCGGCAGGCGGCGGCCCGTGAGGTGGAGGAGGAGCTGGGCAGGTCGGTGGTGCCTGGTCGGCTGCTGGTGACCGATTGGGTGCCCCCTCGGCCGGACCGCACCGAGGGCATGATGTTCGTCTACGACGGCGGCACCCTCGATGAGGCCGGCGCGGCCGACATCCTCCTGCCACCGGACGAGCTGCGCAGTTGGGCCTGGTGCACCGAGGAGCAGATCCGGGAGCGCATGCCGGAGCTGCTGGCACGCCGGGTCGTCGCGGCGCTGCGGGCCAAGGCCGAGGGCACCATGCTCGACCTGGAGAACGGCTTCCGCGCGCACTGACCTCCAGCCCCGTCAGTTTCCCGCTGATCCCACCCGCTGTGCCTCGGCGATCGCCGCCTCGGTGGCCTGTCGTGCACCGTTGGTGCGGGCGACGACCTGCATCAGGACCTGCTTGATGCCGTCGAGGGCCTGTAGCAGCGGTCCGGGTTGGCCGCCCTGGAGGATCGTGGTGACGAGCTGCTGTGTCTCCCCGATCTGGGTGATGACGCCGCCCGCCGCGTCGCGGGCGGCGCCGATGGCGCTCTGCACGGGCGTCAGTGCGGCGACCGTCTCCTGCGGGGTGGCCTGTTGGGGTACGGCGGCGGCGGCTTTCGTCGCCTCACCGATCGATCCTCCCAGCCGTCCCAGGGTGCCCTGGACGTCGGTGATCGCGGTGCGTATCCGGGCGACGCCTGCGGCGACGGCGAGGAAGCCGGCGCTCGTGGCACGTAATGCCACCTCCTGCGCCTGCCGGTCGGCAGCGGCCGTCAACCCCTGCGCCCGCTCGACTCCGGCCATCAGGGCGCGGAGCTCACCAGTGATCTTCTCAACCTGTGACACGAAGGCAGCATCCCCAATCGATGACGGCGGACGGGTGCGTTTGACGCTACCGAAGGCACTGCCAGCTCACCAGAGCCAGCAGCGGTAGCGGTACCGCGTCACGACGAACTGTGCGTCCCAGCGCATGTTCAGCTGGGCGACAATTGGCCCAGCGACGCGTGCCCGGTGGCAGATGGGCGCACGGCTCATGACGAGTTGGTGACCCGCAGTCCTTTCCCCGGGGTGTTCCCGCCGTCGTTGAGTGAGGCCAGCAGGCGCAGCCCGTCTTCGGCGGGGCTTTCCGGTGGCGCCGACAGGACTATCAGTTCGATGCCCGATTCATCCGGCAGGGCGAAGTTCTCCTGATGCAGTTCGAGCAGTCCGACCAGGGGATGCCGGTAGGCCTTGCGTCCGTGCGTGCGGGCGCGTACGTCGGCACGGGCCCAGAGACGGCGGAAGCGCTCGCTGCCCACCGACAGTTCGCCGATGAGCGAGGCCAGGCGGGGATCATCGGGGTATCTGCCGGCGGCCAGGCGAAGGTGCCCGACCACGTCGAGCGTGCATTTCTCCCATTCTGCATAGAGGCCACGTTCGGCCTCTTCGAGGAAGATGTGCCGGGCGGTGTTCAGGCCCGTCGTGTTTCGGCCGTAGAGAAGTCCGGCGAGGCGATTGCCGGCGACCACGTCCATCCGGTGGTCCATGATCAGGGCCGGGGCGTCGATGATCAGGTCGAGTACCCGTAGCAGGTCCGCCCGGGGGCGACTGCTGGGTGACCTGGTGCGACGGCGGCGTTGCCGGGCCAGCCGGTGCAGGTGACCGCGTTCGGTCTCGTCGAGTCCGAGGACGCGGGCGAGCGCGTCGAGGACCTGTTCCGAGGGTTGGGTGGCGCGGCCCTGCTCCAGGCGTACGTAGTAGTCGACGCTGACCCCGGACAGATGAGCGACCTCTTCGCGACGCAAACCCTCGACGCGACGCCGGCTGTCGGTCGGGATGCCGGCGACGGACGGGTCGACCCGGGAGCGCCGGATACGCAGGAAGCCCGCGAGATCGTCCATGGCCTCCAGTATCGCTCGGGTGACCCGTGTGCGGGTGGTCCTGCCGGTACCAGGAAGTCCGGTCCGACGGAACTCGCGCCCCTGAACGGGGGCGGTCCCGGCCGTCGAGTATCGGTGGCGACCCACGTCGTCGAAGGGATCAGCCATGAAGACGCTCATCGTGTACGCCCATCCGGAGCCGCGTTCGCTGAACGGCTCACTGAAGGATGTCGCGGTGTCCACTCTTGAGGCCGCCGGTCACGAGGTGCGGGTGAGTGACCTGTACGCGATGAACTGGAAGGCCGTCGTGGACGCAGCCGACTTCGGCGGGTACGCCACGAGCCCGCTGCGGGTGATACCGAGTTCGGGTGGGGCGTACGACGCCGGCGCACTCACCCCCGATGTGACGGCCGAGCAGGAGAAGCTGCTCTGGGCTGACACGGTGATCTTCCAGTTCCCGTTGTGGTGGTACACGATGCCGGCCATCCTCAAGGGCTGGGTGGACCGGGTGTTCTCTTTCCACTTCGCCTACGGCGTGGGCGTGCACGACGAGACCCGCTACGGCGAGCGTTACGGCGAGGGAATCCTGCTCGGGCGGCGGGCGATCCTCTCGGTGACCGTGGGCGGCCCACAGTCGCACTACACCGATCGCGGGATCAACGGCCCCATCGGGGATCTGCTGTTCCCGATCCACCACGGGATCCTCTACTACCCGGGCATGGAGGTGCTGCCGCCATTCGTGTTGTATGACGCCGTCAGGATGTCCGACGGAGAATTCGAGGACGTGACGAAAAGGTGGAAGCAACGATTGCTGACGCTGGAGACGACGGCGCCCATCGCGTTCCGGCGGCAGAACTCCGGTGACTACGAGATTCCGTCACTACGATTGAAGGAGGGCCTGGAGGCTCCTGGGCGCGGGGGTTTCAACCTGCATGTGCGAGATTGACGGCGGGCCTGCGCCCCCTGTCTCGTCGAGAGGACCAACCTCCCGGGGCGTTCAGGTCACCAGCCCGGTCCGGTACGCGTACACCACCGCCTGCACCCGGTCGCGTAGGTCGAGTTTGGTGAGAATGCGCGACACGTACGTCTTGACGGTCTCCTGACTGATCACCAGCCGGGCCGCTATCTCGCTGTTGGACAGGCCGTCGGCGATCAGGCGCAGCACCTCCAACTCGCGCCGGGTCAGGCCCGTGTCGTCCGGGGTGCCCTCGGCGGGTCGGATGCGTGCGGCGTACCGGCCGACGAGTTGCCGGGTCACCTCGGGTGCCAGCAGTGCGGCCCCGCTGGCGACGGTGCGGATGCCGTGCAGCAGCTGCGCTGGCGGCGCGTCCTTGAGCAGGAAGCCGCTCGCTCCGGCGCGCAGCGCCTCATAGACGTACTCGTCGAGGTTGAACGTCGTCACCACGAGCACCTTGACCGGGTTGGCTGTCCCGCTGCCGGCCAGTAGGCGGGTCGCCGCGATGCCGTCGAGGACCGGCATCCGCACGTCCATCACCACCACGTCCGGGTGCAGCCGGCCGGCGAGGTCGACCGCCTCACGCCCGTTGCCGCACTCGCCCACCACCGCCAGGTCGGGTTGAGCGCCGATGATCGTCGCGAAGCCGGTACGGATCAGCGCCTGGTCGTCGCAGACCAGCACCCGGATCGGCGCGGTCACGACGCGTCACCGGTGGGGATGCGGGCCCGGACGACGAATCCGTCGTCGTCCCGGCGTTGCGCGCTGAACTCGCCGCCGAGCACGGTGACGCGTTCGCGCAGCCCGGTCAGGCCGCGTCCACTCCCACCCGGGCCTGCGGGGTGCGTACCCGGGCCGTCGGTGTCGATCTCCACCGTGATCTCCCTCTTCCCGTGGCGGACGTGCACGGCGGTGCGGCTGCCGTGGGCGTACTTCAGGGCGTTCGTCAGCGCCTCCTGCACGACCCGGTAGGCGGCGGCCTCCGCGCCGCCGACGGTCCCGGCGGGGCTGCCCTCCTGGGTGAACTCCACCGGCTGCCCGGCCTGCCGGGTCTGCTCGACCAGAGCGTGCAACGCGCCGACGGACGGCACCCGCGGGTCGCCGTGGTGGTCGGGGTTGAGCAGGTCGAGCAGGATCCGCAGGTCGGTGATGGCCCGCCGGCCGGTGTCGCTGATGGCGGTGAGGGTGGTGTCGAGACGGTCCGGGGCAGCCGTCAGGTAGCGCGCCGCCTCGGCCTGCACGACCATCGCCGTCACGTGGTGGGTCACGATGTCGTGCAGTTCACCGGCGATGCGGGCGCGTTCGGTGGCGCGGGCGGCCACCGCGGCCACCCGGCGGCGCTCGGCCTCGGCGGCCCGGCTCTGCCGCAGCCAGGCCCCGACCCCCCAGGCGAGGGTCGACGCCAGGTAGAACGTGAGGAAACCACCCACGCCCTCCGTCGACCCCTGCCGGTGCAGGGCGACGGCCAGGGCGACGTACGCGGCGGAGCCCACCACCAGGGTGGTACGCCGACGACGTTGCAGGTGGACGCCGGCGCTCAGCAACGCCACGGCCAGCGCGGTGCCCGCGACCGAGTGGTAGGCGCGTACCTGGTCGATGGCGAAACCGACGGACACCAGGGCGAGGCAGATCCCGGGCCATCGCCGCCGGACGGCCAGCGGGAGGCACTCCAGGGCGATCGCCACCACGGCCAGCGCGTCGAACGGGCGGCCGGGCAGGTCGCCGAGTTGCGTGCTGCGGTCCTGCAACACCGGCAGCGGCGCGCAGGCGAGAGCGATCAGCAGCGCCAGCGGGAGGTCCCGGACCGTGACGGGCCAGCGCCGCCACCGGTCCGCAAGCGTCCGCAGGTCGACCATCAGGAGACGGTAACGTCTGCCGCCGGCGCGTCGACCGGGCGGCGACGCGGCACGATACGACCCCTGCGGTGGGCCAGCCCCAGGAACACCACGGTCAGCACCAGCCCCGCCAGCACCGTGCCGAGGCTGGCCTCCGGGCCGAAGTCGCCGCCGCTGAGCAGCGTCGGGCCCGACATGGTGGCGTCCAGCAGCCCCGTCGACTCGCCGTTTCCGGAGACCACGACGCTGAAGATCCCCGCGGCGGCGAAGTTCCACCCGAAGTGCAGCCCGATCGGCACCCACAGGGTGCGGGTGGCGGCGTAGCAGGCGGCGAGCATGAAACCCGCCTCGATGGTGACGGCGGTCGCGCCCCACAGGTCGGCGTCGGGGTTGGCCAGGTGGATCAGGCCGAACAGCACCCCGGTCACCAGCAGCGACAGCCAGGTACCGAGGCGTTCCTCGACGAGGCGGAACAGCAGGCCCCGGAAGAGCACCTCCTCGGTCACGGCCGCGGCCGCCATGAACCCGAACAACCCCACCGCGCCGGTCACCGAGCCCACACCGTGCACGTGGTAGCCGCCCAGCAGGGCGATGACGACGATGACGGCGGTGAACATGGCGCACCCGGTCAACGTCCCCCGGGCGATCCGGGTGCCGGCGCCAGCCCGGGCCAGTTCCGTGACGTCCCGTCGTTCGGTACGGCGCACCACCCACCCGTACACGAGGAGCGTGGCCACGGCGGTCGCCGTACCGAGGAGCAGGGTGAGCCAGGGGTCGTCCTGCACCGCCGCGACGGCCCGGCTGCCGACGGCACCGGCAGCGACGACAGCCAGGACCTGCTTCAACACACGCATGATGGGGTTCCTCTGCAGGGTGCGCGGCCGGAGTGCCACGGTCACCTGGAACGCTAGGGATTCGCGGGCCGGGAATCGTCACCATGCGGTGGACACCTGCGGGTAGCTCGCACGGGGGACGAGGGTGGTGCCGTACGGGCCCGGGCCGCCGGCGCGCGACGGTCATCTCCCCGATCAGGTCCGGTGTCAGGTCCGCGCGCCGGGCGACGCCGCGGGTGTCACCTGCGGCGGTGTGGGCCAGGCCATGTTTCGCCCCGGGGGAGAGGGGCATCTTGCGGCGGCGACCTACACAGGCCGCACGTCGCCCGAACGGGGAGGTACACGATGACGCTCGGCCGTCCGGAGCCGTTGCCCGTGGTCGACCGCGCATCAGGCCGGGGTGGGCTGCGGTCCGGCCGACCGCCCCGGGCAGTGGGGACCGGATGCTGACCGCCGGCGGCGAGGACCCGGGGACGGCGTTCCGGTCGGCCGTGCACGCCGGGCTTCTCGACCTGCCGTCACCCGGCGGTGGACGCACGCGTGAACGCTTCCTGCGCTTCGTCGAACTCGGCCGCGCCGACCTGACGTTGGCCCGGCTGGGGGAGGGGCACGCCGACGCCCTGGCGATCCTCGCCGAGCTCGACGCGTCGGTCGATCCCGGGTGGCGTCGCGAGCCGTGGGGCGTCTGGGCGGCAGCACCGGCTTCGGTCACCGCGACCCGGGACGGCGACCGGTGGCGGTTGACCGGTCACCGGCCGTGGTGCTCCGGGGCGGGTCTACTGTCCCGGGCCCTGGTCACCGCGACCGCCGACGACGGCGTCCGGCTGTTCGTGATCGAGGTCGACGCCGCCGGGGTCACCCCGGTGGCCGACACGTGGCCCGCCGTCGGCATGGCCGCCAGCGACAGCCGTACCGTCAGCTTCGACGGCGTGACCGCCCTGCCCGTCGGCGGGCCCGGCAGCTACACCGCGCGGCCGGGTTTCTGGCACGGCGGGCTGGGGGTCGCGGCGTGCTGGTACGGCGGTGCGGTCGGGGTCGCCGACACCCTGCACGACGCGGCGCGGCACCGCCGCCTCAGCCCGCACGCCATGGCGCACCTCGGGGCGGTCGACGCGGCCCTGACCGCCGCCCGAGCGGTCCTGCTCGCCGCCGCCGACGAGGTCGACGCGAAGCCCACCGGGGACGCGGACCGGTTGGCGCACCAGGTGCGCGCCACCGTCGAGGTGACCGCCACCACCGTCGTCGACCGGGTCGGCCGGGCGCTGGGGGCGGGCCCGTTGTGTCAGGACGCCCACCACGCCCGACGGGTCGCCGACCTGACGGTGTACCTGCGGCAGAGCCACGCGGAGGCGGACCTGGCCCACCTCGGTGAACTGGTGGCGGCGGTCGGGGACCCCGGATGGTGAGGCCGATCGTCGACGCGGGCACCGACGAGGGCACCTGGCATGCCTGGCCGGCACCTGCCGGATGGCCCGTACTGGCGTTGGCCGACCGGTCGCCGACGGTGCCGCCGCTGGTCGTCGCCCCCCATCCCGACGACGAGGTGCTCGGTGTGGGTGGCCTGGTCGCGATGCTCGCCGGCGGTGTCGAGATCGCGGTCGTCACCGACGGCGAGGCCTCACATCCGGAATCCACGGTGCACTCGCGGGCGGCGCTGGCCGCGATCCGGCGGGCCGAGACGGTCACGGCCTGCGGGCTGCTCGGGGTCGCCCCCGCCGTCATCGAGCATCTCGGGCATCCCGACGGCGGTGTCGACGAAGCGGCGCTCACCGACGCGTTGACCACCCGGCTGGTGCCGGGCCGATGGTGTGTCACGACGTGGCGCGGCGACGGACACCCCGACCACGAGGCGGTCGGGCGGGCGGCTGCGGTCGCCTGCCGGCGTACGGGTGCGACGCTGCTGGAGTTCCCGGTGTGGATGTGGCACTGGGCCGGGCCGGACCATCCCGACGTGCCGTGGCACCGGGCACGCCGGCTCGACCTGACCGACGCGGCCAGATCAGCCAAGCGGGAAGCGGTCGACGCCTTCCGGAGCCAGGTGCTGCCGCTCGGGCCGGCACCCGCCGACGCC
This sequence comes from Micromonospora sp. NPDC049257, assembly GCF_040678915.1. Taxonomy (NCBI): domain Bacteria; kingdom Bacillati; phylum Actinomycetota; class Actinomycetes; order Micromonosporales; family Micromonosporaceae; genus Micromonospora; species Micromonospora sp. NPDC049257. Next base: position 23,983 of record NZ_JBFAQU010000042.1, read on the forward strand.
GCGATCCTGCCCCCGCACGTTCTCGCCCGCTTCGCGCGGCCCTACGAAACGGTGTTCGTGCCATGACCCCACCCGGCACCCCGGCCGAGTACTTCGACGGCATGTACGCCGGGGCGGAGGACCCGTGGGGTTTCGCCACCCGCTGGTACGACCAGCGTAAGCACGACGTGACGGTGGCCTGTCTGCCGCGTCGGCGTTACCGGTCGGCATTCGAACCGGGGTGTTCGACAGGCATGCTCACCCGCCGCCTCGCCCAGCGGTGCGACCGGCTGCTGGCGGTCGACATCGCCGCCGCGCCGGTGGCGAGCGCCCAGGAGCGGCTGGCGGACCAGCCGCACGTACGGGTGGAGCGGATGCGCGTTCCCGACGAGTGGCCGGCCGTGCCGGACGACCGTTTCGACCTGGTCGTGCTCTCCGAGTTGGGTTACTACTTCGACGACGCCGGGTTGGATCGGCTGGTGGCCCGGACGGTGGACTCGCTCGCCCCCGGCGGCACGCTCGTGGCGGTGCACTGGCGGCCGGCGGTGGCCGAGCACGCCCGTGGTGGCGACGACGTGCACCGGCTGCTCGGCGGCGTGGCCGGTCTGGCGCGGACGGCCCGGCACGAGGAGGCCGACTTCCTCCTCGACGTGTTCCTCCGGGTGCCGCCGCCGGCCCGGTCCGTCGCACAGACCGACGGTCTGTGGTGAACCGGATGGCGGTCGTGGTGCCCGCCCACGACGAGCAGGTGTCGTTGCCCGGCTGTCTGACCTCCGTCCTCGACTCGCTGCGTCACCTGCCGGTGCGCTCGGAGGTGATCGTGGTGGCCGACGACTGCCGGGACGCCACGGCCGCCGTCGCCGAACGTCTCGGCGTCGTCGTGCTGACGGTGCGGGCCCGTAACGTCGGCCGGGCCCGCGCCGCCGGCATGGCGTACGCGCTGCGCAACGGTCCGCAGGGGTTGTGGCTCGCCACCACCGACGCGGACAGCCGGGTGCCCCGGCGGTGGGGCGGCTGGCAGTTGGGTCACGCCCGCGCCGGCACCGACCTGCTCGTCGGGACCGTACGGGTCAGCGACTGGGCGCCGCGCTGCACGCAGCTCCGCGAACGCTTCGAGGACCGGTACCGGCAGGGGTTGACCGGCACCGGTCACCGGCACGTCCACGGTGCGAACCTGGGCTGCGCCGCCACCGCGTACGAGCGGCTGGGTGGATTCGCCGACCTACGCCACGGCGAGGACCACGACCTGGTCGAGCGTGGTCGTCGCCAGGCCATGCGGGTCGTCACCGACGTCGCCTGTGCGGTACGGACCAGCGCCCGCCGCCACGGTCGGGCCCCGCACGGCTTCGCCGGCTACCTCGACGCCCTCGAAACCGACCTGCGGCCGCCGACGGTGGAGCCTGAGCGGACGCCGTGCAGCGGGTGAACCGGGGAGGTGGCGAAGCCTTTGCGCCGGCGGCGTGCGGCGGGTGAACCGGGGAGGTGGCGAAATGCCTTTGCACCGGCGGCGCGCGGCGGGCGATAGTCGTCGCATGATCTCGTACCGGAAGGGCGGCGACGCCCTGGCGCGGTGAGCGCCCCCGCGCGGCGCGACGTCGCCGCGAAGACCCCGCAGGCCGCTGTCCGCAGCGACCCGCACGACCTGTGGCAGCGGGCGACCCGGATCCGCCAGGAGTGGCTCGATCACGCCCTGTCCACGCAGCCGGCTGACCGGGCGACCGCCGAGCGGTCCCTGACCGCCCTCTACGCCCGGACAGCACGGCCGCGACCTCGGTTCGTCTGGGTCGAATCGCCGGCCGCGGCACGCCCCCTGGTCACCGGCTGGCCCACCCTCGACCAGCTCTACGAACAGGTCCGAGACCCCCGGCCCCGCCGGACACCACCGCTGGCCAGCGACCTCGCCATGATCGCCTCCCGGCTGCGCGGCGCACTGGGCGCGGGCGTCACCCACCCCGACCCGGAACTGTCCCCCGGGCGCACGGGCAGGACCAGGCAGCCCTGGCCCGAACTGGCACCGTCGCGTGCGCTCGACAGCGGTGTCCCCTTGGCGGTCGTGTTGCACCAGGGCATCCGTACGGCGTTGCACCGCAGCCTCGCGCACGGGTTCTACCTGCCCGTGCGCGCGGCGCTCGCCGGCGGCGCTGCGGTTCCGGTGTGCTGGTACGGGCAGCAGGACGCGTCCTGGATCGCCTACTACGACGTGCTGCGTCGTCTCGGCCTGGCCGGCTACGGCCCGGACGAGACCGAACACGTCGACGCCTGGGCCGACCTGGCCCGCTCCTGCGGCTGGTGGTGGCCCGGCGAGGACGTCTGCGTCGTGGTGGACCGCCCCCGGGAGGTACGCACCCAGCCGGTCGTCGCCACGGTGCACGACCAGATCCGGTTGCTGCCTCGCGGTGTGTGCTACCGCGACGGCTGGCAACCACTCCTGAGCAGGTGAGGTGAGCCGACCGCCGGCCGGGACAGGCAGTCCACGGTCCCGGCCGGGCCGGTCCGACGCCCTGCTGCTCATGATCTCCGCTGCCGGTCGGAAGCGGACCGGCCGGCGGGTTCGACGGATGAGACCCACGGCGGTCCGTGTGGCGGGAACACCGGGACGGGGCAGCTGCCGACCGGCCTCCCCGGCAGGCAGGCGGGGCGAAGGGCTTGACCTGGAGCGCGCTCCAGGTGGCAGGGTCGACACCATGGCAGGCGACAGGACAGCGGCCCGGCTGTTGCTGGGGACGATGAACTACGGCACGACGGTGGACCAGGATCGCGCCTTCGCGCTGCTGGACAGGTTCGTGGAGGCGGGCGGGGAGTGGCTCGACACCGCCAACTGCTACGCGTTCTGGTCCGATCCGACAGGTCTCGGCGGGGCCAGTGAGCGGGTGATCGGGGCGTGGTTGCGGGCCCGGCCGGGCGGGCGGGCCCGGGTGCGGATCGCGACGAAGGTCCGGTACGACCCGCTGGTGGCGCACCGCTGGCCCGAGTCCGCCGAGGGACTGTCGGCCGGGGCGGTCGCGGCGGGCGTCGCCGGTAGCCTGTCGCGGTTGGGCGTCGACACGGTCGACCTGCTGTGGGCACACGGCGAGGACCGCACCGTGCCGCTCGCCGAGACCGTCGCTGCCTTCGGCGCGCTCGTCAGCAGGGGGACCGTGCACCGGGTCGGGGCGGCGAACCACGCGTCGTGGCGCGTCGAGCAGGCCCGTGCCCTGTCCCGCAACCAGGGGGTGGCCCCGTGGTCGGCGCTGCAACTGCGGCACTCGCTGGCACAACCCCGACCCGGGGCGGCGTTGCCCGACCAGGGTCACAAACTCCTCGCCGCCGACGACCTCGACTACGCGCACACCGAGGGCCTGGACGTGTGGGCCTACACCCCGTTGATCAACGGCGGCTACGTACGCCCCGACAAACCTCTCCCCGAGGCGTACGACCACCCGGGGACGAGCCGGGTCCTCGGTGTGCTCGACGAGATCACCGTCGAGACGGGGGCGACGCGCAACCAGGTGGTGCTCGCCTGGCTGCTGCGGCAGGGCATCCGGCCCATCGTCGGCGTGAGCAGCCTCGCGCAGCTCGACGAGGCCGTCGACGCGGTGGACGTGCCGCTGGACGACGGCCAGCTGGCCCGGCTGGCCGCCGCCCGCTGAACAGCAACGGGAGGTATCGGGTGGATCGTCGTCCGCCGAGCCGGTGCCGCCGTCGGGCGACGGCGGCACCGGCCGTTGCGGCGGCGCGTCAGGTGCTGACGGTGGCCAGCGGCTTCAGGCCGTAGGTGTGGGCGTAGCCGTTCTCGGTGCCCACGAGCAGGTCGACGACCTCGAAGTAGCGGTCCCAGAAGGGGGTCTCGCGCAAGGCGTCGATCAGCAGCCGGTAGGCGTCGTGGTCGTCCGCCTCCCAGACCCAGATGTCGGTGACCCGCGCCGAGTAGAACTCCGTGTCGTAGAAGCGCGAGCGGACACCACGGGTGCGGGCCTCGATGACGGGCAGGACGTGGGTGGTGAAGGCCTCGACGCGTTCGGCCACGGTCATCGCGAGCCACTCGGGAGTGGTTTTGACGAGCATGAAAGCGGTGACGGGCGGCCCGGTTCGGTCAGCGGGCATCGGCGGCCTCCTGGGCGGTGCGGACGGCGGGCCGGAGCGTCCGGGCGCACCACTGCGCGAACGCGGTGGCCGGCCCCGCCTGCGGTGAGCGGGCGACGCCCGAGTCCAGGCCCGCGTCCTTGGCGCGTTTCATGTCGACCATGGCCTCGACGAACGCCTCGTTGAGGCCGTAACCGAGCATGGTGGAGCGCAGGTCGTCGAGCGACTGACGCCGGTAGCGGACCGGACGGCCCAGTTCCCCGGTCATGATGCGGGCCAGGTCGTCGGGCGAGAGGTCCTGCGGGCCGAGCACCGGGACGTCGCCCACACCGGTCCAGGAGCGGTCCAGCAGCAGCCCGGCCGCGGCGGCGGCGATGTCGGCGACGGCCACCATGGGGGCGCGACGGTCCGGGGCGACGGTGTCGGTGAAGACGCCGTCGTCGCGGATCGCGTCGACCTCCTCCAGCAGGTTCTCGAAGAAGGACGGGCAGGCCAGGGCGCGGTAGGCGACGCCGGAGCCGGCGATCAGGTCGTCCATGGCCAGGGAGGCGGTGACCAGCCCGGCCCGGGCGGCCTGCGGGGTGCCACGGCCGAGCGCCGAGACGCCGACGACGTGCCCGACGCCGTGCTCGGCGAAAGCCCGCGCGGCCGGGCGGGTGAAGCCGCTGTAGGCGTCGTCGGGCGGGACGGAAGCGTCCGGGGGCACCAGCCAGAACACGGCGTCCGCCCCGGCGAAGGCACGCTCGACGGTCGCGGCGTCGCCGTGCGAGCCGACGACCACCTCGACCCGGCCACGGACGCCCTCGGGTAGCCGGGCCGGATCCCGGACGACGACCCGCAACTCCTCACGGCCGGCGGGCGCGGCCTCGATCAGCAGCGACAGCAGGTGCCGCCCGATGTTCCCGGTGGGACCGGTAATGACGATCATGAAACCTCGATTGTCGGAACGGCAGGACTCAGCCATAGTGCGGACCGGCGCCGCATTGCCACAATGGGAACTTCAGCATCCAATCATTGCCCGAAGTGGAACAATTGCAGTGAGCAGCCCCGCCCCGAACCTCGATGCCAACCTCGCCGTCGCCCTCGACGCCCTGCTGACCGAGCAGAGCGTCACCCGCGCCGCCGCGCGGCTACAGACCTCCCCCGCGGCGATGAGCCGTACCCTGGCCCGGTTGCGCCGGGTGCTCCGGGATCCACTCCTGGTCCGGGCCGGACAGCGGATGGTGCCCACACCGCGCGCCGAGGCGCTGCGCGCCGAGGCCGCCGCGGTGGTACGCCAGCTGGAGGCGTTGCTCGCCCCGAGCGGCGGAATCGATCCCGCGGCACTGCGGCGCACCTTCACCGTCCAGTCCGCGGACCTGGTCGGTGCCGCAGTCGCGCCCGGGCTGCTCCGGTTCGCCCGACAGCGGGCACCTGGCGTTTCGCTGCGGGTGCTGGCCGAGGAGTGGGAGGCGGGCCCCGCGCTGCGGGACGGACGGATCGACCTGGAAATCGGGGCCATCGACCATGTCGACCCGGAGACCCACGTCGAAGAACTCGTCACCCTGCGGATGGCGGCCGGAGTCAGGGCCGGGCACCCACTCACCGAGGGAACTCTGACGGCCGCCCGGCTCGCAAAGGCCGAGCACGTGGCGGTCAGCCGTCGCGGACGCTTCAACGGACCGCTGGACACGGCCCTGGCCGAGCAGGGGCTCAGCCGGCGGGTCAGCGCCGTCCTGCCCGGACACCTGGCCGCGATGATGCTGGCCGCAGCCGAGGACGTGGTCTGCCTGGTGCCGACCGCGCTGCCGGGTGAACCTCCGTCACGGCTCAGCGACGCGGCACACACGCTGGGGCTGCGCCTGTTGGACATTCCGCTGCCGCTGCCACCGCTGACGATCGGCATGGCCTGGCACCCACGGCACAGCGTCGACGGTGCCCACCGGTGGCTGCGTGCCGCCGTGCGTCACGTGCTCCGTCCCGCCCGAGCGGAATAGGACCTGCGCGTCCCCGGCCGCGCACACGTGCCCGTCGGGGCGGGCCGCGCCGCTGGGGGAGCACTCGCGGATGCGGCCGATCACCGGCGGCGACGGGACATCCACTGCCAGAGGTGGGTGCCGTCGACGCTCGGGTCGTTGCGGGCCACGTAGATCCAGGAGAAGTGGCCGGGGAACTGGTAGCCGTTCCAGACGACGCGGTCGTACAGGGTGATCAGCGATCCCGGGATGAGGTCGTGGGCGTGGACCGTGTTGGTCACGGGCGGCACGGTGTCGTCGTCGCGCGAGGTGACCAGCCAGGTCGGGGTGTCGATCGCCGCCAGCTCCGCGTCGGTGACCAGCGGCGGGCCCGCCGCGCCGAGCGGCTCGACGACGCCGCAGACCGGCACCGACGCGGCGAACAGGTCGGGGTAGGCGACCGTCATCTTCAGGGCCATGTAGCCGCCGTTGCTGCAACCCGCCACGTAGATCCGGTCGGGGTCGACGCGCCTGCGGCGGACGAGGTCGTCGACGATCTCGCGGATCAGCGGGGCGAACCGGGGGCCGTCCTCCATCCAGTAGGAGGTGCTCTGCGGAGCGACCACGTACGCGTCGGAGAAGATCCGTTGCGCCTGCGGGGTGGCGAAGCCCAACGCCCCCCGGTTGGCACGCAGCGTGGTCTCGTTGTCGTAGTAGCCGTCGGGCAGGGAGGCGCCCTCGCCGGCCCCGTGCAGCCAGAGGATCAGCGGCAGCCGGCCATGGCGGGGTGGACGCTGCGGGGAGTACAGCCGGTACTTCATGCCCGAGCCCGACACGTGGTGGCTGAAGGCGTCCACCTCGGGGTTCGACAGTCGCCCCTGCACGAAGCTGGTGATGGTGAGCGGTGGGCCGTGACGCCGGACGAGCGGGGTGTTCTGCGTGATGGTGTAGACGAGGTCCAGCCGGACGTTACGGGCCCTGCTCAGGATGTAGCCGAGGGTGCCGCCGCCGAGTTGGCCTTCGGCGTGGCTCAGTTCCAGCACGATGTTCCCGTGCCGGTCGAGCCGGGCCGCGGTCACCGTGCGGTCCAGGTCGTACTCGCTGAAGATCAGGTCGCCGGGAGCGATCGGGACGGGGCTGGTGGCCTTGGCGTGCACGGTGAACGTGCCGGGGTGGAGCCCGGCGGGATCGATCGGCCCGAGCCGGGCGGTGTCGAGGGTGACGGAGGTGACCTGTTCGCCGCCGTCGAGCGTCGTCGCGTCGAGGGTGAAGCTCACGCTCGTGGAGCGGTGGCCGTGGGCGTGGGCGGCCCCGGGCAGCGCGAGGCCGATGGCCGTGCCGGCGCCCCCGGCCAGGACGGTGCGGCGAGTGACCGACATGGACATGCGACCCCCGACAACTACGTAGACACCTGTCGATAGAGGGTCAACGTAGCGCCGGGAAGATCGGCTGGCAACCGGTGTGCGGTGGTCCCACCACTCACTCCGCCCGCAACGGCACGTCCGCGAGCACCTGCCAGCGGGCACCGGGCACCCGGCCCGCCTCGAACCGGCCGCCGAGCAGCTGCACCCGTTCCCGCATGCCGACCAGGCCGTAGCCGCCGCCCCCGCCGCAGCACCGCCGCTGCGCCGGCGAAGCCGACGACCCGGGCGAAGGCCACCTCGGACCTGTCCGGACTCCGGATCACGGTCGTCAAGGCCGGCAAGAGCGTCCTGATCGACGTCGCCGGCGACGGGGTGGACCGCTTCCTACAGGCGGGCCAGGGTGGGTCGACTTCACCGGGACCGACCGGACGGACTCCACCGCGATGGCCCTCTACCCGGCGGCGGTGGCGGCGAAGAACCGGGTGGTCATCAAGCCGCCGTTCTGGAACGAGGAGGTCGGCGGCGGGTACTGCGTCGCGGACACCGCCGGTGCGGCGTTGAAGTTGGAGAACTGCCGCGACGGGAAGACGTCGCAGGTCTGGCAGGTCGTCCTGGCAGGTGACTCCGGCCTGTTCGAACTGCACGGGGCCTACGGCGTCATCGGCGTCACGAACGGCCGCATCACGGCCTCCGGAGACGGCGATATCGGACTGCAGGTCCTGCCGTACGCCCCGTGACAGCGCCCGGCCGGTCGGCCTCCTCGTCGACGCCGACCACCCGGACCGCCGCGCCCGACCATCGCGTGTCCGCACCGTCTCCGCCCGCACCACATCGGATCATTCCCGGCACCGGACGACCTGACTGTCCGCGACAACAGTCCGGTGCCGCGCAACGCCTAGCAGAGAGAAGCAGAACATGGGATTTACGGCATACCTCGCGCTGTTCGCCGTGGCCGCGTCAGTAGTCGTCTTCGTCGTGACCCGCAGGCGCCGGAGTCTCGCTGCCGCCTTGGGACTGTCGGCGCTCACCTTCCTGGGCATCGCCGTCGCCTCGATCCTGTGGGTGCAGCTGGCTGTCAGCGGCATGGACGGCTGACCGCGCACCACTGTTGCGGGCAGGCACGAGCGGAGCGGCAGGGGATGCCCGTCCGCTCCGCGTGCCTGATCGCCCCACCGGGGCCGCGACGAGTCAGGTCGGGCTACCAGCCCGAACGAGTGCTGCTCCTACCGGACACCGCGCGAACGGTGCTGGTACCTGCCCTGGTCGTCCGGCCGGCCGTTGTCCTGAGGAAGGTCTTCGCCCGACCAGGAGATGACCATGGCCGACACGGTCGGACCCTGTGGAGGGCCTACTCTCCGTCCTCCGGGTAGGGCACCGACCGCTCCCACGCCGCTTCGAACTCGTCACGGCTGATCTCCATCCGCACGTACCGGGGGTCCCGGAGGTCCCGGGGCGGGTTGAGCAGGTCGTCAGCCAGCCGGAACACGCCCTCCGTCGACACCTCCACCTCCCGCCGGCGACGCCCGTCCGGGCCGACCTCCACGAGGAAGACGGCGCCCTCCTCGTCGTCGCGCAGATACACCCGCTCCCGCCCGGCAAGCACACCGTACCCGGGCAGCGATCGGTGCGCGGCGCGCTGGTCCCACAGGTCCGCCAGGGAAGTCCCCGACAGCGCGTCCAGGTGCAGCTCCTCCTCCACGGAGGGGCCCAGCTCGCGAATGCTCGCCTCGTCGGTGATCACTTCGACCTCGGCGACGTTGTCCACGATGTCCTCGGCAGAGGCGGCCCACACCCACCACCACATGCCACCCATGCCGTAGTCATGGCACACCAGATACCGCTTCTTCCCCGCGTCCACCGGACGATGGTGCCACGGCGCGACGGAGCGTCAGCCGCGGCCAGGTTTCGGGTACTCGACTCTCCGGGTGTGGCCGGGTGAACCGGCATTCGGTGTGCTGGCCGGGCCGGCGGACAACTGTCCGACCGAACGGGCCTGAGGACGTCGAACTCGTGGCCTCCTGGGTCGGTCATCGTCACATGGTCAGGCGTCCCAGGTCGGCGGGGTGATCTTCCACAGCGACCGGTTGAACCGTAGGCGGTATGGCAGTAGCGACTTCGTCGACGCCCGCCTACGGCACGGCGCATCGGCTCGTCGTACGGACGATGCCCTGGTCGAGGCATTCATCGCCGACTGCAAGCGTGAACTCGACGTGTCAGGGGTGTTCGGCTGATTTGGCTCGACGCAACACGCAGGGCGTTTGCAAGTTCCGGGGTCGGGTGGTTGGTCGGGTTGTGACCGGTTGGGGTGGATAGCAGGGCAGGCACGGGGTTCGTGATCATTGTG
>NZ_JBFAQU010000043.1:0-30997 GCF_040678915.1 Micromonospora sp. NPDC049257
GGCGGGTGATCAAGAGGTTTGCGTCAGAATCCGGCCGACGGGTGACGTAAACCTCTTGATCACCGGGGCGGGCCGGGGCGGGAGCGGGCGGGCCGGGGCGGGAGCGGGCGGGCCGGGGCGGGAGCGGGCGGGCCGGGGCGGGAGCGGGCGGGCCGGGGCGGGAGCGGGCGGGGCGGGAGCGGGAGCGAGCGCTGTTAGCGGGGGGTGCGGAGGGCGGCGGCTCGGCGGGCGCGGTCGACGGCGGCGGGTAGGGCGGCGATGAGGGCGTCGACGTCGGCGGAGGTGCTGGTGTGGCCGAGGGTGAAGCGCAACGAGGAGCGGGCCCGGTCGTGGTCGGCACCCATCGCCAGGAGTACGTGGCTGGGCTGGGCCACCCCCGCCGAACAGGCCGAGCCGGTGGAGCAGGCGATGCCCTGGGCGTCGAGCAGGAGCAGCAGGGCGTCCCCCTCGCAACCGGGGAAGGAGAAGTGCGCGTTGCCGGGCAGCCGGTCGACGGGGTCGCCGTTGAACACCACTTCGGGCACCGCCTCCCGGACCCGTCGGACCAGGTCGTCGCGGAGCGCGGCTACCCGGGCGGCGTACTCCTGCTGGCCCTTGACCGCCGTTTCGACGGCGACCGCGAAGGCGACGATGCCGGCGGTGTCCAGGGTGCCGGAGCGGACGTCGCGTTCCTGCCCGCCGCCGTGCAGCAGCGGGGTGGCGGCGACGTCCCGGGCGAGCAGCAGCGCGCCGACCCCGGTCGGGCCGCCTAGCTTGTGCCCGGTCACGGTGAGCGCGGCGACCCCGCTGGCCGCGAAGTCGACGGGGACCTGGCCGACCGCCTGCACGGCGTCGGTGTGCAACGGCACCCCGTGTTCGGCGGCCACGGCGGCCAGCGCGGCCACCGGCTGCACGGTGCCGACCTCGTTGTTGGCCCACATCGCGGTCACCACGGCGACCCGCTCGGCGTGCTCGGCCAGCTCGGTGCGCAGTCGTTCCGGGTCGAGCTTGCCGGCGGCGTCCGTGGGCAGCCAGGCGACCTCGGCGGCTTCGTGGTCGGCGAGCCAGTCGACCGCGTCGAGGACGGCGTGGTGCTCGACGGCGCTGGAGACCACCCGGACCCGGTCAGGCCGGGCTGCCCGCCTGGCCCAGAAGATGCCCTTCACGGCGAGGTTGTCGCTCTCCGTGCCGCCGCCGGTGAAGATGACCTCGGAGGGGCGGGCGCCCAGCACCGCGGCCACCCGCTCGCGGGACTCCTCCACCCGCCGCCGGGCACGCCGGCCCGTCGCGTGCAACGACGACGCGTTGCCGACCTCGCGGGCGGTGGCGACGTACGCCGCCAACGCCTCGTCGAGCATCGGGGTGGTCGCCGCGTGATCCAGGTATGCCATCACTGTTCAGCGTAACGGCCGGGGCACGGACCGTCGGATGCCGGATCGCCCCGTACCGAAGTGTGGCCCGGCCCGACCCGGTCGGACCAGGCCGAAGCGTGGCCCGGCCCGACCCGGTCGGACCAGGACCGGTTCGGTCCCGGTCCGACTGGAAGCCGGGCCGACCCACCGGCGCATCACCGGCCGTCCGGACGGCGGCACGCGGGTACGCCGGCGCGGCGGCCGTCCGGAGGCCGACACGGCAGCGCATCAGGCCGACACGGCAGCGCCCCAGGCACGGCAGCGCCTCAGGCCGGTACGGCCGTGACGACGATGTTGTCCCGGTAGTGCCGGGTCTTCGGGTCGAACGGGCCACCGCAGGTGATCAACGTGAGGCGCGGCTTGCCGTCCCGGGCGAAGTACCGGTCCAGTGGGATCTTCGTCTTGGCGTACTCCTCGCGGGCGACGACCCGGTAGGCCCGCTGTTTCCCGTCCGCGCCGGTGGCGGTGAGGGTGTCGCCCCGGTCGAGTTCGCGGAGCCGGAAGAACGCCCCCTTGCCCTGCTCGGAGCTGTCGACGTGGCCGGCGATCACCACCGAGCCGGCGTCGGTCTCCAGCCCGGGGCCGTACCGGTACCAGCCGATCTGGTCCACGCTCGGCGGGACGTCAAACTCGTCGGTCCGGGTGTCGACGCCCACCGGGTTGACCGTGGCGGTGACGTCGATCGCCGGGATGCGCAGCTTCACCGGCGGCACGGTCCGCTCGTCGGTCGGCAGGCCCCCGGCGGTCACCGGCACCGAGGGGCCGCCGCCGGTGCCGGTCGTCGGACTCGGCGGGTTGCTGCTGGCCAGGGCCGCGGCCTCGTCGGTGCCGACGTCGTCGGCCGGTTGCGATCCGCAGGCCACGACGGTGGCGATGGTGAGCGCGGCGACGCCGGCGGCCATCGCCGCCAGCGCCCCGCGGTGTCGCACCGTCACCGGCGACCGGTCCGGGTGGTGGCCACCCGCGCCCCACCGCCGACCAGCAGCAGCACGCCGGCGCCCGCCAGCACGTACCACCAGGTGTCGACGCCGGTGCCGGCCTGCCCGCCGGTGCCGCTGGGCACCCCGCCCGGGGCGGAGTGCAGACCGGTGATGGTCTGGGCGACCACGTCGAGGTTCTTGGCCTCGGCCGAGCCGATCGCGTAGACGATGGTGGCGGTGCCCTCCTTGAGGTTGAGGTCCGCCGGGCCGATCGCCACGGTGTCGGTGCCGGCCAGTACCACGTCGGCCTTGACCGTGCCCGCGTCGACGTCCGCCTTGGCCTCCTTCGGGTTGGTGAGGTCCTCGAAGACCGGCTTGCCACCGGCCCGGACGTCGACCGCCGGGGCGGCGGCGGTGTGCCGGACGATCAGTCGGGCCTTGCCGGCGGCCAGCTTGGCGGTGTCGTTGACGAAGGGGGTGATCTGCGGCTTGCCGTCCGCGCTGAGGTGCGCGGCGAGGCTGATGTTGGCGCCACCGGGCACCTTGGCGTCGTCGACCTTGAGGATCGCGCTGCCGACCGGCTCACCCGGCTTGGTCAGCGCGATGTCGTACTCGCCCTCGGGCAGGGTCAGCGGGCCGGCCACGTCACCGGGCTTGAAGTTGTCGAGGGTCTTCTCGCCGTTGACGTAGACGTCGACCGGGGTGTCCGGGATGCCGTGCACGACGGAGACCTTGGACGAGGCGGCGTACGCCGGGGTCGTGGTCGCGGCGCCGACGCCCGCGAAGGCCAGGGCGGCCACCGCGCCGCCTGCGGCGACCCGACGGAAGATAGCGAGCTGCATGTCTGCCTCCTGGTGATTGGTGCTGGTTCGTCAGGTCTGGCTTGCAGAACGGGTTACGCCACCCGTCGCACCGCCGGATGCAGCCGGACACCACTTTCTTTTTCTTCGTCCGGGGTGCATCCGGGGCCGCCCCCGGCGACGAAGAGCAGGTGAGACGAGTGGAGGCGAACACGGACCGGGAGAGTGGGGCGGAGGCTGTGGGCGTTACAGTCGGGCATGCCCCAGGGAAGGCGACCCGCCCGGTGACAGCGGTGGGAACAGCAGGCCAGGAACCCGAACCCCCACCCCCCGACGAGTTGGCCGCGCGCTTCCGGGCGGGCGACGAGAGCGCGCTGCGGGAGGCGTACGACCGGTACGGCCGGGCCGTGCACCACCTGGCCACCAGCACGCTGGCCAACCGCAGCGACGCGGAGGACGTGACCCAGGCGACGTTCGTCGCCGCCTGGTTGGGGCGGGACACCTTCGACCCGGCCAAGGGTTCACTGATCGGTTGGCTGCTCGGCATCGGCCGGCGCAAGGTGATCGACCGGCTGCGCGCCTCGGCCCGGGAGATGCGGGTGGTGGAGACGGTCCGGCAGCTGCCCGAGCCGGTCGCCACCGGCGGGGACCCGGACACAGTGGTCGACCGGCTGGTGGTCGCCGACGAGCTGGCCCGGCTCCCGGACGACCAACGGCGGATGTTGGAGCTGGCCTTCTACGACGACCTGACCCACCAGCAGATCGCGACGGTGACCGGAGTGCCGTTGGGCACGGTCAAGAGCCACATCAGACGGGGCATGGCGAGCTTGAAACGCAGATGGGAGGTGGACGGTGCAGCACCTGGACCACGACCGGCTGGTCTTTCTGGCGCTCGGTGAGAGCGAGGCGGACCACGGTGAGACCGACCACCTCGGCGGCTGCGTGACCTGCCGGGGCGAGCTGGACACCCTCCGGCACGTCGCCGGGCTGGGCGCGCAGACCCAGGGCCTGCACGACCTGCCCGACCCGCCGGCCCACCTCTGGGCGGGCATCCTGGCCGAACTCGACGCCGTGGCGCAGGCGCCGTCGTCGGCGCAGGCCCACCGTCAGGATCTCGGGCCCGACCCGACGGGGGTACGTCCCGTGCCGGCACAGCCGGCGACCGGTGACGACGTCGACCCGGCGTACCGGCAGCTGTCGGCGGTGACCGGCGACCGGCCGGGTTCCCGGCGGCGGCAGTCGTCCCCGGGCAGCGGGCGGGCCGCCGCACGACCGGCGGGCCGGTCCCGGCGGTGGCCCCGCTGGGCGACCACGGTCGTCTCGGCGACCGCCGCCGCGGCGATCGCGGTGCTCGGCACCGTCGCCGTCCTCGGTGACCGGGACTCCACACCCCGGCAGGAGGTGCTGGCCAGCGCACCACTGGCCGCGTACGGCAGCACGCCGAAGGACGCCAACGGTGACGCCCGGGTCTTCGCCGACGGCCGACTGCATCTGCACGTCGCGAATCTCCCGGACGTTGCGGGGTACTACGAGGTCTGGCTGATCAATCCGACGAGCATGGAGATGTTCTCGGTGGGTGTGCTGCGGGGCAGCTCGGGTGATGCGCTGCTGCCCCTGCCCCCGAATGTGGATCTCCAGGCGTACTCGGTGGTCGACGTCTCCGCCGAGCAGTACGACAACAAGCCCGCCCACTCCGGCGACAGCCTGCTGAGGGGCACCCTGACGGGCTGATCGGTGGGCCGGTTCAGCTCCCCGGCCCGCCGATCAGCTCCCCTCACCACGGCCGGAACCGGGGTCGTGCCCCCGTCTTCCGGGTCGTTGCGCAATTCGGCGCCGGCCGGATCGCCGGGCAGCGCCGCCGCCCGCCCGTCACCACGCCGGGACCGGGCACCACGCCAGACCCGGCACCACGACGGAGCCGCCGCCCGGGCGGACCGGACGGCGGCTCCAGTGCGGACCCGGGTCGGGTCACTTACGCTTGCGGATCTCCTCGGCGGCCTGCGGCACGATCTTGAACAGGTCGCCCACCACGCCGTAGTCGGCCAGCTCGAAGATCGGGGCCTCGCCGTCCTTGTTCACGGCGACGATCGTCTTCGAGGTCTGCATGCCGGCCCGGTGCTGGATCGCACCGGAGATGCCCAGCGCGACGTAGAGCTGCGGGGAGACGGTCTTGCCGGTCTGCCCGACCTGGAACTGGTGCGGGTAGTAACCGGAGTCGACCGCCGCGCGGGACGCCCCGACGGCACCGCCGAGCAGGTCGGCCAGCTCCTCGACCAGCTTGAAGTTGTCGGCGTTGCCGACGCCGCGACCGCCGGAGACGACGATGCCGGCCTCGGTCAGCTCGGGGCGGGAGCCCTTCTGCTCGGCGACCCGCTCGACGACCTTCGCCAGCTTGTCGGTGTCGGTGACCGCGACGGTGAGCTGCTCGACGGCCGGGGTGGCCGCCGCCGGCGTCGGGGTGACCGAGTTCGGCCGTACGGTGACCAGCGGCAGGCCCTTGGTGACCTTGGACTTGACGATGGTGGAGCCGGCGAAGGCGACCTGGGTGGCGGTGCCGTCGGCGTCGAGGCCGACCACGTCGGTCAGAATGCCGTTGTCCAGCTTGACGGCCAGCCGGGCGGCGATCTCCTTGCCCTCCTGGGCCGAGGCCAGCAGGACGGCGGCCGGCTGCACCCGGTTGACCAGTTCGGCCAGCACGGTCGCCTTGGGGGCGACCAGGTGACCGTCGATCTCCTCGCTCTCGGCGGCGTAGATCTTCTCCGCGCCGTACTCGCCGAGCTTGGCGCTCAGCGCGTCGGCGGCACCGGCGCCGCCGAGCACCACGGCGCTCGGGGTGCCCAGCCCGCGGGCGAGGGTCAGCATTTCCAGGGTGACCTTCTTGACGCCGAACTCCCTGGTGGCTTCGACGACGACGAGTACCTCAGCCATGTTCAGACCCCTCAGACGAACTTCTCGGTGGCGAGGAACTCGACCAGCTTGACGCCGCCCTCGCCCTCGTCGGTGATCTTGGCGCCGCCGGAGCGCGGCGGACGCCTGGTGTGCTCGACGACGGCGCTGGTCGCGCCTTCGAAACCCACCTCGGTCGGCGCGACGCCCAGGTCGGCCAGGGACAGCGTCTTCACCGGCTTCTTCTTGGCGGCCATGATGCCCTTGAAGGAGGGGTAGCGCGGCTCGTTGATGGTGTCCCAGACGGAGACCACGGCCGGGGTCGAGGCGGTGACCACCTCGTAGCCCTCCTCGGTCTGCCGCTCCACGGTCAGCGTGCCGCCGTCGACGGTGAGCTTGCGGGCACCGGTCAGCGCGGCGACCCCCAACCGCTCGGCGAGCATGTGCGGCATGACCTGGACCCGGCCGTCGGTCGACTCGGCGCCGCAGATCACCAGGTCGGCGCCCAGCTGCCCGAGGGCGGCGGCGAGCACCTTCGAGGTGGCCACCGCGCAGGACCCGTGCAGGGCGTCGTCGAGGACGTGCACGGCGGCGTCGGGGCCCATGGAGAGCGCCTTGCGGA
Source organism: Micromonospora sp. NPDC049257 (assembly GCF_040678915.1). Taxonomy (NCBI): domain Bacteria; kingdom Bacillati; phylum Actinomycetota; class Actinomycetes; order Micromonosporales; family Micromonosporaceae; genus Micromonospora; species Micromonospora sp. NPDC049257. The sequence continues at coordinate 6,620 of NZ_JBFAQU010000043.1, forward strand.
TCGATTCGGTGGCCCGGTCGGGCCCCATGGTCAGGATGGTGACCTCGCCACCGTGCGCCTCCTTGATCTTCAGCGCCTCCTCGATGGCGTACTCGTCCATCTCGTTGATGACGTTGTTCGCCGAACCGCGGTCGACGGTGTTGTCGTCAGCACGCAGGTTGCGGTCCGCGCCCGAATCAGGCACCTGCTTGACGAGTACGACGATGTTCATCGCGATTCGACAACCCTCCTGTTGGTGGTGTGCGATCTGCTCGCCCGGTTAAGGGCGGAGCTTTGCGCGTCGTTGACACCCGGTCAACCGCGGGCTGCTGTGCAGTTGCCCACGAACGCAATGTTACCTGCCAGTAGGTTAACCCTCCGGGTCACCCGCGGTGACACAGCTCACCGCGACAGGCGCACCCTGACGCAGAGCCGACAGCCCACCCCTCGAACCTGACCACCCACCGAGAGTTGGGCCACGACCTCGTCGGGGCGGCGGCGGACGTCGACAGCGGTGAACCGCAGGAACCGGTCGGCACCAGCACGACCGACCACCCCGGACCGGCGACCTCGGGGTCGATCAGGGCCGCCGACCCGGCCCCGGGCCAGCCCGGCGCGACCGGGCACACGCGACCCGATCAGGCCGGCTCGACGGGCCCGGCCAGGGCGGTCCTGATCCGCTCGATGGCGTCCGCCTCGGCCGGCGTCACCCCCCGGTGCGCACTGGCCACCTGCTCCGCCGCCGTCACCACCAGCTCGCGGTACGCCGACAGGTCGGCCGGCGACTTCTCCCGCAGGATGTCCACCGCACGCCCCAACGCCGGCAGCACCACCGACTCGATCTCCAGCGCCGAGTCCCGGGGCAGCCGGGGCAGCCCGCCCGCGGTCAGCGCCTCCTTCACCAGGCCACTGGCCCCGGCGAACGCCCCGGACGCGGCGAAGCTCTCCCGGATCATCGCGAACACGCCCGGATCGGCGTTCGACACCAGGAAGACCGCCCCGAAGGCGCCCGTCTTGAGAACCTGCTGCTCGTCGTCCGTCAGCCGCTGCTCCATCATCACGGAGTGTAGACGTAGGGGGTGGTCGTGGTGACCGGTACGAAGCCGAGTCGCTCCAGGATCGGCCTGCTGTCCTCCGAGGCGTCCACCTGCAACAACGTCTTGCCCCGCTGGTCGGCCAGCCGGGCCCGGTAGGCCACCAGCGCCCGGTAGATGCCCCGCCGCCGCCACTGTTCGAGCGTCGAACCGCCCCACAGGCTGGCGAAGCCGGTGCCGTTGAGGTAGCGCACCCAACCGGCGCTGACCACCGTCTCCCCCGCCTCGGCCACCACCACCGTGATCGACTGCGGGTCCGCCTCGATCTCCCGGGCCAGCCCGGTGACCAGGTGGGAACGGTCGCTGCGCCAGACCTCCTCCTCCATCGCGGCGATCCGCTCCAGGTCGACCAGACCGGTGACCTCGCGCAGCCGTACCCCCTCGGGGAGCACCGGCACGGCACCCGCCAGCGGCGCGACCGGCCCGATCAGCACGGTCTCCCGGTCCTCCGGCACGAAGCCGGCGGCGCGCAGCCGGTCCGGCAGGTCGGCGGGCTCGTCGTGGGTGTTGTGCTTCCACTCCACCGACTCGCCGCGCTGCCGGAACAGCTCGACCTGCCGGGCGATCAGCGCATCCAGGTCCTCCCCGACCAGCCCGTCCAGGGTGCGGTAGGTGAGGAAACCGCCATGGTCCAGACCCAGGATGCGCACCAGCGGGCCGTCGTGTTCGACGGTCACGCCGGCCGGGACCGGGTCGGGGATCTCCGGCCGGAGCTGCCGGTCGTAGGTGTCGCGCAGGGTGGAGGCATCAAGATCGGTCATCGCTCCAGGCTATGTCGACGGTAAAGCGGATAATCGGCGTCGTGTGGCAGGCGATCAGACGGTGGTTCGACCCGTCGGACCTCAACTCCGTGGGCAGCACCCCCGACTACCGCTTCTCGCTGGCCAACGAACGGACCTTCCTGGCCTGGCTGCGCACCGGGCTGGCGCTGATCGCGGGCGGGCTGGCCGCCGCCCAGTTCCTCCCGCCGCTGCCACTGCGCCACCTGCGGGAGGCGATCGCCGTGGCGCTGCTGCTGCTCGGCGCGACCGTCGCCGTCCGGGCGGTGGACCACTGGTCCCGCACCGAACGGGCCATCCGGCTCGGCGAACGCCTGCCGGCCTCCCGCTTCCCGGCCGTCCTCGCCCTGATCGTGGCGGTGGGCGCGCTGCTGCTGGTGGTGGCGGTCCTGGCGCGCGGGGTGAGCGGGTGACCGGGGTGCCGGCGGGCGGGGACGGCACCCGCGATCCCGGCCTGCAACCGGAGCGCACCCGGCTGGCCTGGCGGCGCATGGGGCTGGCGTACACGGTGGTGACCGTGCTGGCGGTCCGGTTGGCGCTGACCGGCGACACCGCCGGTGCCCTGCTGGCCGGGGTCACCGTGGCGACCTGGTGGGCGACGCTGGTGGTGGGCTGGGGGCGGGCCACCGGCCGCCGGCAGGCCCGGATCGACACCCACGCCGTACCGCTGATGGCCCTCGGCACGACCGGTCTGGCACTGCTGTGCGTGGCGCTGGTGCTGCGTGGGGTGTGGTGACGCGCACGGCTGCGCCATGATGGGGGCATGGCCCGGCTCTATGTGGTGTTGTTCCTGCTCCAGGTGGTGCTCGCCGCCGGTGCGCTGATCAGTTGCCTCTCCGCGGAGGACGAGGGGATCCGGGGGCTGCCCCGGTTCGCCTGGGTCCTGGTCATCCTGGTCTTCCCGTTGGTCGGCTCGATCGCCTGGTTCCTCGCCGGTCGACCCGCCCCCACGGGTGACCGACGCGGCGGATGGCCGTCCGGCACCGGCTCCCGACGACCCGTCGCGCCTGACGACGACCCCGAGTTCCTGAAGTCGATCGACGAACGTGCCCGCCGGGACGACAACGCCCTCTTCCAGCGTTGGGAGGAGGACCTCCGCCGCCGGGAGGACGACCTGCGCCGGCACGACGGGAAGCGCCCCCGCGACGGTGCGCCGCCACGGGAGGACACCCCGCCCGCCGACCACCCGCCGACCCGACAGGACGCCGCACCGCACGACGGCGAACGACCCCGCGAGGGCGACCGGCCCGAGATCTGACCCCGCCGGGGTCACCCGAACACACCGGGTGACCCCCAACGTCGCCACCCCGGTCACAACCGACGGCGTAGACCCCTGACCGCGAGCGGGGCGAAGACGGCGGCGATGACGACCGCCCAGAGCAGCGACTGGAGCACCGGCCCGGCGACCGGCCCGCCGACCAGCAGGCCGCGCAGCGCGTTCGCCAGGATGGTCACCGGGTTCACCTCGACCCAGTGCTGAAGCCAGGACGGCATCGTCTCGGTCGGCACGAAGGCGTTGCTGGTGAAGCTCAGCGGGAAGATCACCGTGAAGCCGAAGATCTGCACCTTGTCCGGCTCACTGACCAGCACCCCGACCAGCACCGACATCCAGGCGGCGGCCAGCGAGAAGACCAGCAGCAGAGCGAACGCGGCGAGCAGGCCGAGCAGGCCGTTGCCGAGCCGGAAGCCGAGGATCATCCCGACGCCGAGCAGCAGCGACAACGACCACGCCTGCTTGACCGTGTCGGCGACGATCCGGCCGGCGAGCGGGGACCACCGGGCCACCGGCAACGACCGCAGCCGGTCGAAGACGCCCTTGGTGAGATCCTGGTTCAGCCCGAAACCGGTGGTCATGGTGGCGAAGAAGGCGTTCTGCACGATGATGCCGGGCAGCGCGAAGGTGAGGTATTCCCCCGGGCTGCCCGAGATCGCCCCACCGAAGACGTAGGTGAAGAGCAACACGAACATCACCGGTTGGATGCTCAGGTCGAGCAGCTCCATCGGGTTGTGTTTGATCTGCACCAGGCTGCGCCAGGCCAGCGTGCCGGTGTGCCGCAGACCGGCGGCCGGGCTGAGCCGGCGGGCCGGTACGGGTCGGGCCGACGGAGCGGCGACGGTCACGGCGGTCATGCCGGGCTCCCTTCCAGGGCGTCAGCGGTGTCGGCGAGGCCGGCGGTGTCGGCGGTGTCCTCGGCGCGGTGGCCGGTGAGGGAGAGGAACACCTCGTCGAGGCTGGACCCGCGCAGGGCCAGCTCGGCGACCTGCACCTCGGCGTCGTCGAGCCGGCGCACCACGGCGGGCAACGCGCCCGGACCGTTGACCGGCGCGCTGACCGTGGTCTGGACGACCTCCGGGTCGACCCCGGTCACCTCGCCGACGACGGCGAGCACGGTGGCCAGGTCGGTGGCCTCGACCGGCCGGACCGTCAGCACCTGGCCGCCGGTCTTGGCCTTCAGCTCCTCCGGGGTGCCCTGGGCGATCACCCGACCGTGGTCGACCACGGCGATCTCGTCGGCCAACTGGTCGGCCTCCTCCAGGTACTGCGTGGTCAGCAGCACGGTCACCCCATCGGCGACCAGGCCCCGGACGATGTCCCACAGGTCGTTGCGGCTGCGCGGGTCGAGACCGGTGGTCGGCTCGTCGAGGAAGAGCACCTGCGGCCGACCGACCAGGCTGGCCGCCAGGTCGAGCCGCCGGCGCATCCCGCCGGAGTAGGTCTTCGCGGCCCGGCCGGCGGCGTCGGTGAGCTGGAACCCGGCCAGCAGCTCGGCGGCCCGGTCCCGGGCGTCGCGCCGGGACAGGCCCAGCAGCCGGCCGATGAGCAGCATGTTCTCGGTGCCGGTCAGGTTCTCGTCGACCGAGGCGTACTGGCCGGTGAGGCCGATCAGCTGGCGGACCTGGTGGGCGTCGCGGCGGACGTCGTATCCGCCGACCGTGGCGTGGCCCGCGTCGGCGGTGAGCAGGGTGGCGAGCACCCGTACCGCGGTGGTCTTGCCGGCGCCGTTGGGGCCGAGCAGCCCGAAGACCGTCCCGGTGGGCACCTCAAGGTCGACCCCGGCCAGGGCGGTGGTGGCACCGAACCGGCGCACCAGCCCCTCGGCGCGGATGGCGAATGTCATCAGAACTCCCGTCGTTATCGCTGGATCGTCCAACGATGAGCGAGGGGTCTGACGTTACGTGTGTCGCCGCTGACATTCCGCCGATTTATCCGCTCGGCAGAACGCGACCGCCGCCGGGTCCGACGACGGTCGCGCGCCGGGTGGTCAGGCCAGGTTGGACGAGCGCGGGTACGCGTCGGCCGGGTCGGTGAGCACGTTGACCAGGTACGGCACCCCGGCGTCGAACGCCCGCCCCAGCGCCGGGCCGAGGTCGGCGGCCTTCGCCACCGTCTCCCCGGCCCCGCCGAGCGCCTCGACCACCCTGTCGTAGCGCAGCTCGGGCTGCAGGTCGGCGGCGACGTCGTAGCCGTACATGGCCCGCATCGGGTGCTTCTCCAGCCCCCAGATGCCGTTGTTGCCGACCACGATCACCACCGGCAGCCGCTGCCGGACCAGCGACTCGACGTCCATCAGCGAGAAACCGGCCGCGCCGTCGCCCATCAGCACGCAGACCTGCCGGTCGGGGTGGCTGACCCGGGCCCCCATCGCGTAGCCCATCCCGGTGCCCAGGCAGCCGTACGGGCCGGGGTCGAGCCAGGTGCCGGGCTGCGACGGCTCCAGGTAGCGCCCGGCGTACGAGACGAAGTCGCCGCCGTCGCCGATGGTGATCGCGTCCGGGGCGAGGGCCCGGCGCAGCTCGCCGTAGACCCGGGCCGGGCGGATCGGGTCGGTGTCGGCGGCCATCTCGGCGGCGTCACGGGCCCGTGCCGCGTCCTCGGCGGTGCGCAGCCGGGCGATCCAGTCGGCGTGGTCGGCCCGGTCGCCGGTGTGGTCGGCGAAGGCGGACAGGATCAGCCGCAGGTCACCGGCGGGGCTGGCGGCGGGCTGGACGTGCCCGGCCCGCTGGGTGGGGGCGTCGACGACGTGCACCACCGCCGCGTCGCCGAAGTCGCCGAAACTGAGCCGGAAGTCCAGCGGGGTGCCGACGACGACCACCACGTCCGCGTCGCCGAGGGCGACCCGGCGGGCCTTGGCGAAGGCGAGCGGGTGCTGCGGCGGGAGCGCGCCGCGGCCCATGCCGTTGGTGAAGACCGGCACCTGCAACGCCTCGGCGGCCTCGCGGAGCGCGGCGACGGCGTCCCCGGCGTACACGTCGGAACCGGCGATGATCACCGGACGGTCGGCGGCGGCGATCAACCGGGCCGCCTTCGTCACCTCGTCCGGGTCGGGTTCGACCGGGGCGACGGCGGTCGGGGCGGCCAGTTCGGTGTCGCCGACGGAGAAGATCGCCTCCAGCGGGAAGTCGAGGAAGACCGGGCCCCGGTGCGGGGTGAGCGCGGTGGTCAACGCGGCGGAGACCGCGCGGGGGATGTCGTCGGCGGTGAACACCGTCTCGGCGTGCTTGGTGACGGGGGCGACCAGCGGCAGGTGGTCCATCTCCTGGAGGCTGCCGGAACCCCAGCGGAACTGCGGGGCCCGGCCGCCCAGCACCAGCACCGGTGAGGCGTTGAAGAAGGCGCTGGTCAGGCCCGAGATGCCGTTGGTGACGCCGGGGCCGGCGGTGAGTACGGCGAGGCCGGGGCGGCGCTGAAGCTTGGCCACCGCCTCGGCGGCGAAGACGGCGGACTGCTCGTGCCGGACGTCGTAGATCGGGAAGCCGGTGGTGTGCGCGGCGTCGTAGAGCGGGAAGACGTGCCCGCCGGAGAGGGTGAACATCTCCCGTACGCCGTGCGCCCGCAGTGCCGCCAACGCCAGCGCTCCGCCGTGGCCCTCGACCCGTTCCGTCATCGCCGCTCCCTCGTCCGCTGACCGGAGTCACACGCTACTGGCCGGTAGGCGGGATGTGAACACCTCCCGGCACGGCGTCGGCGGCACCGCCACCATCGCGCCGGGAGTCCGCCCCGGACCAGCAGGAGCGCGGCCCGGGGCGGGACGGGTCAGCGGCCGGTGAAGTCCGGCTTGCGCTTCTCGACGAACGCGGCCATCCCCTCGCGCCGGTCGTCGGTGGCGAAGAGCGCGGCGAAGAGCTGGCTCTCCCACGCCAGCCCGGAGGTCAGGTCCATGTCCAGGCCGGCGTCGACCGCCAGCTTCGCCGCCCGCAACGCCTGCACCGGCCCGGTCAGGTACGGCCGCACCAGCGCGACGGCGGTGTCGTAGACCTCGGCGGCCGGGGCGACCCGGTCCGCCAGCCCGATCCGCAGCGCCTCCGCCGCGTCCACCATCCGGCCCGACATGATCAGATCCTTGGCGCGGGCCGGGCCGACCAGCCGGGCCAGCCGCTGGGTGCCGCCCGCACCGGGGATGACGCCGAGTTTGATCTCCGGCTGGCCGAGCTTGGCGTCCTCGGCCACCACCCGCCAGTCACAGGCCAGCGCCAGCTCACAGCCGCCACCGAGGGCGTAGCCGGTGATCGCGGCGACCACCGGCTTGGGGATCCGGGCGAGCGCGCCGACGGCGCTGGACAGGTCGGCGGCCCGCTCCGCCATGTCCACGTAGGACATGTCGGCCATCTCCTTGATGTCGGCGCCGGCGGCGAAGACCTTCTCCCCGCCGTACACGATGACGGCGCGGACGCCCGGGTCGGCGGAGGCGGCCGTCGCGGCGGCCCGCAACTCCTCCTGGACCTGCTTGTTGAGCGCGTTCATCGGCGGCCGCTCCAGCCGGATGGTGCCGATGCCGTCCCTGGTCTCCAACCGCACGAACTCGCTCACGCCACCCCTACTTCCTCGTCGAAGTCGTGCCAACCTTACGACCCGGATCGTTGGGGTACGTAGTCTGGTGTTCGCCACCCGCGCCCGGGAGTCCCGCCATGATCACGTATTACGACGACCGGTCGGTGCAGGTCACCTCCACCGCCATCCGGGTCGACGGTCGCGCCTTTCCGCTGGCCGAGATCGGCCTGGTCTGGCACCGCCGGGGCGACCGCTCCTGGCGGGTGCTCGCCGGACGGGGGGCGATCGGCGCCGCCCTGGCCGGCCCGCTGGTGGCTGCGGTGATCGGCATCGCGGTGGCGGTCTGGCTACACCGCTCCCCCACCGTCACGCTCGCCATCGTCGGCGCGTCGGTGCTGGTCGGGCTGGCCGTCGGGCCGGTCGCCGACTTCCTCTTCGACCGCCTGGACCGCTCCTACGACCAGGGCAGCCGGCAGCGTGAGCTGTGGGTCCGCTGGCATGGGCGGCCGGTGCTGCTGCTGCGCACCGGCGACGCGCTGCGCTTCGGCCGGATCTACCGGGCGGTGCAGCGGGCGATGGAGAACACCGCGCCACCACCCCGGGCCGGCCACGACCCCGGGCCGCCGGTGCGCACGGAGCGCCACGGCGGGTCGACGGCCGGCCCCGGGCGGCAGCACGCGACCGGCTCGACCGGCGAGGGCCCCGGGCCCCGCCGCAGTTCGTAGCCGTCCGCACCACCCGTCGTCCCGGGTACGGACCACCAGGTCACCGGGCCCGCGAAGCACCGGCCGACCGGCAGCCGGCCCTCAGGAAGGCCCGATCGACCGAACACGGCCCGGCACCGGCCGGCTGCGAACGGTTAGGGTTAGTGATGACCCTCTATTACCGGGACGACACGGTGCAGGTGACCTCCGAGTCGATCACGGCCGGCGGGCAGATCGTCCGGATCGCCGACGTGGCGTACGTCTGGCACGCCCGGGGGGCCACCACGATGGCCGTCCGGTCCCGCATCCTCGGACGCGGCGTACTGGTGCTGCTGCTCTCGCTGCCCCCCTTGGTCGCCCTGGTCTGCGTGGTCTCACTGCTCTGGTCGGCACAGGACCGCGGCGAATGGAAGCCGGCCCTGCTCGTGCTGGCCGCCTGCGCCGTCGGGGTGCTCGCCCTGCTGCCCTTCCTGGAGCTGCCGCTGGGCTGGCTGGACCGCTCCTACGAACGCGGCAACCGGGTCAACGAGCTGTGGGTGCAGCACCTCGGTCAGGAAGTGATGCTGCTGCGCACCCCCGACGCGCTACGGTTCGGACAGATCTACCGCGCCGTCCAACGCGCGGTCGAACAGCAGGGGGAACACCGATGAGCACCCGTCGCGGCGAGGCCGTCGCCCTGGCCGGTCTGCTCGCCCTGGCCGGCGTCACCCACTTCGCGAAGCCCCGCCCGTACGACCGGATCGTGCCCCGGGCACTGCCCGGACCCGCCCGCCGCTGGACGTACGCCAGTGGGGTGGTCGAGCTGCTGGTGGCGGCGGCGCTGGCGCACCCGGCCACCCGACGCCGGGGCGGTCTGGCCGCAGCGGCGCTGTTCACGGCGGTGTTCCCGGCCAACGTGCAGATGGCGGTGGACTGGCGACGGCAACCCCCGCTGCGCCGGGCGGTCGCCTACGGGCGGGTGCCCCTACAGGCGCCGCTGATCTGGTGGGCGCTGCGGGTGGCCCGCGCCCGGCCGTGACCCCCCGCTGCGCCGGCTGCGGGTCAACTCAGGGGCAACGCGGTGGCGACCGGCCAGGCCAACAGGACCGCGCCCACCACCGCCGGTGACCACCGGGGAGCACCGGCCCGCCGCAGCACCGCCGCCCAGGCGGCCTGCCAGCCGAGGAGCACCGCGAGCAGCGGCACCACCAGCAGTACGAACCCGGGGGCCAGCCCCACCACGGCCGCCCCGGTCAGCGCCGGCACGACCAGCGCGCCGACCGCCGCGTACCGCCAGCTCCGGCCGTCCGTCACCAGCTCGGCACCGGCCAGGAAGACCAGACAGGCGACCGCCACCACGGGCAGCAGCCACCACCGGGGGCCCACCGGCACGGCCCAGGTGAGGCCCAGGTGGATCGGCACGGCGACGGCGATCGCGGCGTACCCGGTCAGCAGCAGAACGGCGACCACGGACCGCACCGGCGTGCGGCCCCCGGGTGGCGCGGCGGCCGGGACGGGCCCGCCGGCAGGAGCCGGGGCGGCGGGGACCGACGTGGCCGCGCCGACCTGGGTTGCAGCCGGAGCCGGGACGGTGGCCGGGGTTGCAGCCCGAGCCGGGACGGTGGTCGGGGTTGCAGCCGGAGCGGTGGCCGCATCCGGGGCGGGGGGCCACGTGTGCAGCGGCCACCAGCGTGCGGCGGCCAGTAGGACGCCGGTGACCAGCAGGAAACCGGTGAGGTAACCACCCATCGCAAGGGGGAGCCGGTCGGTGGGCGTCACCGCACCCGACAGCACGCCCACGCCGATGGCGCACGCCGCCACCGCCACCACGACCGGGGCGACCGTGACCGGTCGGCCGAGCCGGCGGCGGGCGGCCGGCGGCACCCGCCGCGGGCCCAGCAGCAGCGCCGCCAACGGGGCGAAGCCCAGCACGAACCCGAGCAACAGCAGCCCAGCCGGGACCAGCCGGGCGACCGGCCGCGGTGCCGTGGTGCCGCCACCGCCGACCCAGGCGGCGACCTCCGCGTGGGTACGGCCGGCGAAGAGCACCGAGACGTGTTCCGTCCCCGGCACCACCACCAGTCGTCGGCCGGCACCCCGGCGGGCGGTCGCCTCGGCGGTGGCGCGGAAGTCGGGGAATTCGAGACCGCCGACGATCAGCAGCAGCCCCTCCGGCCGGCCGTCGGGCAGCTCGCTGCCGTCGGGCAGTGAGATCGCCACGGTCCGGGCGATGTCGGGGTGACCGGCGGCGTACCGGGTCACCGCGCCCGCGCCCATCGAGTCGCCGAGCAGCACTATCCGCGCCGGGTCGACGCCGGGCCGGCCGCGCAGGTGGGCGACGGCGACGGCCAGGTCGTGTTCGAGGACGGCACGGGAGTCGACGTCGTCGCGCCCCGCCCCGACCAGCGGTGCCGGATTACCGCCGTGCCCGGCGAAGTCGACCAGCAACGCGACCACCCCCTGCCGGGCGAGCGTGTCGGCGAACGGACGCATCAGCCGGGCCGAACCGGCGAAACCGTGGGCGATCACCACCCCCGGCCGACGTCCCTGCGCCGGCCCGGCCTCCGTCCCGCCCGGTGTTTCGGCCCGCACCTCGGTCAACGGCACCCCGTCGACGGTCACCTGCCGGGTGGTCAGCCCGGCGTCCGCCCGGGACAGCCCGTAGCCGCCGGCGAACACGGCGAGCACGGCGAGGATCGCGAGGCCCGCCAGACCACGACCGGCCGGCGTCACGCCGCGGGGGCGGACCGACATGCCGGCACCCTACCGCCCGGCGCGACGGCCGCTTTCCGGCCGGCCCACACCCGCGCCCCGGCCCTGACCGCACCCCTGGCCCCGCCCCCGTTCCCGTCCCACCGTGGTCCCGCCGTCTCGGCCCCTGGTCCGGATCTGGCCCCGCCGCTGGTCCGGACCTGGCCCTGGCTGGGATCCCACCCCCGGTCCAGACCTGGCCCCACCCCTGGTCCGGACCTGGCCCTGGCTGGGATCCCACCCCCGGTCCAGACCTGGCCCCACCCCTGGTCCGGACCTGGCCCTGGCTGGGATCCCACCCCCGGTCCGGACGTGGCCCCACCCCTGGTCCGGATCTGGTCCCGCCCTTGGTCCGGATCTGCTCCCGTCCCCGGGCCGGCCCGGGCCCGACCGTGCCGACGGGCAGCACTGGCCGAGCCGACGCACACTGGGTGACATGGCCCTCTCCCTGCCCCGACCGACCGCCGTCGTCGGCCTCACCCGTGCCGCCCTCGACCAGGCGGTCGGGTCGGCCGCCTCGTTCGCCGCCGTGCCGGCCCGTGCCTTCGCCGTGCTCGACGGGGTGGAGGCGCTCCTGACCCGGATCAACGGGGTGGTGGACCGGATCGAGGAGACCCTGGACCGGACCGACCGGGTGCTCACCGACGCCGAGACGGCGGTGCGTGAGGTGGCGGTGATCAGCACGGCGGCCACCACGGCCATCGTGCAGGCCACCGAGGTCGCCGGGGCGGCGGCCGTGGTGGTCGCCGAGGCCGAACGGGTCTCCGGGGCGGCGGCCGTGGTGGTCGCCGAGGCCGAACGGGTCTCCGGGGCGGCAGCCGGCCTGGTGGCCGAGGCCGGACAGGTGTCCCGGGCCGCCGGCACCGTGGTCGCCGAGGCCGGGGCGGTGGCGGGTCGGGCCGCCGGCACGGTGGCCACCGCGGAGGGCGCCGCCGCCGTCGCGTCGGAGCTGCTGACCGCATACGAGCCGGCCTTGCGTCGGGGTGCGCCGATGGCGAACCGGTTCGTCGCCGAGCTAAGCCACGAGGAGGTGGTCGCGGCGATCCGGCTGGTCGACGAGCTGCCCAAGCTCAAGGAGCACCTGACCTCGGACGTGCTGCCGATCCTGGCCACCCTTGACCGGGTCGGCCCGGACCTGCACGACCTGCTCGACGTGACCCGCGACCTGAAGCTCGCCGTCGCCGGCATCCCCGGCCTCGGCATGTTGCGCCGCCGGGGCGAACGGCTCAGCGACGACCCGGCCGGCTGAGCCACCGGTCAGCAGGATGACGCCGGGCCGGGCCGCCCGGTCGGTCCGGCGGCCGGGGCGATCGCCACGTCGGCGACAGGGCGGGCCGGGACGCGACGGGAGGCGACCGTCGGGGCGATCGCGGCGTCCGCGACAGGGCGGGCCGGGACGCGACCGTCGGGGCGGGTGGTGGACCGGGCTCGCGGGCCGGCGGTCGGTACGCCGACGTTCCCGTGCCGGCCGATCCCGCCCCGCTCGTCACGGGGCGTACAGGGCGTCGATCTCGGCACGGCGGGGCAGGGCCACGGACGCGCCGAGCCGGCGGACGCAGGCCGCACCGGCCGCCGCCGCCCAGCGCACCGCGTCGACCACCTCGCGACCCTCACCCCAGGCCACGGCCAGGGCGGCGGTGAACGCGTCTCCGGCAGCGGTCGTGTCGACCACGTCCACGGCGACGGGTGGCACGTGCACGGCCCGGCCGTCCCGCTCGACGTACCAGGCGCCCTCGCCGCCGAGGGTGAGCACCGCCCTCGGCACCAGGGCCAGCAGCGCCGCCGGCTCCTCGCGCCCCCGGCCGGTGAGCAGCTGCGCCTCGGTCTCGTTGACCACCAGCAGGTCCACCGCGGCGAGCAGCTCGGCGGGCACCTGCCGGGCCGGCGCGGCGTTGAGGATCACCCGGGTACCGGCGGCACGGGCGGCCACCGCCGCCTCGGTCACCGTCTCGACCGGGATCTCCAACTGGGCGACCAGCACGTCCGCCCCGCGTACGACGTCCAGCTCGGCGTCGGTGAGCGCGGTGAAGGCGGCGTTCGCGCCGGGGGTGACCAGGATGGCGTTCTCCCCGGCGGCGTTGACCATGACCAGCGCCACCCCGGACGCCCCGTACACCACCCGCAGATGGCTGGTGTCCACCTGCGCGGCGGTGATCCGGGCCCGCAGGGTGACCCCGAACGAGTCGGAGCCGAGCGCGCCGAGGAAGGTGCAGGCGGCCCCGGCCCGGACGGCGCCGACGGCCTGGTTGGCGCCCTTACCACCGGGCACCATCACGAAGTCGTCGCCGAGCACGGTCTCGCCGGGCCGGGGCAGCCTCGGACCGGCCCCGACCACGTCCATGTTCGCGCTGCCCACCACGACGATCCGGCTCTGCCGCACCCCACCTCCCACCGACACCACACCCTCCCCACCGCCCCGCCGGACACGACCACGACGAGTCTAAATCCCCACCCCCGCCCACCCATCCCGTCGATCATGGACTTACGGTGGCCGCAAAAGGGACATGGGAGGGCGTTTCTCCCACCACAACTCCATGATCGACGTTGGGGTGGGGGGTGGGGGGTTAGGCGGCGCGGGCGGTCCAGCGGGGGCCGTGGCGTTCGACCAGCAGGGGCAGACCGAAGGTCTTGCTGAGGTTGTCGCCGGTCAGCGTGTCGGCGAGCAGTCCCTGGGCGACCACCGCGCCGTCACGCAGCAGCAACGCGTGGGTGAAGCCGGGCGGGATCTCCTCGACGTGGTGGGTGACCAGCACCATCGCCGGGGCGTCCGGGTCGTACGCCAGCTCGGCGAGCCGGCCGACCAGGTCCTCGCGCCCACCCAGGTCGAGCCCGGCGGTCGGCTCGTCGAGCAGCAGCAGCTCCGGATCGGTCATCAGGGCGCGGGCGATCTGCACCCGCTTGCGCTCACCCTCGGAGAGGGTGCCGTACGTCCGGTCCGCCAGGTGCCCGACGCCGAGCTGCCCGAGCAGGGCACGGGCGCGGGCCTCGTCGGCCGGGTCGTAGTTCTCCCGCCAGCGGCCGACCACCGACCAGGCGGCGGTGACCACGACGTCGCTGACCCGTTCCTCGGTGGGAATCCGCTCGGCCACCGCGGCGGTGGTCAACCCGATCCGGGTCCGCAGCTCGGTGAGGTCGGTCCGACCGATCCGCTCGCCGAGCACGTGCGCCACACCCGCGCTCGGGTGCAGCCGACCGCAGGCGAGGTTGAGCAGGGTGGTCTTGCCGGCGCCGTTGGGGCCGAGCACCACCCAGCGTTCGTCCAGCTCGACCTGCCAGTCGACGTCGTGCAGCAGGGCGGTGCCGGATCGCCGGACGGCGACGCCGTCCAGGCTGACCACCACATCCGCGTCCACGGGTGAGGGGGCGGCTGCGGCGGGGAACGGGTCAGCAGTCACCGCTCCATCCAACCACGCAGCCTGAGGCCGCCCCCCACGGGCGGTGGCCCGGCCATAGGGTGGGGCACCGTGTCGTTGGTCACCACACCCGGAGGACGGCCCATGCCCGTGAGCGACGAGGAGCGGTGCGGATGAGCGCGGTCATCGAGATAGCCGGTCTGCGCAAGACGTTCCGTACCCTGCGCCGGGGCAGCCGGGTGGCGGTGGACGGTTTCGACATGGTCGTCGAGGCGGGCCAGGTGCACGGCTTCCTCGGCCCCAACGGCTCCGGCAAGACCACCACGCTGCGCGCCCTGCTGGGGCTGGTCAACGCCGACGCCGGTGAGCTGCGGGTTCTGGGCGCGTCGGCCCCGGAGCAACTGGGTCGGGTCGCCGGCCGGGTCGGCGCGATCGTGGAGAGCCCGCAGTTCTTCGGCAACTTCACCGGGCACCGTACGTTGCGGTTGCTGGCGGTCGCCGGGGGTGTGCCGACGTCGCGGGTGGACGAGGTGCTCGACCAGGTGGGTCTGCGGGACCGGGGCGAGGACCGGGTGAAGGGCTATTCGCTGGGCATGAAGCAGCGTCTCGCCGTCGCGTCGGCGTTGCTGAAGAACCCGGAGCTGCTGATCCTGGACGAGCCGGCGAACGGGCTGGACCCGGCCGGTATGCGGGAGATGCGCGAGCTGATGCGCACCCTCGCCGAGGCCGGGGTGACCGTGCTGGTGTCGAGCCACCTGCTGGCCGAGATCCAGCTGATCTGCGACCACGTCACGATCATCGCGCGGGGTCGTCGGGTGGCCGCCGGCCGGGTGGACGACGTGCTGGCCGGGCACGACCCGCACGAGTGGCGGGTCCGGGTGGCCGAGTCGGAGCGGGGCGCGGAGCTGCTGCGGACAGTCGGCCTGACGGTCACCGTCCACCCCGACGACGTGCTGGTGGTCGCGGGCGCACCGGAGTCGGAACTGATCAGCAGCACCCTCGGCGGCCAGGGCCTGTGGGTCCGCGAACTGACCCCGATCCGGCCGGACCTGGAGAGCGTCTTCCTCGAACTCACCGCCGGGGCGGCCCCACCCCGGCAGTCGGACGGTGCCGATCCGGACGACGCCCCGCCCGACGACACCGGTGCCGCCGCTGAGCCGCTGATCGAACTTGACCGGACCGAAGGTCGGAGGGTGGACGCGTGAACCTGGTCCGTGCCGAGGTGGAGCGGTTGGCCGCCCGACGCTTCGTCCAACTGATGGTCCTGCTGCTCGCGGTGGCCTTCACGGTGACCACCGCGACCACCCTGCTCGGCTCGCACCGGCCGACGACGCAGGAGATGTACGCCGCGCAGACGCAGGCCGCGCAGGCGGTGGCCGCGATGGAGGCGGACCACACCCGTTGCCTGCGGATCAGGGCGGGCGAGATCCCGATCATGGAGGACGCCGGGTACGTGCCGGCCGACTGCGGGGAGCTGGACCCGGCGCGGATGGAGCGGCTGCCGCTGGCCACCGACTACCTCACCTCGGTCTTCGTCTTCTCCCAGGAGGCGCGGGGGCTGCTCTACTTCCTGATCGCGTTCCTGGTGCTGTTCGGCTTCCTGGTGGGCGCGTCGTACATCGGGGCCGACCTGAACTCCGGCGGGGTGGTCAACCTGCTGCTGTGGCGGCCGGGTCGGCTCACCGTGCTCGGTACGAAGCTGGGCACCCTGGTCGGGGTGGTGGCCGCGCTGTCGGTGCTGGCGTCGGCGCTCTACCTGGGCACCTTCTGGACGATCGGGCAGACGGCCGGTGTGTCGGGCCCGCTGGGCGGGGAGTTCTGGGGGCAGCTCGGCGCCATCTACGGGCGGGGTCTGGTGCTGGTGCTGCTGACGACGGTGCTCGGCTTCGGGATCGCCACGTTGGGCCGGCACACCTCGGCGGCGCTCGGCGCGGTCGCCGCGTACGCCGTGGTCTGGGAGCTGGGCGCCCGGCTGGTGCTGCAGATCCTCGACGTGGCCCGGGCGGACCTGCTGATGCTCTCCAACTACCTGGGCGCGTGGTTGTCCGGTCGGTTGGAGTTCTGGGACGACCGGGGTTGTCCGCCGGGCAGCGGCGTCTGCGACGGCGGCACCTACGTGATCACCTGGGGGCCGGCGCTGCTGGTGCTGTTGGCGCTGACCGGGGCGGTCACCGGGTCCGCGTTCGCCGCCTTCCGCCGCCGCGACCTGCTCTAGCTGTACTGACCACAGACCCCGGGGTGCCGGGACCACGCCTCGCCGTCGGCGGCGCTCCCACCCCCGTCACACCGGCATCGGGGGAACTCCTGAGACGACTGCTGCCGCGCTTGCCCTGATCCCGTTCAGCCCCATCCTGCCGACCGAACTGACCGCCCCCGATCCTGGCAGGATATTGCCAGGATCGGTGAAAATGGTGAAGTATTCCTTCATGGCGGATGGGCGGGGTGAACGACTAACCGACGGTCGACCCGAACACCTCGTCCCGGACGGCGTCCAGCGCGGTGCGCAGCGCCCCCCGCAGGATCGGCTCCTCGGTCAGCCCGGTCGGCACCACCCGGGGCCGGACCAGGGTGATCGCGGCCACCTCGTGCTGCACCCGCTCGGCCAGCGCCGCGCCACCGGCCTGCCCGACCTCACCGGCCAACACCACCAGCGGCGGGTCCAGCACCACGCAGGTGCTGGCCACGCCGAGGGCGAGCCGGCGGGCGAGTTCGTCGAGAAGCGGGCCACCGGCGGTGCCGGCGGCGATGGCGGTGCGCACCGCGTCGGCCGCGTCGGGCGCGTCGACGCCGTGCTCACGGGCCACCGCCCGGACCGCGTCCGCCCCGGCGAGCTGCTGGAACGCCGGCTTGGCCCGGCGCGAGACGTCCCGGGGGATCGGCACCCCCGGCACCGGCAGGTAACCGATCTCGCCGGCCGCACCGCTGCTGCCGTGGTGCAGCCGGCCACCCAGCATGATCGCCAGGCCGACGCCGGCACCCACCCAGACCAGCACGAAATCCGTCATCCCCTGCGCCGCCCCGGACTGCGCCTCCGCCACGGCGGCCAGGTTGACGTCGTTCTCGAAGACGACCGGGGTGTGCAGGTCCTCCCGCAGCGCGGCGAGCAGCCCCCGGTGCCAGCGGGGCAGGTTGAAGGCGAAGGTGATGTCGCCGCTGGTCGGGTCGACCAGGCCCGGGGTGCCGAGCACCACCCGCCGCACGCTGTCCAGGTGCGCGCCGGCCCGACTGGCCGCCTGCACCACCGCGGTGTGCACCACGCCGACCGGGTCGTCGGTGTCCCGGGTGGACTGTTCGACCTGACTGACCACCGCACCGGTGATGTCCGCGCAGGCGGCCACCACCCGTTCCGCCCCCACGTCCACCCCGACCACGTACGCGCTGCCCGGTCGGACGGCGTAGAGCTGCGCGTTCGGCCCCCGCCCACCGGCCTGCTCGCCGACCCGGGCGACCAGCCCCCGCTCCTCCAGCCGCTCGACCAGCTGCGAGGCGGTGACCTTGGACAGGCCGGTCAGCTCACCGAGGCGGGCCCGGGTGAGCGGGCCGCGTTCGAGCAGGAGTTCCAGCGCCGCACGGTCGTTGAGCGCCCGCAACAGTCGGGGGGTGCCGGGCAGCCGGGTCGCACTCATGCCACGTCCTCTGTTTTTCGTAAACTCTGCTAACGAATCGCGCTGGTCAGGGATGTCCGTAGCGTATCGGCCGACCCACGCCGGGAAACTCGGACGACCCGGCCGGCCGCGCCGACACTCGTGCCATCCGGCGGCACAGGGCCGCGACCCGGGACATCCGGGCAGCCGTACGGGACACACCGGCGGAAAGGAGACTCAGGTGGGGGATCCGGGGCTGCGCCGGCTGGCGCTGGGCACACTGCTGGCCGCCTACCCGGGGCCGGTGCCACCGGACTGGGCGGTCGACCTGGTCGCCGAGGGACTGGCCGGACACACCCTCTTCGGCACCAACGTGCACGACCCGGCCCAGCTGGCGGCGAGCACCGCCGCGCTGCGTACCGCCCGGCCCGACGTGCTGGTCGCCATCGACGAGGAGGGTGGCGACGTGACGCGGCTCGCCCACGCCACCGGCAGCCCATACCCGGGCAACGCGGCGCTCGGCGTGGTCGACGACACCGCACTCACCCGGCGGATCTATGCGGCCATCGGCGGCGAACTCGCCGCCGTCGGCGTCACCGTCGACCTGGCCCCCACGGTGGACGTGAACACCGCCGACGAGAACCCGGTGATCGGCACCCGTTCGTTCGGGGCCGACCCGGGGCGGGTCGCCGCCCACACGGCAGCCGCCGTGGCGGGTCTCCAGTCGGTCGGGGTGGCGGCCTGCGCCAAGCACTTCCCCGGCCACGGCGCGACCGTCGCCGATTCGCACCACGAGTTGCCCACTGTGGACGCCGACACGGCGCTGCTGCGGGCCCGGGACCTGCCGCCCTTCGCCGCGGCGGTCGACGCGGGCGTACAGGCGGTCATGACGGCGCACATCCGGGTGCCGGCGCTGACCGGGGACGGGCCGGCCACCTTCAGCCGGGCTGTCCTGGTCGACCTGCTGCGCGGCGAACTCGGCTTCACCGGCACGGTCATCACCGACGCGTTGGAGATGAAGGGCGCGGCCGTCGCCGCCGGTGGGGTCGGCCCCGCCGCCGTACGGGCGCTGGCCGCCGGAGCGGACCTGCTCTGCGTGGGCGCGCGGGTGGACGCCGCGCTGGTCGAGCGGGTCGTGGCCGAGATCGTCGGAGCGATCGGCGACGGCCGGCTGGACCGGGCCCGGGTGGAACAGGCCGCCGGCCGGGTCGCCGCGCTCGCCGCCTGGACCCGGGCCGCCTGCCCACCCCGCCCCCTCCCGGCCGGCGCTGACCGCACGCCGGGGTCCGGCCCGCCCGGCATCGGTTACCGGGCTGCCCGCCGGGCCGTCCGGGTGGAGGGCGAGCTGCCCCGGGGGGAACGGCCGCTCGTGGTGCAGGTGTACGCCGCCGCCACCATCGCCGAGGGGCGGGTGCCCTGGGGACTGGGCCCTCACCTGTCCCGGGTCGAGCAGGTCCGGGTGGTTGCCGCCAAGGCGGACCCCGCAGCGTTGCGGCGTCTCGCCGCCGGGCGGCCGATCGTACTGGTCGGCCGGCACCTGCACCGGCTGCCCGGCGGGCCGGCCCTCGTCGGGTCGCTGGCCGCGACACACGCGCTGACGGTGCTCGAGATGGGCTGGCCGGGGCGGTGGCGACCGAGCGGGGTGCGGGCCTTCGTCACCACCTACGGCGCGAGTCATGCCAACGGTCGCGCGGCGGCGGAGGTGCTCGGCCTGACCGACTGAGTCAGGACCTGCCTGCCGGGCCCGGCCCGACCGACGACGCCGGGTCACGCGCCCGCAGTCCGCGCCGCGGCACTTCACGGACCGGCGCTCACCCGCCGGTCCCCCACCGGCAGCCGGCCGACGACACCCGGGGGCCCGGCAGGGACAGTTGCCGTGGGCGCCCGGGGAGGTCGGTCAGCGACGCCAGGGGGCCGGGTCGGCGATGCCCGGGGGCCGGTCGCCGTGGTCGTCGGGGAGGCCGAGCAGCCGCCCGACCGCGGTGATCCGTAGCACCCGGGACACCACCGGTTGCGGGTCGACCAGCCGCAGGGTGGCTCCCCGGCCGACCGCCTCGGCCGCCCCGCGCAGCAGTGCGGCCACCGCCGTGGAGTCGAGGAAGGTGACGCCGGCGAGGTCGACGACGATCTCCAACAGGCCGGCCCGGCCGAGCGCCTCGTCGAGAGCGTGTTCCAGCCCGGGAACGGTGGCGATGTCCAGGTCACCCACCGGTGCCAGCACCACCCGGCCGGACTCCTCGCCCGGCGTCGGCAGCTGCATACCCGCCCATTTCCGCTTCGCCGGCCACCGCTGACCGCGCGCCGACCCTCGCCGCGACGGCCGACCATACCGGTGGCCCCTGACATCGTTTGGGCGGGCAGCCGCCGGAGCATCTCCGGCCGCCTGCACAGCACGGTGCGTCATCGGAGCGCGCCGGGGTGCCGGCCACCTGTCTGGGCAGCTCAAGTCCACTACCGGACAATGTCAACGCGCCGGGCGCCCCTTGCCCGGCACGCCGACAAGCACATAGCGTAACCAGCGCCGTAGGTCGGCCGGCGGTGCCGGTCACGGCGGGGCCTGGGGCGGTTTGCGGACCGTGGATCCGGCCCGGGATCCACGGTCCGCGCGCCATCCGACCGACGTGGCCGGCGAGCGACCGGGTGCCCATCTCGGGCTGGACGCCACCCGTACCGCCCCCGGACGCCGGTCAGGGCGGGTAGACGCCGCACGACGACCAGCCCCGGTCGGGGAAACCGGCCGCCTCGGCGACCCGGGCGGAACCGAGGTTCGCGGGGTCGTGGCGGTAGGTCGGCACCGCACCCTCGTCGAGCACCCGCCGGGCGGCCTGCGCGACGAGTCTGCGGGCCAGCCCCCGGCCGCGCGCCGCCGGGACCGTGCCGACCGCCAGTTCATGCCCGTACGCGTCGTGGCGTTTGATCCCGACACCGGCCAGGTAGCCGCCGTCGTCGTCGCGGACCACGAGCACGTCGGAGTCGAACAGGTGCAGCCAGGGCGGCAGGGCCGGATCGGTGGGAGCGGTCCACCCGCCGACGTCGGGCAGTGCCGGCGGGGTGAGACACCACCGGAACACGTCGTCGTGGACCACCCAGCCGGGCTGCCCGACCATGGCCGGCAGGGCCTCGTGCAGCGCGGAGCGTGACCTCGCGGCGAGCGCCCGGACGGCTTCGACCCGTCGCGGCGGCACGGAGAGCACCGTGCTGCCGGCGACCCGGACGGCGATCGCCGGGCGGAGACGGCCGTCCCAGGCCGGGCGGGTGCGCCGCCAGGAGCCGACCACGTGCAGACCGGGGCCGGCCGGCCACTGCCCGAGCCAGGTCGCCAGGTGCAGGTACAACCGCCGCTCCAGCACCGCCCGCCCCTCTCACCCGGTGGCCATCCCATGATCCACGGTACGCCGCACCGCCACCGGCGGCGGTCCGGTTACCGATGGCGGTGCGCGGGTAGCAGAGGAATGGACCGTGACCTGCCTCACCGGAACCCGGTCCATCGACGATGCGTCATATCTATTTCCATACATGTACACCTTTCTTTGGGACGGTAATGGTCATGCCCATGCAGCCGAATGACCGATACCAGCAGCACGGCGTGTGTTTCTGGGGTACGGCGGAGGCCACCGGCCTCTTCCCCGCCCAACCGCGGTACCGGGAGATCCGGTGCGGTCGCGGCGTCGAGGGACGACTCTCCTGGAGCGAACTCGACACCCTCCCCGCCGGCTCCTCCGCCCGACGCGGTCTCACCGCCCACTGAGATGCGGACCGGCGCCCCTACCGGGGTGTCCGGCCGGGGCGTTCGCACACCTGTCGGGTAGCGTCTTGTGGTCGATTCCGGCCAGCGACAGGAGAAGCTCAGCGCATGGGCAAGAAGACGATCCACGTCTCCGACTTCAGCGGCACCGTGCTGCGTCCCGACGACGAGGTGGTCCGGGTCGTCGTGCTGGAGCACCCCGACCTGGTGGCCGGGCCCGTGCAGTTGGACGCCACCGTGACCGAGGTGGAGGGCATCGACGACGCCGCGCTCGACGTGGCGGTGGTCGAGATCCACGACCTGCACGCGGGCGGGGAGCCGCGCCGGGTGGTGCTGACCGCGAGCGAGTTCGACGCGATGGCGACGGACACGCCGATGGCGCAGCTGTTGCGGACGGCGGAGCGGGTCCGTCCGCCGAAGGCCCGCAAGAGCACCGAGAAGATCGACTACGGCACCCTCGACCACGCCGGGAGGCCGCACCGGGGCCGGGTCACCGAGGAGGAGGCCCGGCTGGTGCGCGAGCAGCTCGACGAGGTCAACAAGCGCCTCGCCGACGCCGGGGTCCGGCAGATCGACCCGGCCGACCCGGAGCACGCCCTGCGTTACGGCTTCCCGGCCACCGACTGACTCACCGGTGGCCGGGCATCCCGGTCCCGCGCCCGGCCATCGGTGGGACCGCCCGGTCCCGCCGGGCCGGTGTGCGTCGTCCCGGCCGCCGACGGGGGTGCGCTACCGCCCGGAGAGCGCGGCGGCCACCCGTGCCTCGACCCCGTTCTTGGTCAGGCCCAGGCCGGACAGCACGCCCGCACCGTCCTCCAGCTCCAACAGGGCCAGCAGGACGTGCTCGGTGCCGATGTAGTTGTGCCCGAGCCGCAACGCCTCCCGGAAGGTGAGTTCGAGGGCTTTCTTGCCCTGCCCGTCGTACGGGATCAGGTCGGGGACCTGGTCGGTCGGGGCGGACAGTGTCGCCGCGACCGCCTCCCGGACGGCCGCCGGGCTCAACCCCTCGGCGACCATGGCTTTGGCGGCGAGGCCGTCCGGTTCGGCGAGCAGGCCGAGCACCAGGTGTTCCGGTCGGATCTCGGCGTTGCCGGCGCCCCGGGCCTCCTCCTGCGAGGCGATCACCACGTTGCGGGCGCGTGGGGTGAACCGGCTGAAACCCGCGTTGGGGTCCAGGGCCGCCGCCGCGTCGGCCTTCGTGGCGGAACGCTTCTGGGCAGCCTGCTTGCTCACCCCCATGCTGTTGCCGATCTCGGTCCAGGAGGCACCGGAGCGGCGGGCCTGGTCGACGAAGTGGCCGATCAGGTGGTCGGCGAGGTCGCCGAGGTGGTCGGCGACGAGCACCGCGTCGCTGAGCTGGTCGAGGGCTGCGGGACGGGCCTTCTTGATGGCCTGGATCAGCTCGTCGAGGCGGACAGGGCGCGGGAGTTGAGTGGGTTCCGTCATGCGTCAACCATAGGTTGACGCCCCCTCATCGTCAACCATGGGTTGACGATGAACTTCGCGGTGAGTAAATCCCGACACTCACGGTGATCCGGTGGTCTCGTACCGCAACATCAGTGGGGCCACTAATCGATATCGGTCTCTGTAGACCGGAGGAGGTTCCGTCCCCTCATGCTCGGAACGATGAAACGCCTCGCCGCCCTCACCACCACAGCGCTGCTCCTTACCACCGCCCTCGGCGCGACCGCCGCGTCGGCCGCCCCCGACGCCGCCCGGTCCGCCCCCGACCGCGCCGCCAAGACCACCCTCGTCGCCTCCTGGTACTCGGGCACCCTCGCCGCGGGCGCCACCCAGAACTGGCAGTGGAACAACAACCCGGCCGGCGCCGTCTACCAGGTCGGGCTCTCCCCCACCGGGGCCAGCACCACCCAGCCGTGCCAGTTCCAGGTGACCCGGAGCTGGTACACCCAGCTCTACAGTGGTGAGCGCCGGTTCAACTGGACCATCCGCAACACCGGCGCGATCGCCTGCGGCACCCAGGTCATGCTCAGCTCGCTGAACTCCGGGGCCAGCTGGGCTCTCGGCGGCATCTCCCCCGGCGGCTCGGTCACCTCGGTCTGGAACAACAACCCGGCCAACATGGCGTTCCTGCCCGGGGTGGCGCCCAGCGGCGCCACCAGCGCGACCCCCTGCCAGTTGGAGGTGACCAGCTCCTGGTACGCCCGGCAGACCAACGGTGAGCGCAAGTTCTACTTCACCGTCAAGAACGTCGGCTCCATCACCTGCGCCGGCACCGCGCTGCTGGGCAACACGTCGACCTCGACCACCTGGTCCACCGGCACGCTCGCTCCGTCGGCCAGCAGCGGATCGGTGTGGTACAACGCCAACCCGACGACGCTGGTCTACCTGCCCGGCCTCAACCCCGCCGTGTCCACCAGCACCTGCCAGTTCGGCGTCACCAGCAGCTACTACCAGCAGGTGGTGAACTCCGACGGCACCGTCCAGCGGCAGTACCTCGCCTACTACACCAACAACGGCGCGGTCAGCTGCTCCGCAACTTTCCTCCTCGCCTCGATCGCCTGATCCACCGGTGCGGCGGCCCACCCGACGCACGGTGCTGGTGGCGTTGGGATTCCCGTGGCTGGTCGGCGGGGTGACCACGCCGGGCCCGGGTGACCTGCCGGTGGTGGCGGCACT
>NZ_JBFAQU010000044.1:0-25667 GCF_040678915.1 Micromonospora sp. NPDC049257
CTCCGAGGTGAACCTGTCCCCCGTCAACTGCATCCCATCACCCGAGTCACCCGCAAACCGGATCACCACCCGGTCCAACTGACGGATCTGCTTGGTCACGCCTGCACCTCGCTTCGCTCGGCCCCGCCGCGCGCGCGGCTGCACATGATGGTGACCCCGCCTTGCCCGGCCACGCGACCTCCCTGATGCGCCGCTGCGCGGTCCGCCCGTGGGCGGGCCCCGGCCCGCTGTCGTCTCTCGCTCCGAGCCTACGTCCCGGGCTTAGGGTCTCCTTGGTGGAGGTCCGACACCTGGGAAACTGGTCGAGGACATCTGGGAGACTATGCGGTGATTTGCGATGGCCGCCGTAATTGAGATCACCGCCCCACTCGTGGCGCCCCGCCGGTCAGCCGGAGCGCTCCGTCGCCGACGGCTCCGTCGCCCGCCCGGCCGTCCACCGTCGTAGCGAGCCGGTGGCCAGCCCGAGCGCCAGCGCCACCAGCAGGACGGAGGCCACGATCAGCCCGAGCGCGGTCCGCTGGGCGGAGGACATCGCGCTGACGTCCACCGACCCGCCCTGCGCCGCGATCAACCCCTGCGAACCGGTCGGCGCGGGAGCACCCACCGGCGAGGTGGCCAGCGCGGCGGCGGCGGTGATCCGGAAGCTCATCTGGACCTGCCGGGTCGGTCCCTGCTCCGGGTCCAGCCAGCCGATCACCGCCCCGGCCAGGGGGGCGTCGCGCTGGGCGTCCGGGGTGGCGGCGACCGTGAACCGGAGCGTCCGGGTCTGCCCCGCCGGCACGACGTCCAGGTCGCAGCGGGTCCGCGTCGGCGACATCGACGCACAGCCGGCCGGCGGGCTCAGCACGCTGACCCCGGCCGGCAACAGCACGTCGACCCGTCCGGCGGCGTCCACCCTGCCGGTGTTGCCCAGGTGGGCCGCGAGCGCGGTGGGGCCGCCGCCGATGTCGAAGACCACCTCCTCGGCGTCCAGCAGTATCCCGGGCACCGGCGGGCCGGGTGGGAAGAGGACCGCGAAGCCCTCGTGGTCCTGCGTGGTGTCACCGGCGTCCGGCCCGGTCGCGGTGACCCGTACCGTGCCGCTGAGGGGCATCTGCCGCCAGGCGGTGCCGCTGACCCGGACCTGGATCAGGCTGCTGAACCGGTCGCCGGGCGCGGTGGTCCACTCGCCGCACTGCCAGCCGCCGTCACCGGCCGCCGCGCAACCCGGCGTCCCGGCGTCGGTGAGCCCGGCCGGCAGCGTGTAGGCCAGCCGCAGCCGTTCCGGCACGACGCCGGTGTTGGTGACCGTCACCTGCAGGGTGGCGACCGTGCTCCGGGCACTCCAGTACCGGTCGTCGAGGGTGATGTCCCCGGTGGTGACCTGGACCCCGACCCGACCGCCACCCGGCTGGGCGGGGTTCGGCCCGGAGGGTCGCGCGGACCGGGTGGGCAGCGGCGGCCTCGGGGTGGGAGTGGTGCTCGGCGTGCCGGCGGCCGTCGGCACCGGCGCCGACGTCGTGCCGGTCGGCTCGGGTGCGCCGGTCGGAGTCGGGCCCGGCGGCAGCGTCGGCGGCGCGCTGGTCGTGGCCGGTCCGGTCGCCGACGGCTCGACCGGGGGCGTCGGGTCGTCCGTCGGGTCACCGCCGGGGAGCCAGTCGTCGGTCGGGTCGACGGCCACCCGCGTCACGGTGGGGGGCGCCGCCAGGCCCGGTGTAACCCCGAGGGCGACCGCCAGCCCCGCCGCCAACACCGCTCCGACCAGGGCGGGGGTACGCCGGGCGAGGGACCGCCGAACGGTACGCGCGTCCACGCGGGACAATCTGACCTCCGTGACCCTGGGTGAGAGTTCATTATTCGGTAACAGTTGCGGCGGGGCACTAGTACCGGCGGAAAATAATCGGTGACGGGTCCCGGAGCCGCTCGCGTCGTCCCGGCCGGCCCGACGCCCGGTAGGCTCAGCCACCGTGACCGGTTACCTGGGCTCGTACGCGACGCTCGGGCTGCTGCTGCTCGCTGCCGTCCTCTTCTTCGTTACGGCGTTCTCCGCCAACCGGGTGTTACGTCCCGCCCGCCCGGCCGACCCGGCCGGTAAGCGGGCCGGCTACGAGTGCGGCCTCGACCCGGTCGGTGGCGACTGGGCGCAGATGCAGATCCGCTACTACGTGTACGCGTACCTTTACGTGCTCTTCGCCGTGGAGGCGGTCTTCCTCTTCCCCTGGGCGATGGTCTTCGACCGGCCCGGCTTCGGTGCGGTGACGGTCGCCGAGATGGGTGTCTTCGTCGCCGTGGTGGCGCTCGGCATCCTCTACGCCTGGCGCAAGCGCATCCTGCACTGGACCTGACCGCCCCCGCCGCCCGGCCGGCGGAGGCGGGGGTCAGCGGGGGCGGGAGTCAGCAGGGGCGGGGCGGCGGCCAGAGCCGGCCCGACCACGGCCCGACCACGGCCCGACCACGGCCCGACCACGGCCCGACCACGGCCCGACCACGGCGACGTCGCGGGCGCTCAGGCCAGGCCACGGCGGGTGACGGCGGGCGGCCGGTCGCCCCGGATCGAGGCCACCATGTCGAGCACCCGCCGGGTGGGCAGCACCTGATGGGCGCGGAACACCCGGGCGCCGAGCCAGGCCGACACCGCCGTCGCCGCCAGGGTGCCCTCCAACCGTTGCGCCACCGGCAGGTCGAGGGTCTCGCCGATGAAGTCCTTGTTCGACAACGCCACCAGCAGCGGCCAGCCGGTGTCGGACAGCTCGCCCAACCGCCGGGTGATCTCCAACGAGTGCCTGGTGTTCTTGCCGAAGTCGTGCGCCGGGTCGATCAGGATGCCGTCGGGGCGTACCCCCAGGGACACCGCGCGTTCGGCGAGCCCGGTCACCGTCGTGACCACGTCGGCGACCACGTCGGTGAAGGCGGCCCGGTGCGGCCGGGTCCGCGGGGCCAACCCGCCGGCGTGCGAGCAGACCAGGCCGACACCGGTCTCGGCGGCCACCCGGGCGAGCGCCGGATCGGCCCCGGACCAGGTGTCGTTGAGCAGGTCCGCGCCGGCCGCCACCGCCTCGACCGCCACCTCGGCCCGCCAGGTGTCGATCGAGATGACCACCTCGGGGAACGCGGCCCGCACGGCGGCGATGGTGTCCACCGTCCGGCGGATCTCCTCGGCCACGTCGACCTCGTCGCCCGGCCCGGCCTTCACCCCGCCGATGTCGATGATCTCCGCGCCCTCGGTGACCGCCCGCTGCACCGCGCGCAGGGCGCTGTCCTGCGCGAAGGTGGCACCCCGGTCGAAGAAGGAATCCGGCGTTCGATTGACGATCGCCATCACCACCGGCTCACCCGGGGCGAAGGTCCGCCCCCCGAGCCGCAGCGCCCCGGACAATTCAGCCTCCCGCAGGTCACCGGCCGGACGACCCGGCCGATGCCGACGCTAGCCGGTCGCCCGCCCCCGCCCTCGGGCCGGTTCGGCACCCGCTACCCGCACCGCTGCGGGCCGGGTAGCGCCAGAAGATCGGTGACGATGATGGTGGTTGGGGTCGCTCCGGAGGGTGTCGCCGTGCCACGATCTCCTCATGGGTCAGACTCTGCTCATTCTGGTCGTCGCGTTGACCGTGGCGGCGGTCGTGTTCGGCGTGACGGTGCTGATCTCGGGTCGGGACGGGCTCGCCCCCGCCGAACCCGACGGCAGAGCCGTCCCGCTGCCCGGCGGCCGGCCCCTGCGGGAGTCGGACGTCGGCGCGCTGCGCTTCGACACCGCCCTGCGCGGCTACCGGATGGACCAGGTCGACCAGGCGATGCGCCGGGCCGGCTACGACATCGGTTACAAGACCGAGCTGATCGGGGTGTTGGAGGCCGAGATCACCGCGCTGCGGGAGGGCCGTACCGACGACGCCGACGTGCTGCGCCGTACCCGGGAGGAGGCCGTGGGCACCCCGCCCGACGGCCCCCCGGCGACGCCCGCCGCCGAGGCACCCGGCCCGGAGGACGGCCCGACCGTCGAGGTCGGGCCTGCGGACCCGGTCCCCGCGCCGACGACCTCCGGGGCCGGGGCGACCGGCGACCGCACCGACACCGACCAGCCCGGGACCGACAAGCCCGATACCGACAAGCCCGGGACCGACCGGGCCGAGGGTGCCGCCGCGGACCGCCCCGGCGGTGCGGTGGTCCGGTCGGAGCCGGTGTGACCGGACCCGGCCCGGCCGGTGGTGGGGTGGCCGACGAGGCCGCCCAGCCCGGCGCGGGCGAGTTCACCGCCACGGTGATCGTCAACGCTCCCGCCGCGCGGGTCTTCGCCGCGCTGACCGACTGGGAGGGGCAGTCCGACTGGATCCCGTTGACCCGGGTGCGGGTGGTCGAGGGCGACGGCGGGGAGGGCAGCCTCGTCGAGGCGGTCACCGCGCTCGGCCCGGCCGTGCTACGCGACGAGATGCGGGTGGTCCGGGTCGACGCCCCGTACGAGGTGGGTGTGGTGCACTGCGGCAGGCTGCTGCGTGGCCCCGGCGTGCTGCGGTGCACCCCGCTGGCCGACGACCGTACGCAGGTGGTCTGGCACGAGTGGTTCCACCTGCCCGGCGGGTCGGCCGGGCGGGTCGCCTGGCCGTTGCTCTGGCCCGGTTCCAAGGCCAGCCTGACGCTGGCGCTGAAGCGTTTCGCCCGCCTGGTCGAGGCCGGCCGCCTGCCCCGCCCGCCCACGCCCTGACGCCCCGCAGCGCGGCCGGCCGGGTCGCGTCACCCGGCCCCGATGCCGGGTGTCAGGCCCCTGGCCTAGCGTGTGACGGGTGACTGACCTGGTGACCGGCCCCGACGGCCTGCCCCGCTGCGCCTGGGGGGCGAGCACCCCGGACTACGCGTTCTACCACGACACCGAGTGGGGTCGGCCGGTGCGGGGCGACGACGCCCTCTACGAGCGACTCACCCTGGAGGCGTTCCAGTCCGGGCTGTCCTGGCTGACGATCCTGCGCAAACGCCCCGCGTTCCGGCTCGCCTTCGCCGACTTCCGGATCGAGCGGGTCGCCACCTTCGGCGACGCGGACGTGACCCGGCTGCTCGCCGACGCGGGCATCGTCCGCAACCGTGCCAAGATCGAATCGGCGATCGTCAACGCCCGCGCCGCACTGGCCCTGCCCGAGGGGCTCTCCGCGCTGCTCTGGTCCCATGCGCCGGCACCCCGGCCGACCCGGCCCGGGTCGTTCGCCGAGGTGCCGGCGACCACCCCGGAGTCCGTCGCGCTGGCCAAGGCGCTCAAGAAGCGGGGCTTCCGCTTCGTCGGCCCCACCACGGCGTACGCGCTGATGCAGGCCACCGGCATGGTCGACGACCATCTCGCGGGCTGCCACGCCGGCACCGTCTCCTCCCGTGATGGGATGGCTCCATGACCGTGACCGACCACCGCAGCACCGGCCCGACCGACGTCGACGGCGGGCCGGGCGGCGACGCCTGGGCGGTGCTGCTCCCGGCCGGGCGGTACGACGCCGAACGCCTCGTCCACCATGACACCCTGGAGCTGACCGTCCCGCCCGGTGTGCCCGCCCCCCGCCCCGGCGACCCGGTGGCGGTGCTGGCCGACGAGCCGTCCCGGCTGGTGGCGCTGGGCCGGGTGGCCCGCCTCGACGGGGAGACGCTGCTGGTGACCTACACCCGGCGGTCGTTCGACGCGCCGGTGCCGACCGGGCAGGTGAGCGTCGCCGGGCCGGTCACCCCGCTCGCCCCGGGCACCTACCGTGAGCTGGCCGACCGGCTCGGCCCGCCGCCGCCCCGCCGGACCTGGCTGGTCAGCCTCGACCTGCCGATCGAGGCCGAGTCGCCGGCCGAGGCGGTCCGGCTCTTCTGGTCGTACGTGCGGGAGTTGGGCCCGGCGGAGCTGCCCGCGTTCGTCTCGCCCAGCGGCGACGAGTTGGCCATGCAGGCGTTCGTGCTGGGCGTCGAGGCCAACCAGGACCCGGAGGAGGACGACTAGCCACCCGCCGACCGGGTATGGGCGCTCGGGTGCCGGCAGCCGGTCGGCGGGGTGAGGGAGAGCCGATGCGGTTCCAGGACAAGGTCGCGTTCGTCACCGGTGGTGCCTCGGGGCTCGGGGAGGCCACCGCCCGTCGGTTCGCCGCCGAGGGGGCCCGGCTGGTGATCGCCGACATCAACGCCGAGGGTGCCCAGCGGGTGGCCGCCGAGCTGCCCGACGCGCTCGCGGTGACCGTCGACACCGGTGACGCCGACGCGGTGGAACAGGGCATCGCCGACACGGTGCGGCGTTACGGCCGGCTCGACGTCATCTTCAACAACGCCGGCATCGACGGCCGGCAGCAGCCCCTGCACGAGATGGACGTGGACAACTGGCAGAAGGTCCGGCGGATCAACGGTGACGGCGTGTTCCACGTGCTCAAGTACGGCATCGAGGCGATGCTGCGGGGTGGTGGGGGTGCGATCGTCAACACCTCGTCCACGACCGGCCTGGCGGCGCAGGAGAACATCTCCCCGTACACCTTCACCAAGGCCGGCATCGTGGGGCTGACCCGGTCGGCGGCGGTGGAGTACGCGGCCCGCAACATCCGGGTCAACGCGGTCGCTCCCACGGTGGTGATGACTCCGCTGGTGCAGCACTTCATCGACAGCGCCCCCGACCCGGCGCAGATGCGGGCCCGGATGGAGTCGTTCAACCCGAAGCCGGGCATTCCCACCCCGGACGACGTGGCCGGTGTGGTGCTCTTCCTCTGCTCCGACGACGCCACCTGGATCACCGGCCACACCGTCCCCATCGACGGCGGTTACGTGGCCCGATGACGGCCGACCGGATGTCGTCCGGGATCCGCGTCACCGCCACGGCGTGGCCGGCACGGTGTCCCGGGTCGGTCCACCCGGCCCGGGACACCGTGCCGGTCCGACGCTCAGTTGCCCTGGAAGACGGGCTTCTGCTTGTTGACGAAGGCGGTGGTGGCGGCCCGGTGGTCGGCGGTGGCCCCGCAGATCGACTGGGCCTGCGCCTCGGCGGAGAGGGCGTCGGCGAGGGTGCCGGCGTCGGCGATGGACAGCTGCCGCTTGATCGCCCCGTACGCGACGGTCGGGCCGGCGGCGAGCCGGGCGGCCAGCTCGTGTGCGGTGGGCAGCACCTGCTCGTCGTCGTCGACCAGCCGGGTGAGCAGACCCAGCCGGGTCGCCTCGGCGGCGTCCACCGGCTCGGCGAGCATCAGCAGCTCGACGGCCTTGGCGTGGCCGACCAGCCGGGGCAGCGTCCAGGACGCCCCGGTGTCGGCGGCGAGGCCCACCCCGGCGAACGCCATCAGGAACTTCGTCTTCGGCCCGCCGATGCGGAAGTCGGCCAGGAACGCCAGCGAGGCGCCCGCCCCGGCGGCCATGCCCCGGACCGCGGCGACCACCGGTTTGGGCAGGTTGGCCAGCCGGGCGGCGATCGGGTTGTAGTGCGCCCGGACGGTGTCCAGCGGGTCGCGGCCCGGCGACTCCAGGACCTGGACGTGCTCGCGCAGGTCCTGCCCGGCGCTGAACGAACCGCCCGCCCCGGCCAGCACCACGGCCCGGCAGGACCGGTCGGTCTCCAACGCGGCCAGGGCGTCCCGCAGGGCCTCCTTGAGCGCCACGTCGAGCGCGTTCATCGCGGTGGGGCGGTTCATGGTCAGGGTGACCACGCCATCGGTGCGGTCGACGAGCAGCGGCTCGGTCACGTCTCTAACGGCCCTTCTGTCGGGGGACCCGGTTGCCGGCGTCGAGGCACTGCTCGACGTACCGGTCGGCGGCCGGCCGGAGCCGGGCGGCGTGCCGGTCGAAGAAGCTGGCGGCGGCGGTGCCGGGCCAGCGTTCGGGGAGCAGTGCCGGAGGGAGTTGAGGGTCCTGGAACAGGAAGGTACGCCACGCGTGCACCAGCCGGAACCGGGCCGCGTACGCCTCCTCGTCGCCGCTGCGCACGGTCACCCCGGCCAGTTGGGCGCGCTGTTCGGCGACGAACCGTTCGTAGGCGTGCCCGATCTCGCGGAGGTCCCAGGCTCGGCGGACCACTCCCATCGCGCCGGGGGTGCCGGCGGCGTGGGCGGCGGTGAACCGCTCGTAGCGCACCCCGGCCTCCTCCAGCAACACGTCGACGTCCTCGCTGGCCCGGGTCGCCACCCAGGTGTGCTCGTCGAGGGTGCCGTAGCCGAGGAAGCTGAGGTTGGCGGCGAGCCGCTGCCGGTCCCGGCGGGCGGTCGGGGTCGCCAGGACGAGCAGGTCGAACCGCCCGTCCCAGGTGATCCGGCCGGTCCGGTAGATTCGGGCGGCGGCCTCGTCGAGCCGACGGACCGCCTTCGGTGTGATCGAGTAACCCGGGCCGGAGGCGAGCCGCAGGGGCTCCAGCCAGCCCTGGCGGACCATCCGGGACACGGCGGTCCGCACGGCCGGGGGAGCGACGCCGAGCGGGGCCAGCAACTTCACCAGGGCGGCGACCGGTGCGCGCCCACCTCTCGTGCGGAGATGGTCGCCGTAGAGGTCGAAGAGTGCCGACCGTGCCTGCATGACCGCACATTGTGACAGGCCTTCTCAAGATAAGCTAGGTGCTGTTACATCAATGCCGCTCCGGTTTGGGTCCGGCGGTGTTCATCAGGGAAAATCGTGGTCGACGCCCCCGCGTACCTTGCGGGTGGTCAGCACGAAGTGGCTGTGGGGCAGTACACCGACCCTGATGTTCAGGTCTGAGGGGAGACAACATGGCGGCGATGAAGCCGCGGACGGGCGACGGTCCGCTGGAAGTCACCAAGGAGGGTCGGGGCATCGTCATGCGGGTCCCGCTGGAGGGCGGTGGCCGGCTCGTCGTCGAGATGACTCCCGACGAGGCCAACGCGCTCGGTGACGCGCTGAAGGCGGCTGCCGGCTGATCGGCCGACACTCCGTGCGGTGCCGCGCGGAAGGTCCTGGTCCCTGAGTCACCGGCACTACCGGTGACTCAGGGACTTCGTCTGTCCCACGCGGGTCGTCGAGGTCCCGCACCACGAATTTTCCCGGAGGTACGGTCCAGCGTGCTCGCCATCAGTCTCGCCGTCACCACCGACGGGCCGGACGTCCTCGTCCTGCCCGTCCGCGCCGCCACCGCACCGGACGACGCCGCGCCGTCGCTGGTCGCCACCGCACCACCACCCGCCGACGAGGTGCGGGGCGAGGCGGAGGCACTGCTGCCGGTGACCCGGTTGACCGGCCGGGCCGGCGAGACACTGACCCAGCTGCGTCCCGGCCGTACCCCGGTCCGGCTGCTGCTGCTCGGCGTGGGTGACGGCGGGGAACGGGCCTGGCGGACGGCGGGCGCCGCCCTGGCCCGGGCCGCCGTAGATGAGACACATGTCACGTTGGCGCTGCCTGTCGACGTGCCGGCCGGGGTGGTCCGGGCCCTCGTCGAAGGGCTGCTGCTCGCCTCGTACCGGTTCCGGCTGACCGAGGCGGGGCCGACGCCCGCACTGGCCGGGGTGACCCTGCTGACCGCCGCGCCGGACGCGTACACCGGGGCGGTCGAGACGGCCCGGACCACCGCCGCGATGACCCGGCTCGCCCGGGATCTCACCAACACCCCCTCCGCGGTGAAGAACCCGGAGTGGTTCGCCGCCCAGGTGGCCGACGCCGCCGCCGACCAACCCGACCTGCACCTGCGGGTACGCGGGCCGCAGGAGCTGGCGGACGAGGGCTTCGGCGGCATCGTCGCCGTCGGTGCCGGCTCGGCCAGCGGCCCCCGCCTGGTCGAGCTGGACTGGCGGCCGGCCGACGCCCGGCTGCATGTCGTGCTGGTCGGCAAGGGGATCACCTTCGACACCGGCGGCATCTCGATCAAGCCGGTGCCGGCGATGAAGCTGATGCGCAAGGACATGGCCGGTGCGGCGGCGGTCGTCGCGGCCACCCTCGGCGCGGCGGCGCTGCGGCTGCCCGTGCGGGTCACCGCCCTGACCCCGTTGGCCGAGAACATGGTCAGCGGGGCCGCGTTCCGCCCCGGCGACATCATCCGGCACTACGACGGCACGACCAGCGAGAGCACCAACTCCGACGCGGAGGGCCGGCTGGTGCTCGCCGACGCGCTCGGCTACGCGGCCCGGGAACTCCGCCCCGACCTGCTGATCGACCTGGCCACCCTGACCGGGGCCAACGCGGTGGCGTTGGGCAAGCGGACCGGCGCGCTCTACAGCGAAAACGACGAGCTGGCCGCCGCCGTGCTGGCAGCCGTGGCCGACGCCGGTGAGGCGGCCTGGCGGATGCCGCTGCCCGCCGACTACCTCGAACACCTGGGCAGTGACCTGGCCGACCGGCACAGCTCCCCGGACCGGGGTGCCGGCTCGGTGATGGCCGCGCTCTACCTGCGCGAGTTCACCGGTGAACTGCGGGACCGTTGGCTACACGTCGACATGTCCGCGCCGTCCTGGGCCGACGGCGACGACGCGGAGCTGACCCGGGGCGCGACCGGCTGGGGTGTCCGGGGCCTGCTGCGCTGGCTGGCGACGCTGGACTGAGCGGCCGCCGGGCCGGGTGCCCGCCCCGCGTCCCGACGCGGTCGGCGCCCGGTCGCCGGTCGGCGCCCGGTCGCCGGTCAGCACTTGACCGCGGCCAGCAGGCCGTGGCCGACCGGGAGCAGGGCCGGGATCCACTGCTCGGCCTCCCGGATCGCCTTGACCGTCTCCCGCATGGTCACCGTCTCGGCGTCCCGGGCGGCCGGGTCGCCGATCCGGCCGCTGGCGAAGCCGCCGTTGAGGGCGAGCACCCCACCGGGGCGCAGCAGCCGCAGGGCGGCGTCGACGTACGCGGCGGAGCCGGTCGCCTCACCGTCCACGAAGACCAGGTCGTACGCGCCGTCGGCGAGCCGGGGCAGCACGTCCAACGCCCGCCCGGTGATGATCCGGGTGCGGCCGGACGGGAAACCCGCCTCGACGAGGATCCGCCGGGCGATCCGCTGGTGCTCGATCTCGACGTCGATGGTGGTGAGCACCCCGTCGGCGCGCATCCCGCGCAGCAGCCACACCCCGCTGACCCCGGTGCCGGTGCCGATCTCCACCACCGCGCGGGCGTTGCCGGCGGCGGCGAGCAGGCGCAGTGCCGCCCCGGCCCCGGGGGTGACCGCGTCGAGGCCGACCTCCCGGGCGAGGCTACGGGCGGTGGCCAGCACGATGTCCTCGCCGACGTACGACTCGGCGAACTGCAACGACTGCGCCGTCGGGCTGCCGGAACTGGCGACCGT
This sequence comes from Micromonospora sp. NPDC049257, assembly GCF_040678915.1. Classification (NCBI taxonomy): domain Bacteria; kingdom Bacillati; phylum Actinomycetota; class Actinomycetes; order Micromonosporales; family Micromonosporaceae; genus Micromonospora; species Micromonospora sp. NPDC049257. Next base: position 11,159 of record NZ_JBFAQU010000044.1, read on the forward strand.
GGCGATGGGACACCTCCGGGCGGTGGCGATGGTGCGAGGGGCGGGTGGGCGGTATGAGCCTAGAGGCGAGGTACTTTCCGCGCAGCCGCGAGTCCACCCCTGGCGGTTCCGGCGGGGCGGAAGCCGCCGTGGACGGCTCCGCCCGGGGCGGGAGTTGCCCGTGGCCGCCGGCTTGCCCGTGCTGGGTGCCGGAAGGTCAGTGGCTGCCCGGGGAAGGTCGGCGGCGGCCCGGGGAAGGCCAGTGGCGGCCCGGGGGAAGGTCGGCGGCGGGCGGTCGCGGCCGGGCAACAGCTGACTGCGTCCGGCGCATCCGTGCAATCCTGGATGCGGTGCCCCCTGCGCCGTGACCGCCACCCCCGGTCGTGGCCCGGGGCACCGGGGGACGGACTGGGAGGCACCGACGTGACCGACGGCTGGGACTGGCGAGCGCCCGGCGGGACTCCGGGGTCGGCGGGGCCGCCCCCCGGTCCGCCGCAGACGGGCCCGACGACGCCGTACGGCGGTCCGCCGTCGTCCGGCGGCCACGGCGGGTCGGCGTCGCCGTGGTGGTCCGACGCGCTCGCCGACCCGTGGCGGGACCCGTACGCCCCGTCGGCGGTCGTGCTGCCGAGCGTGCCGGCCCCCGGGGCGGCCCCGGAACCGGTCACCGACCCGGATGCGCCGGGCCGGCCGAAGCTGCGCCAACTGCTGATCGTCCCGTTGATCGTCGCGTTGCTCGCCGGCACCCTGGGCGGTGCCCTCGGTTATGCCTTCGCGGTGCGCGGCGGGGTCGGCGGTGGGGTCACCCTGGGGGCTCCGGGCGAGGGTCCGGCTCTGGCCCAGCGTCGCCCGGACTCGCTGGCCGGGGTCGCCGGTCGGGTCCTGCCCAGCGTGGTGACCATCCGGGTGGCCAGCCTGGGCGGCACCAGCGAGGGGTCCGGGTTCATCGTCAGCGCCGACGGTTACGTGGTCACCAACGACCACGTGGTCGCCGACGGCACCGGCCGGGCGTCGGTGACCTTCAACGACGGCAGCAGCTCCCCGGCGACGGTGGTGGGTCAGGACCCGGAGTCGGACATCGCGGTGATCAAGGTGAACCGCAAGGGCCTGCGGCCGATCGAGTTCGGTGACTCCGAGTCGCTCGCGGTGGGGGACCCGGTGCTGGCCATCGGCTCGCCCCTGTCGCTGGCGAACACGGTGACCGCCGGCATCATCAGCGCCCTGGACCGCACCATGCAGGCGGGGGAGCCCGGCGGGCCGGTCCGCTACTACGCCGCGATCCAGACCGACGCGGCCGTCAACCACGGCAACTCGGGTGGCCCGCTGGTCGACTCGGCCGGCCGGGTGATCGGGGTGAACTCGACGATCAGGTCGCTGGTCGCGGAGGGGCAGGAGGCGGGGAACATCGGGCTCGCCTTCGCCATCCCGATCAACCAGGCGAAGCGGATCACCCAGGACATCATCGGCACCGGCAAGGCCCGGCGTACCGTGATCGGGGCCCAGGTCGCCGGCACCGGGACCGCCACCCGGGCCGGCACCGGCGTGCGCCTGGCGGCCGTGGAACCGGCCGGCCCGGCGGCGGCGGCGGGCCTGCAGACGGGCGATGTCGTCCTGCGGCTCAACGGGCGGCCGATGAACGAGCCGACCGACCTGATCGCCCTGGTCCGCAAGTTCGCCCCGGGGTCGGTGGTGACGGTGGAGTACCGGCGTGGTTCGACCCGGCAGAACGCCTCGGTGACGCTTGCCGCGGATGCCAAGTGAGGGCCGGTCACCCCCTCCCGAAGCGGGGCCTGACGTGCGTAGTCTTGGTACGACGCGACGAGGAGGCCCCGCGGTGCTCGACAACCTGAACTGGTGGGAGATCGGCGTACTGCTGCTCCTGGCGTTGCTGATCTTCGGGGACCGGTTGCCCAACGTCATCAGCGACGGCCTGCGGATGGTGCGCAACCTGCGCAACATGGCCCGCAACGCGACCGGTGACCTGAGCCGTGAGCTGGGCACCGACATCCAGCTGGAGGATCTGCACCCGAAGGCGTTCATCCGCAAGCACCTCCTCAGCGAGGAGGACGAGCAGGCGATCCGCAAGCCCCTCCAGGGTGTCTACGACAATCTGCGGGCGGATGTCACCGGGGTGCACGAGGAACTCAAGGACATCGCCGACCGGGTCGACCCGCGCGCCGCCGTCCGGCGGAGCACCGCGACGAGCACCGCCGCCGTTCCTGCTCCCGCGCCGGCCCCCCGCCCCAGCTACGACGACGCCACCTGACGGTCTGATCCACTCGGTGCCGGGCCGGTTGCGGTGTCCCCGGCCGGGGACACCGCAACATCGGCTCACATGAGTGGACCACCCCTGCCCGCCGGGGCGGGTGTGGTCAGCGGCCGGCGGGGGTGAGACCCAGCGGCTTGCCGAGCAGCGACTCGCGACGTACCGCCAGCCGGTCGGCGACCTGGCGCAGCGCCTTCGCGGCGGGCGCGTCCGGTGCGGACAGCACGATCGGGATGCCGGCGTCGCCGCCCTCACGGACCCGGGTGTCCATCGGGATCTGCCCCAGCAGCGGCACCTGCGCGCCGATCGTCCGGGTCAGCGACTCGGCCACCTCCTGGCCGCCACCGGCGCCGAAGACCTCCATCCGGGAACCGTCCGGCAGCTCCAGCCAGGACATGTTCTCGATGACACCGACGATCCGCTGGTGGGTCTGCAGGGAGATCGCGCCGGCCCGCTCGGCGACCTCGGCGGCTGCGGCCTGCGGGGTGGTCACCACCAGGATCTCGGCGTTCGGCAGCAGCTGGGCGACCGAGATGGCGATGTCGCCGGTGCCCGGGGGCAGGTCGAGCAGCAGGACGTCCAGCTCACCCCAGTAGACGTCACCGAGGAACTGCTGCAACGCCCGGTGCAGCATCGGGCCGCGCCATACCACGGCCGCGTTGCCCGGGGTGAACATGCCGATCGAGATGACCTTCACGCCGTTCGCCTGCGGCGGCATGATCATGTCTTCCACCCGGGTGGGCTTGCCGTCCGCGCCGAGCATCCGGGGCACCGAGTGGCCGTAGATGTCGGCGTCGACCACACCGACGGACAGGCCCCGGGCGGCCAGCGCGGCGGCCAGGTTGACCGTGACGCTGGACTTGCCCACGCCGCCCTTGCCGCTGGCCACCGCGTAGACCCGGGTGCGGGAGCCGGGCTGGGCGAACGGGATCACCGCCTCGTCGGTGCTGCCGCCGCGCAGCTTGCCCTGCAACTCCTGCCGCTGCTCCGGGCTCATCACCCCGAAGTCGATCTCGACGCCGGTCACCCCGGGCACCGCGCCGACGGCGGCGGTGATGTCCCCGCGCAGCTTGTCCTTCAGCGGACAGCCGGCCACGGTGAGCAGCAGCCCGACCCGGACCACGCCGTCCTCGCCGATCTCGGCGGAGCGGACCATGCCGAGGTCGGTGATGGGCCGGCGGATCTCCGGGTCGTTGACGGTGGCCAGCGCGGCCTGGATCGCGTCGGAGAGGGTGCTGACGGGAGCTGACATGCGGGCAATGCTACGTCGGCCGGGCGGGACGACCGCCGGCAGCGGGGCCGGGTGTGAGCGAATCGATCGGTCGGTCCGGCCCGCCCCGCTCCACGGACAAACCTGGACGATCAGGTACGGGGCCCGCTGGCGCTCCGGCCCGCGACAAGCGGGTCACCGACGCGGGGTCGACCCCCGGTCGGGCCGCCGCCAGCCCACCCGTGCCGGTCCGGCGTCGCGGGCTCAGCTCTCCGGGCGGTGGCCGTCGCGCACGTAGTCGCCGTCGAGATCGTCCCGGGGCTCGTCGAGCGGCGGCTCACCACCCCCGGAGCGTCCCTCACCCCCGGATCGTCCCTCACCACCTCCGGGGCGTGCGGTAGGCCGGTCCAGCTGCCGCAACTCCCGCTTCTGCCGGCGCTGCGCCGCCGCGTCCAGCTCCTCGGCCAACCGGACCAGCTCGGAACGGAGGAAATCCCGGGTGGCCACCTCGCCCAGGGCGATCCGCAGCGCGGCGACCTCCCGGGCCAGGTACTCGGTGTCCGCCTTCTGCATGGTCGCCCGGCGGCGGTCCTCCTCCAGCGCCACCCGGTCCCGGTCCGTCTGCCGGTTCTGCGCGAGCAGGATCAACGGGGCCGCGTAGGACGCCTGCAACGACAACACCAGGGTCAGGAACGTGAAGGTGTACGGGTCGAAGCGCAGGTCCGCCGGGGCCAGGGTGTTCCAGCCGAACCACAGGGCGATCACCACCGTCATGTAGACGATGAAGTTCGCCGTACCCATCCCCCGGGCGATCCCCTCCGACCAGCGCCCGAACGCCTCCGGGTCGAACCGGGGCAGCTGGACGCCCCGGGGCTCGCGCGGCTGGTCCAGCCGTTCGGCCCGTCGTTGGTCAGCCATCGGTGCCACCGCCCGTCGGCCCGGCCACCGCGGCGGAGGACCCCGCGTCGTCGTCGTCGGACGGGGTGGTCACGGCGTCGCGGTCCCGCCAGTCCCGGGGCAGCGAGTGGTCCAGCACGTCGTCGACGGTGACCGCGCCGACCAGCCGGTTGTTCCGGTCGACCACGGGCATCGCCACCAGGTCGTAGGTGGCCATCCGGCGGGTTATCTCCGGCAACGGGGTGGTCGGGCGCAGCGGGTCGATGTCGTTGATCACGATCCCGCCGAGCAGGTCGGCCGGGGGCTCGCGCAGCAACCGCTGGAAGTGCACGATGCCCAGGTAACGGCCCGTCGGGGTGGTCATCGGGGCGCGGGTCACGAAGACCTGCGCGGCGATCGCCGGGGAGAGCTGCTCCTCCCTGATCCGGGCCAGTGCCTCGGCGACCGTGGCGTCCGGCGGCAGGATCACCGGCTCCGAGGTCATCACGCTGCCCGCCGTACCGGAGGTGTACTTGAGCAGTTGGCGGACCGGGTCGGCCTCGTCCGGTTCCATCAGGTCGAGCAGCACGTCCTGTTCGGGCGGGGGCAGCTCGTTGAGCAGGTCGGCGGCGTCGTCCGGGTCCATCTCCTCCAGCACGTCGGCGGCCCGCTCCCGATCCAGTGCGGCGAGGATCTCCACCTGGTCGCGTTCGGGCAGCTCGCCGAGCACGTCGGCGAGGCGTTCGTCGTCGAGGGCCGCCGCGACCTCGTTGCGCCGGGCGTCGGGCAGGTCCTGGAGCGCGTTGGCCAGGTCGGCGGGGCGCATGTCCTCCAGCACCGCCAGCAGATTGGCGGTGCCCCGGTTGTCGGCGATGCCGCTCAGCCCGCGTACCCGGTCCCAGTCGACCTGGTGCAGGTGGCCACGGCGGGTCAACCGGCTGGTCTGCTCGCGGACGGCGACCCGGGACAGCGCCCATTCGCCGCCCCGGCTGCGCTCCATCGCCACGTCCACCACCGCGCCGGGCTGGCCGCCCGGGTCGAGCTGCACCCGCCGGTCCAGCAGCTCCTGGAGGACGAGCAGCTCGTTGGGGCGTTTGGAGAAGCGGCGCAGGTTGAGGGTGCCGCTGCCGAGGACGACCGCGTCGGGGTCGATGGAGGTGATCCGGTTGATGGACAGGAAGATCCGGCGGCGCATCGGCATCTCGGCCACCAGCCCCACCACCTCGGGCGGGCGCTGGGTCGGCCGGATCCGGGCGACCGCGTCGCGAACCCGCCCCACCTGGTCGCCGTTCGGGTCGAAGACGGCGACTCCGGCGAGTCGAGCGATGTAGACCCGGTTCGGCGTACTCACGGCCACCAGCCTAAGCGCCTAGTGTTTATCACCATGTCGACCCTGGCCTACGAGATCGTGGACGTCTTCACCGACCGCCCGTTCGCCGGCAACCCCCTGGCCGTGGTGTTCGGCGCCGAAGCGCTGGCCACCGAGCAGATGCAGGCGCTGGCGATGGAGTTCAACCTGTCGGAGACGGTGTTCGTGCTGCCGCCGACCCAGGTGGGCGCCACCTACCGGGCCCGGATCTTCACCCCGACCGAGGAGCTGCCGTTCGCCGGGCACCCCAGCGTGGGCGCGGCGGTCACCGCCGGTCGCCGGGGGCTGTTCGGGGTCGGGTCGGTCAGTCAGGAGTGCCACGCCGGGGTGCTCCCCCTCGAGGTGACCGCGACGGGAGCCACCCTGACCGGCGGCACCCCCACCCTCGGACCGGAACTCGATCCCGAGCCGCTGCTGGAGATGGCCGGGCTCACCGCCGACGACCACACCGGCCCGGCCCCCCGGGTGGCCGGCTGCGGGCTGGAGTTCCCCTACCTCCCGGTGCGTCCGGACGCGGTGGCCCGCGCCCGGGTCAACGCGGCGGCGGCCCAGCGGTACGGAGTCGAACACGTCAGCGTCTTCTCCTGGGACGCCGACACGCAAACCGCACACGCCCGGGTATTCGTGCCCGGCCTCGGCATCCCGGAGGACCCGGCCACCGGCTCGGCCGCCCTGGGGTTGGGGGTGTGGCTGGTCGCCAGCGGTCTGCTCCCCGGGGAGGGGCGCAGCGGGTACGCCGTCCGGCAGGGCGCGGAGATCGGCCGCCCGTCCGCGTTGACCTGCACGGTGACCGCCGAGGGCGGGATGGCGGTCGGGACGACCGTGGCCGGCCAGGTGATGCCGGTGGCCCGGGGTGAGATCGTCGTCCCACCGTTCGTGGGCTGACCGCGGTCGGGTGGGAGCTGCGAGAGGATGCGGGTGTGACGGACGAGGTGGCTGCCTCCCGGTCGACGCCACTGGTCGACGAGGCGATGAAGAAGGCCGCGGTGGCATGGGTGGGCGTCGCGGACGGGCCGGCGACCGCACTGTGGTGCGTACCCCTGGAGGGGGCGTTGTTCGTGGTCAGCGGGCCGGGGGAGCAGACCGCGCCGGGCCTGGCCGACGCCGACGCCGCCCGGGTGACCCTGCGCGGTGACCACGGCGGACGCATCGTGACCTGGCCGGCCCGGGTGACCCGGCTAGCCCCGGGCACCCCGGAGTGGGAGACGTCGGCACCGCTGGTGGCGGCGAAGCGGCTGAACGCCTCCGGCCCGACCGCCGACCTGGTGGCCCGCTGGGCGGCCGACGGCTGCGCGCTGACCCGCCTCGCCCCGGACGGCCCGCCGGACGCCGGGCCGGCCCTGCCGGACGCCTCCCTCGCCGCCGAGCCGCGCGGCGCGGCCGTGGTCCGGGCCACCCGCAAGCCGTTCCGCCTGCACCGGGTCCGCCGCCGCTGACCCACCGCCCGGCGTCCACACCCGCGACGCCGCCCGTGTGAGGATGACGCACCGTGTCCTCCGCTGCCCCGCACCCGCGCCCACCTGTCGATCCGCTGACCGTCGGTGTGCTCGCGATCGCCGTCGCCTCGGTCTCGTCGTCGGCCCCGCTGATCGCCTTCGCGGCGGCTCCCGCGCTGGCCGTCGCAGCGTGGCGGAACCTGCTCTCGGCCGCCGTGCTCGTCCCGTTCACGCTGGTCCGCCGGCGGGCCGAGCTGCGCACCCTGACCGTCGGGGCGGGCCGTCGGGAGGGCTGGTACTGCGTGCTGTCCGGGGTGGCGTTGGCCGCGCACTTCGCCACCTGGATGCCGAGCGCCCAGCTCACCTCGGTCGCGGCGGCCACCGCCCTGGGCGCCACCCAGCCGGTCTGGCAGGGGCTGATCGCCCGCTGGCAGGGTCGGCGGCTGCCGTACGCCGTCTGGGTCGGTATCGGGCTGGCGGTGACCGGCGCGGTGCTGGCGACCGGCGCGGACGTCGGCGTCTCCGGCCGGGCCTTCGCCGGTGACCTGCTCGCGGTGGTCGGCGGGATGTTCGCCGCCGTCTACACCGCCTTCGGCGAACGGGCCCGCGCCACCATCAGCACCGCCACCTACACCACCATCTGCTACGGGGTGTGCGCGGTGATCCTGCTGGTCGTCTGCCTGGCCGGCGGGGTACGGCTGCACGGCTACGGCACCAGCACCTGGCTGGCGATCGCCGGGCTGGTGGTGGGGGCCCAACTGCTCGGCCACTCGATGTTCAACCACGCGCTGCGCCGGGTGTCGGCGACCACGATCAGCGTGTTGATCCTGCTGGAGGCGCCCGGTGCGGCACTGATCGCCTGGGCCTGGCTGGGGCAGCTGCCGCGCCCGTTCGCCCTGCCCGGGTTGGCGCTGCTGCTCGCCGGGGTGGCCGTGGTGGTGCTCGGCGGGGCCCGCGCCGGCCGTCGCCCCGCCCCGCCGGCGGTCCCCGCCGACGCCGCCCCGCCCTCCTGAGCGATTCCGCCCAAACCACGGGCAGGGGACCCCGGCACGCGTGAGAGTGCGGGGGGGAGGTGGGGCGATGTCGGGGCGCAACGTGGACGACGACCGCAGCGACACCGTGGTCACCCCGTCGGCCGAGTTCCCGCCGCTCGACCCCGCCGAGATGGACACCCTGCGCCGGGTCGGCGCGCACTGGCGGACCGGAAGCCGGCCCGCCCTGCCGGTCGACCCGACGCTGGACCGCTACCGGAACCGTCCCGCCCCGGGCCGGTTCAGCCGACTGGCCCCGATCGCGCTGTTCGAGCCGGAACCGGGTGGCCGGGACGGGCGGGACGGGTTGATCGCCGCCGAACCGGCGAACCGCCCCGACTCCCACCTCGGCCGACGGCTGGGCCGGGTCCGGCGGGTGGTGCTCGGCCCACCGTTGGCCAGCGCTGCCGTGCTGCACGAGCGGATGCGCAAACTGGTGGCCCTGCCGGTGCTCTCCTCCGACCTGCTCAGCTCGGTGGCGTACGGGCCGGAGGCGCTGCTGACCGTGCTGGTGCTGGCCGGCAGCGGGGCGCTGGGCCTGGCGCTGCCCCTGTCGGCCGGGCTGGTGCTGTTGATGGTGGCCGTCGGGATCTCCTACCGGCAGACCATCCCGGCGTACCCGCACGGGGCCGGGTCGTACCTGGTGGCGGGGGACAACCTGGGGGTCGGGGCGGGGTTGACCGCCGCCGCCGGGCTGATGCTGGACTACGTGCTGACCGTGTCGGTGTCGATCGCCGCCGGCCTGCACGCGGTCACCTCGGCGCTGCCGGGGCTGACGCCGTTCACCGTGCCGCTCGGGGTGCTGGTGATCCTGCTGCTGCTCGCCGGCAACCTGCGCGGGGTACGCACCGCCGGCAACATCTTCGTCCTGCCCACGTACGCCTTCGTGGTCGCCGTGCTGGGGTTGCTGGTGGTCGGCTACCTGCGGGCGGCCGGCCGGGGGTTCACACCGGTGGCCCCGCCGGTCGTGCCGGCGGCAGAGGGTCTGGGCCTGCTGCTGGTGCTGCGGGCGTTCGCCTCCGGGGCGGTGTCGATGACCGGCATCGAGGCGGTCTCCAACGCGGTCCCGGCGTTCCGCCCGACGGAGTGGCGCAACGCGCGGACCACGCTGGGCTGGATGGTGGCGATGCTGGTGGTCCTCTTCGCCGGGCTGACCCTGCTGATCCACCTGGCCGGTCTGGTGCCCCGCCCCGGTGAGACGCTGCTGTCCCAGCTCGCCCGGGTCACCTTCCCGACCGGCCCCTGGTACGCCGTCGTCCAGGCGACCACCGCGCTGATCCTGCTGCTGGCGGCGAACACCGCGTTCAACGACTTTCCCCGGCTGCTGTTCTTCATGGCCCGCGCCGGTCACGCGCCGCGCCGCTTCCTGCACCTGGGCGACCGGCTGGCGTTCGGCAACGGCCTGGTGGCGTTGTCCGGGACGGCGATCGTGGTGTTCGTCGCGTTCGGCGGGCACACCGAGAAACTGATCCCGCTGTACGCGGTGGGGGTGTTCCTCGCCTTCACCCTGTCGCAGAGCGGCATGGTGGTGCACTGGCGGCGGCACCGGGACGCCGGCTGGCGGCGTCGGGCGCTGGTCAACGGGGTGGGCGCGGTCCTGTCCGGCCTGGTGCTGCTGACCGCGGCGGTGGCGAAGTTCACCGAGGGCGCCTGGGTGGTGGTCGTCGCCGTACCGCTGCTGGTGCTGCTCTTCCGCCGGATCCACCGGCACTACCGCGACCTGCACACCGCCCTGGCCCTGCGAGCCCCGCCGGCAGCTGCGGAGCCTGGGGCGGGGCCGCAGCCGGTGGCGGGAGGGGGCCCGCCGCCCTCCGGGACGGGGCACGGGGTCGGGCCGCCCCGGCCTCCGGCGGGCAGGTCCGTCGAGGGCGAGGAGCTGCCGCAGGAGCTGCGGCACCTGGTGGTGGTCCCGGTGGTACGCCTCAACCGGGCCTCGATGCGTGCCCTGGCGTACGCGGTGTCGCTGGGCCGGCCGACGCTGGCGGTGCACCTCGCTCCGGAGGACGCCGAGGCGGACCGGTTCCGGGAGCAGTGGCGGGCCTGGGGGGACCACGTGCGGCTGGAGACGATCGTCTCGCCCTACCGGGCGGTGGTCGGGCCGTTGGCGCACTACCTGGCGGCGTTGCACGTCGCCGCGCCGGAGCTGGTGCTGACCGTGGTGGTGCCGGAGGTGCTGCTGCGCCGGCCGTGGCACCGCCTGCTGCACAACCGCACCGGTCAACGGCTGCGCCGGGCCCTGCGGGCGCTGCCCGGCGTGGTGGTCACCACCGTCCCGGTCCACGTCGTCGAGTGAGGACCACCCCGGCGGCGCGGGGCGGTCGCCCACGCCACCGTTGGCCGGCCGGGTGGCGGCGTCCTCGCCTACTGCCCACGCCCGATCATGCGCTCCTGCTGGGGCGAGTCAGGATGAGGTCGACCAGGAGGATCGGCGTCATCGCGACCGCCCCCACGAGCGCCGCCTGCCAGACCGGCAGATCCGCGATCAATCCGACGACGACCAGGATCAGCAGTGCCACTGGATACGCAACCCGCACGTGACGCGCCATGACCCGACTGTAGCGACCGCCGGCACCTGCCGAGCACGCCGCGAACAGGGCCCCGGCGGACCGTCGAGCAACGCGTCGCCGGGGCCAAGGAGAACATCAGGATCGTGGAGATCTGTTGTCGCTCCAGCAGCAGGAGATCTCCACAGAACAGGGTGTCTCGCAGGGCCTGCTCGTTTCGACGGATGGGATCAGTCTGCCGGCACCGCCTTCACGTAGACGCCTTCGCCCTGGCGCCCCGAGCATCTCGGGACGGCCACGTCGGTCCCGGGGCGCAGCAGTTGGTGTGGGGCCCCGTCAGGCGGCGAGGCCGACGGCGGTGGCGCTGGCGGTCCAGAGGCGGGCGGCCAGGGCCGGGTCGGCCGCTCTCGGCCAGGGGCGGCGCAGTCGCCGGTCGGCGTAGTAGCCCCCGTCGACCAGCCGGGACGCGGGCTGGTTGGCGAGCCAGAGCAGGGTCTCTGCGCCCTTCTCCGGGCTGCGGAACGGCATCACCCGCATGCCGAGGGCGACCAGCCTGCTGTCCGCGCCGAACCGGGTCCGCACCACCCCCGGGTGGAACGAGTACGCCGGCACGTCGGGCCAGCGTCGGGCCGCCTCGGCGGCGAACAGGATGTTGGCCTGCTTGCTGGTGCCGTACGCGCGCATCGGCCGGTAACGGCGCAGCGCGGCGTTGAGGTCGTCGGGGTCGAGGGTCCCGCTGCGGTGCGCACCGGAGGCGGTCACCACCAGCCGGCCGACCCGGTCGATCAGCAGGTTGCTCAACAGGAACGGGGCCAGGTGGTTGGCCTGGATCGACAGCTCGAACCCGTCGACCGTGGTGAGCGGCTCCAACACGATCGCCCCGGCGTTGTTGGCCAGCACGTCGATCCGGTCGTACGCCGCCCGCAGCCGCTCGGCGAGCCCGCGTACGTCGTCCAGCACGGCGAAGTCGGCGCGGAAGAGTTCGGGGCGCTCGCCGGACGCCTCGCGTACCCGGTCACCGGCGGCCTGGAGGCGGGCCGGGTCCCGGCCGACCAGCACCACCCGGTCGCCCCGCCGGGCCAGCGCCACGGAGGCGGCCAGGCCGATGCCGGAGCTGGCCCCGGTCACCACCACGGTCCGCCGCCCGGCGAGATCTTCCACAGGTCCGTTCACCCCGGTCACGGCACGAGGTTACCGCGAGGTCACCAAGCCCCGGGGACCGTCGGGTCCCTGTCATGTCCAGCGCCGTGCGGGCCATCGACGCCGCCGCTCCTGCGGGTCCGCCAACACCGACGCGCCCTGGCGGTCCCGGCCGGGTCGACCCGCACCCGCACGTCACCCCATCGCGGCAGTGACCCGGTGGGCCGCCCCGGGTCCCGGGGCGGCCCCGCTGCTCAGTAGCTGGTGCCGTAGCCGGTCGTCGACTCCTGGTTGGCCAGCCAGACGAAGAAGACCACCAGGGCGATGGTGGCCAGCACCGCGATGACGGTGGAGATCCAGCCGACGACGATGCCGGCGGTGGCGAAGCCGGCGCCGCCCTCGCCCCGCTCCCTGATCTGCTTGCGGGCCACGTGGCCGAGGATCGCGCCGATGATGCCGATGTAGCCGCCGAGCCCGTAACCGCACAGGCCGATCGCGCCGATGATCGAGACGATCATCGAGGCGATGGCGAGGCCGCTCTGCGGGGGCGGGGGCTGGTAGCCGCCGTAGCCGGGGAACCCGGCCGGCTGCGGGTAACCGGACGGTTGCGGGTAGGCGGCTGCGGCAGCGTACGGGTCGACCGGGCCGGCCTGGCCGGGGATGAGCGGCGCACCCGCGTACGGGTCAGCCGGGGCGTACGGGTCCTTGCCGATCGGTTGGGCGGAAACCGGTGGGCCGCTGGCCGGCAGTGTCGGATCGGGCTGGTGGCCCGACCATGCCGGGTCCTGCCAGCCGTCCGAGGGCGGGGGGTAGGTCATCTGATCTTCTCCGTCGCATGTAGGTGCGCCGTCAGGGTAGCCAGGGTGCAACAGCGGTGGGGTCCGCCCGTGGTGGCTCGTTGCCCACGTCGCACCGAGCGGGCAGGATCGCGGCATGGCTATCGACGCACGTGGGGCCGACCGATCCGGCAGCCGACCGAGGCGGGACGTGAGCCGTCCCGGCCTGGCCCGGCGCACCCGCGCCGTCGGCGGCGGCAGCGACGCCGGCCAGGACGAGCCGGTGCCGGTGGCCGACCCGGTGACCATGCGGCTGGACGGCCGGGTCGCGCTGGTCACCGGCGCGGGCAGCGCGGACGGCATCGGGTACGCGACCGCCCGCCGACTGGCCGACCTGGGTGCCCGGGTGGCGATCGTCTCCACCACCCGGCGCATCCACGACCGGGCCGGGGAACTGGGCGTGACCGGCTTCGTCGCCGACCTGACCGACGAGTCCGAGGTCGGTGCACTGGCCGACGCGGTCGCCGAGCAGCTCGGTGACGTCGAGGTGCTGGTCAACAACGCCGGCCTGGCCAGCCGGGCCAGCCCCGAGGTGCTGCGTCCGGTGGCCCAGCTCAGCTATGACGAGTGGCGCGGCGAGATCGACCGGAACCTGACCACCGCGTTCCTGTGCAGCCGGGCCTTCATCGGCGGGATGGCCGAACGGGGCTGGGGGCGGATCGTCAACCTCTCGGCGACCGCCGGGCCGGTCAAGGCGCTGCCCACCGAGGCGGCGTACGCGGCGGCCAAGGCGGGGGTGGTCGGGCTGACCCGGGCGCTGGCGATGGAGATGATCGCCGACGGGGTGACGGTGAACGCGGTGGCCCCGGGGACGATCTACACGGCGGCGTCCACGATCGCGGAGATCAAGCAGGGGTTGGGCACCCCGGTCGGCCGCCCCGGCACCCCCGACGAGGTGGCCGCCGCGATCAGTTTCCTCTGCTCGCCGGCGGCGTCGTACATCACCGGGCAGATGTTGGTGGTCGACGGCGGCAACAGCGTCCGGGAGGCGCAGTTCCGCTGATCAGTACCCGGTGTCGCTGCTGCCGCTGGCGCCGGCCCACACGACGAGGGCCAGCCAGCCGCAGCAGACGAGCACCCCGATCACGGTGAACGCGTAGCCCAGGACCAGCCCCCAGGGTGGCGAGCTGGTCGCCAGCCTCGCCGGTGCGGCGGATCTGCCGCTTGGCCAGGTGGCCGAGGACGATGCCGGCCGGGGCGAAGACGAAGGCGAGGACCAGGGACAGGATCGCCAGCACGTTGGTTTCACCGCCGGGCCGCCCGTACTGCCCGGACGGCGGGTACGCCGGCTGCTCCCACGGCTGTCGCCCCCACTGTTGCTGTCCCCAGGGCTGTTCGCCCGGCGTCGGCTGCCCCCAGGGTGGTTCGGCGGGAGCCGGCGGTGTCCGGTCCGGCGACCCGTCCTGCGGTGGCTGCCCCCACGGCGGTGGCTCGTCCGGCGATGGCTGTCCCCAGGACGGTGGGGTCGGCGGAGCGGACTGCGGCGGTTCGGCCGGCTCACCGGTCGGCGGTGGTTCGGCCGGGTGGCCCGACGGGGACGGTCCGGTGGGCTGCGCCCAGGGCGACGGGTCGGGCCGGGGCGGTTCGTACGGCGATGGTGGCTGCTCCGGTCCCCCCGGTGGCGTACTCACGGTGTCCGCCTTCCGCCGCAGGTCAGTGGTCTTTTCTCCTGCGGACGCTACCGGTAGCGGTGCACCTTTTCCCGGGGGTTGGCGGGACGGGGTCGCCCGGCGGTAGGCGGGACGGGTCGCCGGCGGGTCCGGCTCCGGATCGGCGTCGGTCTCAGCGGCCGTACGCTGCGGCGTCCCTCGTTCACGCACTCCGGGCACTGGTGGCCGACCGGAGCGTCCCGCATGCAGTCC
>NZ_JBFAQU010000045.1:0-24871 GCF_040678915.1 Micromonospora sp. NPDC049257
CTGCCCAGCGTGACGCCGTGCCGCAGACCACCGACGACCTCGACCTCATCCTGCTCGAACGCCATCCGCGCACCCCGGCCATAACCCAACCGACGCCGCGCCAACTCACCCACGATGTCACCGGTGGTCACCGCCACCCCGGCGGGAACCCCCTCCAACAACGCCACCAGAGCCGGACCATGCGATTCACCTGCAGTCAGCCAACGCAACACCGTCACCACCCCCGTCACGTCCGCGCACCGGGCAGGGCGTGCGCCGTCCCGGCGCCGGCCGGCACCCGGGCCGGCGGGGCGGCACCGGCGGCAGCCGGGTTCCCCACCTCGGCCAGGTAGCGGGCGTGGGCGGCGGCGAGGTGGCCGCCGGTCCGGGCCGTGCTGATCAGCACCGCCATGTTGGCCCGGGACGAGCGGCCCTGGGTGGCCGCGTCGACAGCACGCATGAGGTACTTCGTGATGGCGTTGCCGCGTACCCCGTCGCGTCGGGCGGCCGACATCGCCTCGACGATGGCCCGGTCGACCTCGGCGTCGTCCACCGCCTCCTCGGCGTCGACCGGGGTGGTGATCAGGAAGGAGCTGTGGTTGCCCAGCGCCCAGTGGTTCTCCACCGCGCGGGCGACGACCGTGTCGTCGTCGAGGCGGCAGGGGCTGGGGATGCCGCTGGAGACGCAGTAGAAGGCCGGAAAGTCGTCGGAGCGGTAGGAGACCACCGGCACCGAGTGGGTCTCCAGGTATTCCATGGTCAGTCCGAGGTCGAGGATCTTCTTGGCCCCGGCGCACACCACGGCGACCCGGGAACGGGTGAACTGGACGAGGTCCGAGGAGATGTCCATGCTGGTCTCCGCGCCCCGGTGGACCCCGCCGATGCCGGCGGACGCGAAGAACGCGATGCCGGCGAGGTCCGCCGCGATCAGTGAACTCGCCACGGTCAGCGCGCCCATGCCGCCCCGGGCGAGCGCCACCGGCAGGTCCCGGGCGCTCACCTTGGGGATGCCCGGTGTGGAGGCGAACCGTTCGATGTCCGCTGCGGTCATGCCGACCCGGATCACCCCGTCGTCGACCGCGACCGTCGCCGGCACCGCGCCGCCCTCCCGGACGGCATCTTCGACCCGGTGCGCGGTGGCGGCGTTGTCCGGGTAACGCAGGCCGTGGGTGATCACGTTGGATTCCAGCGTCACCACCGCCCGCCCCTCGGCCAGGGCGTCGGCGACCTCCTCACTCAGCCGCACCTCGACGGTGGAGTGGACGTTGCGTGTCATGCGGGCTCCTCGGTCGGTCCGGTCCGGGCCGGTCGGGTTCGGTGTCGGGCAGCTCGGGACCGGTTTCGGGCAGGTCGGTTGCGGTTCGTCGGCGGGGCCGGCCCGTCGGTGGGTCGGGGGCGGGGCGGTGTGGGCCGGGGACCGGCTCACTCCTCCAGGACCGCCTCCAGTGCGACGGACACCGCGTCCTCGTCGCAGCCGAAGGCTCTGGTCATGGCGCGGGTGACGGCGGTCACCAGCCGGTTGTGCTGTTCGTCGGTCAGGGCGATCGGCAGGTGGCTGATGCTCACGTGCGGTCGGACCGGGCGACGCCGGGACCGGGCGGGCAGCGCCGCCACCACCTGGTGGACCCCCGGTTCGCGCAGCACCCCGTAGTGGTCGGCGGCCAGGTCGACGACGACGGGGGAGAGGTTGCGGCGGGCGACGGCGGTGTCGAGGAAGGACTCCTGGTCGCCCCGGGTACGCAGCACCGTCACCGGGGCCCGCACCGGCCGCCTGGCGAGTTCGGCCTCGGTGTGGCGCAGCCCGTACGTGCGGGCGACGACCCCGGTGATCCGGCGGACCAGCGGCAGGTCCAGGGCGGGGAAGTGCCGTTGGACGAACCCGGTGAAGCTCTCCTCGTCCACGACGGTGGCCAGGCACTCCTCGATCACCGGCCCGCTGACCGTCCCCGCGAACACGGAACACAGCACGGCCAGGTACGTCGGGTTGGCGAAGCTCGCCGTGCCGACCGTGGCCGGGTCCTGCGGCACCCCCACCCGGGGTGATCCGGGGGCGATCAGGACGAGTTGGTCGACCTGCTCGCCGGCCTGCTCCAACTGGTACGCCGCCTCCACCGCGACCCGGGTGCCGAACGAGTAACCCCACAGCGTGTAGGGGCCACGGGGTTGCCGTTCCCGGATCGCCCGCACGTCCTCGGCCGCCATCCGGGCGATCGTCCGGTAGGGCTCCTCGCCCGGGTTCACGCCGTGGGCCTGCACGCCGTGGAAGGGCCGGCCGACCGTGCCGGCGAGCAGCCGCAGGTTCATCGGGTAGCCGCCGAGGCCCGGCCAGCAGTAGACGGAGCGACCCTCCCGGGCCGGCGCCAACGGCACCAGCCGGGACCTGCTGACCTGGTCGCGTTGGGCGACGCGCCGGGCCAGCTGGGCCACCGTCGGGCTGTCGAAGATGACCTGCATGGGCAGCGTCGCGCCGAACACCCGGTTGAGTCGGTTGATCAGGGCGACGGCGATCAGCGAGTTGCCACCGCAGGCGAAGAAGTCGTCGTGGACGGAGACGTCGTCCTGGCGGACCGCCTCGGCCCACAGGCGGGCGATGCGGCGTTCCAGGTCGGTGCGGGGCGCCACGAACGGCCGTTGCGGGCCGGGGTCGTCGGCGACCCGGGCGGCGAGTGCCGTGAGGTCGGTCTTGCCGTTGGCGGTCAGCGGCATCCGGTCGACGATCACCACCTTGTTGGGCAGCATGTAGTCCGGTAGCCGACCGGCCAGGTCGTCGCGGATCAGCTCCGCCGGACCCTTCATGTGTACGACGTCCTCCTTCATGCCCCGGCCGGCCACCTGGGCGGCACTGACCCGCCCACCCACGGCGAAGTACGACGGACCGTCGGGTAGCCCGTGCCGGCGCAGGATGCCCCGGATGCGGTGCGCCGAGGGCAGGTCGTGACCGGTGTCGGAGCTGTAGCCGGAGGACATGAAGCCGAAGCCGAGGTCGTTCATGGACAGCCGTTGCAGGGCGCGGCCCAGGTCGACGTAGCGCCGCCACCGGGTCGACGTGGTGCTGATCATGCTGATGCCGATCGCGGCCCGGTCGTACACCTGCTGGTTGATCGCGATGACGTGCTGGCGCAGCACCAGGGCGTCGTCGATGCGGACCAGGTCGCCGTCACGGTGCAGGTACTGCCCCGGGGCCAGGTCCCCGCCCCGGTCCGGGTGGACCTGGACGTACACGTCGATCTCGTCGGGCGGCGGCGGGGCGTACGGCGTCAGCGCGAAGCTGCCGAGGTAGAGGTCCTCGTCGGCGCAGTCGAGGTGCCGGATGGTCTGCGGGGTGTGGTCGGCGGCCGTGACGGTCAGCCCGTACCCGGGCAGGACCTGCTCCAGCAGGCCGACCAGGTGGCCGGTCTCGATCTCCAACACCTCGCGGATGTTGTTCTGGTAGACCGGTTCGATGGCCCGTCGCCGGCCGACGAGGTGCAGCCGGACGGTCGGTTCGGGCCGGGACGCGGCCGGGCTGATCCGGACCAGTTCGTGGGTGAGCGGATGGTGGTAGTAGTAGCCGGACGGTAGCCCCCACAGTTGGTGGATCTCCAGGTAGACCTGGGTGGCGTTGAGCGCCCCCGGTGAGGCGTAGCCGTACTTGGGCAGCAGCCGCTCGTCGCTGACGAACTGCCCGAGGTAGCGGATGATCTCCCCGAAGGTGGCCAGGTCGAGCTGTGCGAGCGGGCGCGGCGGCACCGGGCCGGGCTCGGCCGGGCGCAGCAGTGCCAGCAGGTCGGCGCGGGTGACCGGCGGGCCCTCGTAGAACCGGTACGTCTTGCGGGCGAACACCCGCCGTACCTGCTCCTCGGTGGGTTCGGCCCCGGGCAGTGCGAGCACCGGCCGCCCGGCCAACTCCTGCGGGGTACGCACCCCGCCGTGCGACAACTGGGCCCGGACCTGCAGCCGGCTCTCCTTCGACCGGTGGTGGGCCCCCTGCCGGCCCTGGTCCATCAGCGCCGCCTCGCGCGGGTTGAGTTCGACGACGGCGAGCAGGTGCGGGTGGCCGGTACGCGGGTCGTCGCGGACCAGTACCCCCGCGTGCCGGACCCACTGGTGGGCCTCCACGGCGAGGCGCACCTCGTCGAGTTCGACCCGGAACCCGCGCAGCTTCACCTGGTTGTCGACCCGACCGACGAACCGTACGGTGCCGTCGGCCTGCCAGGCGGCCAGGTCACCGGTGCGGTAGAGCCGTTCGCCGGTGACCGGGTCGGGCACGAACCGTTGCGCGGTCAACGCCGGCCGGTGCAGGTAGCCCCGGGCGAGCTGGACGCCGCCGATGAGCAGTTCCCCGACGGCCTCCCCGGTGACCGGGGCGTCGTCGGTGTCGACGATGACGTAGCGCAGGCCGGTGACGGGCCGCCCGATCGACACGGACTGCTGCGTGGGGTCGAGGGTCGCCGGGTCGACGGTGAACGCCGACGAGTTGATCGTGCACTCGGTGGGGCCGTAGAGGTTGACCAGGGTGGCGGGGTGCGCCGCGAGCACGTCGGCGGCGAGCGTGGTGGACAGCGCCTCACCACCGGTGAAGATCTGCCGCAGGCTGGTGCAGGTGCCGAGGCGTTCGGTGTCGACCAGCGCCCGCAGCAGGGTCGGTACGCACTGCAGGGCGGTGACGCCGTGCCGTCGGATGGTCTCGATGATGGCTTCGGGGTCGCGGTGCAGGCCCGGGGTGCCGGCGACGACGGTGCCGCCGCAGGCCGGGGCGAGGATCTCCCACTGCGCCGCGTCGAAGCTCATCGGGGTCTTCTGGAGGATGACGGCCTCGTCGAGGCGGTAGGTGTCCCGCAGCCACCGCAGTTGGCTGACGATGCTGCGGTGCTCGATCATCACGCCCTTGGGACGACCTGTGCTGCCGGAGGTGTAGATGACGTAGGCGAGATGGCCGGGCCGTGGCCCCCGGCGGGGCACGTCGGGTGGGGCCGTGTCGTGCCACACGCTCAGCGGCACGATGGCGGTGCCGGGCGGGACCAGGTCCGACAGCCGTTCGACGAGGTCGTCCTGGGCGACGACGACGCGCAACCCGGCGTCGGTGGCCATGTAGCGCAGGCGTTCGTCGGGATAGTCGGGGGCCAGGGGCAGGTAGGCGGCCGACGCGTACAGGATTCCCCAGGCCCCGACGACGAGTGCGGCGGACGGCTCGGCGAAGAGTCCGATCCGGTCGTCGGGGCCGGTGCCCCGCTCGCGGAGCTGGGCTGCGAGGGTGCGGGCCCGGCGGGCCAGTTCCCGTCGGGTGATCCCCTCCGGTCCGTGCCGGACGGCGATCGCGTCGGGGTCCGCCCGGACCTGCTCGTCGAGCAGGTCCGGCAGGGTCACGTCGGCCGGGTCGTGGGTGCCGGTGGCCGGTTCAAGGGTGTCGGTGGTCGACTGGTGGGCTTCGGTGGTGGCGGGCGTGGTAAGCATGCTTCCCCCTGTGGTGGGTGACGCCTCACCGGCTGGTCAGCGCCCGTGACGCCACCGGCACCGGGTCGGGTGGCGGAGCCGGCGGGGACGACCTGCGCTGGGCGAGGGCGACTGCGGCGACGATGACCAGGGCTCCGACGAGCTGGGTGACGCTGAGTCGTTGGTCGAGGAAGGCGAAGCCCAGCAGGCTGGCGACGATCGGGCTGACCAGGCTGAGGAAGGAGGCGGCCAGGGCGGGCAGCCGTTCCAGCCCGCGGAACCAGACCGCGTAACCGAACAGCGATCCGACGATCCCCAGGTAGGCGAGGCCGGCCAGGTTGGGACCGGTGAGGTGGTCCGGCAGCCCCTCCAGCAGCAGGGTGGTGGGGAGCAGGACCAGCCCGCCGGCGGTCAGCTGCCAACCGGTGAACTGCAACACCCCCACCCCGGGCGGTCGCGCCCAGCGTTTGGTCAGCACGATCCCGCTGGCCATGCTGGCCGCGCCGGCCAGGGCCGCGATCACGCCGAGCGGGTCGAGCGCGGCGGTCGGGCGCAGCACGAGCAGCGCGACCCCGGTCGCCCCGAGCAGGCACGCCACGACGTGCAGCGGCCGGATGCGGTCGCGCAGCAGCAGCGCCGCGAGGATCAGCACCAGCATCGGCTGGAACGACATGATCAGGGCCGCGACGCCACCGGGCAGCCGGTAGGCCGCGATGAAGAGCAGCACGAAGAACAGACCGATGTTGAGGGTGCCGAGCACCAGCGCCCGCCAGATCCACGCGCCGCGCGGCACCACCCGCCCGAGCGCCATCAGGGCGAGCCCGGCGGGCAGGGCACGGGCCAGGGCGGCCAGGTAGGGCCGGCCCGGGGGCAGCAACTCGGTGGTGACGAGGTACGTGCTGCCCCAGATCGCGGGGGCCAGCGCGGTGATCCCGACGTCGCCGATTCCGCCGCGCCTCATCGGGGCTGGTCCGTGCCGAAGTAGCGGTCACCGAAGTCGCCGATGCCGGGCACCATGTAGGCGTCGGCGTTGAGGCGCTCCTCGATGGCGGAGGTGACGATCCGGACCCGGGGGTGCTGGGCGTGCACGGCGCTGATGCCCTCCGGCGAGGAGAGCAGGGTGACGAAGACGACGTCCTCCTCGAAGACCCCGTACTCACGCAGCAGCGCGAGGGCGGCCAGCGCGGTGCCGCCGGTGGCGAGCATCGGGTCCAGCAGCAGCACCTGGGACATGGCGATGTCCGGGGGCAGGGCCGCGTAGTGGAAGTGCGGCAGTTTCGTCGTCTTGTCCCGCTGGATGAGGATCTTGCCGATCCGGGTCTGCGGCAGCATGGCCCGCAGTTCGCCCTCCATGCTCTCGCCGGCGCGGGCGATGGACACCCCGCAGACCGGTGCGGCCGGACGCAGCCCGTGGTAGGTCTGCCCGACCGGGGTGCGCACCTGCTGGGGGACGACCGGGAGCAGGTCGAGGGCGGTGTCGAGGAGCTGCCGGAAGATCTGGGCGGAGGTCTGCACGAAGTCGGCCCGGGAGGCGTCGCGGTCCCGGATGACGGTGTGCAGCGAGCGCAGCCGGTTGGTCTGCGGCAACAGGTGCAGCCGGCTGGTCACGGCGGGTCCGGCCACGGCGGGTCCGGCCACGGTGGGGTGGGTGGCGGTGTCGGTCATGGCTCTCAGTCCTGTCCGGCGAGGTCGGCGAACGCCTGGCGGGCGGCGGTGACGAACTGGCGCACCTTGGCGCGGTCCTTGCGGCGGTCGGGGCCCTCCAGCCCGGTGTGCGCGTCGACGGCGGCGGGGCGTACCGCCGCGATGGCCGCCGCCACGTTGTCGGGGTTCAGGCCACCGGCGAGCATCAGCGGCCGGGGCGCGACGCGGACCAGCTCGGCGCTGACCGACCAGTCGTGGACCAGACCGGTCGCGCCCTTGGCCCCGGTGGCGGGGTTGAAGCTGTCGGTGATGTACATGTCGACCCACTCGGCGCTCTCATCGACGATCTTGACCAGCTCGTCGAGGTTGTCGGACTTGACCACGAGGCTCTTGAGCACGTAGAGGTCGGGGTCGATCCGGCGCAGCTTCTCCAACTGGGCGGGGTCCACGTCGCCGTGCAGCTGCACGGCGGTGACGCCGAGTTCGGCGCAGAACTGCCTGATCTCCTCGGCCTCGGTGAGGTAGGTGATCAGGACGCCCCGGTGCCGGGGCTGGATCGCCGCGACGATGGCGGCCGCGTCGGCCTCGGACAGGTCCTCGTTCTTCGCCGGCAACCGCAGGGCGAACCCCAGCCAGTCGGCGCCCTCCGCACAGATCAGGTCGGCCTCCTCCTGGTCGATGACCCCGGCGACCTGGATCAGTCCCTGCATCTGGTTCTCCCTTTCTGGAAAGCCGGCGGAAATCCCGCGTGGCGCATTGACACGTCGGTGGCGTCCGGAGATCCGAGAAGGACTCGTCCGGGCCCTCGTATCGACAGGAGAAACGTACGAAACCGCGGTGCCGGTGGACAGGCCCATGTGCGGGAAAGCGTCGGTGCCACTTTGCCGGCGAGTGGTCCGGCCATGGCACCACGGCACCCCGTACCGCCTGATCGCGGCGGAGCCGAATCAGATTCACCAAGTCATTCGTTGATTTCTCGCGAACAGTTCGTGAATGGCACCGCCGCATTGAGCGCGAACTGTCACCCGTCGACGGACACGCCGTCACGGGGATTCCCGGGAATTGCCGGGCCGGCTTGCTATCACTGGGGCCGAGGAGGTCTACAAGTGACACAGAGTTCCATGCCCGCCGCGGTGCCCGTGACCGTGGCCGACCCACACCCCCGCCGTCGGATCGACCTGTGCGGGACCCACCTCTCGTACGTCGACGTGGGCGACGGGGAACCGATCGTGTTCCTGCACGGCAACCCCACGTCCTCGTACCTGTGGCGCAACGTCATCCCGGCGGTCCGCGACCTGGGCCGCTGCCTCGCCCCCGACCTGGTCGGGATGGGCGACTCCGGGCCGGCGCCCGACGGCGGCTACCGCTTAATCGACCAGGCGCGCTATCTCGACGCCTGGTTCGACGCCGTGGTGGGCGACCGACCGGTCACCCTGGTGCTGCACGACTGGGGTTCGGCGCTGGGCTTCCACTGGGCGGCCCGCCACCCCGAACGGGTCCGGGCCGTCGCCTACCTGGAGGCGATCGTCCAACCCCGCCGGTGGAGCGACTTCGAGGCCGGCCGGGACCAGCTCTTCCGCGCCATGCGCTCGCCCGACGGGGAACGCCTGGTGCTCCAGGAGAACTTCTTCGTCGAGGTGGTGCTGCCGCGCAGCGTGGTGCGCCCCCTGTCGGAGGCGGAACTGGACCACTACCGTCGGCCCTTCGGCGACCCCGACTCGCGCCGACCGACCCTGATGTTCCCCCGGGAGCTGCCCATCGAGGGCGAACCGGCCGACGTGACCGCCATCGTCGAGGAGTACGGCCGCTGGCTGGCCGCCTCCCCGGTGCCGAAACTGCTGGTGGTCGCCGAGCCGGGGGCGTTGCTCACCGGCCGGGCCCTGGCGTTCGCCCGGACCTTCCCCAACCAGCGCGAGGTCACCGTCACCGGCAGCCACTACGTGCAGGAGGACTCACCGGACGAGATCGGGGCCGCCCTGCGGGACTTCGTCACCGCCCTCTGAGGACAGCCGTGGGGCGGGCGGTGGAACCGCCCGCCCCACGGAGACCGGTCAGGCGGCCGAGGTGGCCCGCTGCTCCTGCGGCGTCCCGGCCGGCGTCGACGAGGCGCTCAGCTCCCGCAGGACCGACTGCTCGGTGCGGGTCCGCGCCACGTCCAGCCCACCGTCGTCGTCGGTCAGCAGCAGCTGGGCGAACTGCGCGCGCACCTCACGCTTGAGCACCTTGCCGGTGACGCCCAGCGGGATCTTGGTATCCCCCTTGGAGATGACCGCCGCGGCCAGCTCGTGCCGGCCCGCCGCCCGCAGCGCCCGGTTGACCCGGGTCAGCAGCTCCTCGGCGCTGAGGTCCGCCCCGTCGATCAGGCGCAGCGCGGCGATCGGGGCGAACGAGGTCGGCTCGACCGGGTCGACCACCCCGACGACGGCGCAGTCCACCACCGCCCGGCATGCCTTGAAGATCTCCTCCTCGATGGTGAGGCTGTAGACCGGGCCGCGCCGCGTCGTGATCACGTCCGTGGTCCGGTCGTAGTGGTAGAACCGGCCCTTGTCGTCCTTGTAGCCGATGTCACCGGTGAGCCAGTAGCCGTTGCGGATCGACTTGTGCGTCAGCTCGTGGTTGCCCCAGTAGCCAAGGGTCACCGTCGGGGTGTGCACCGCCAGGTAGCCGACCTCGTTGGGGCCCAGCTCCCGACCGTCCTCGTCGAAGACGACCGCGTCCTCGACGATCGGCTCCGGGTAGCCGACACAACGGTTGTAGGCGTTGGTCTTGGGGCCGTGGATGTTGAGGAACAGGGCCATGCCCATCTCCGAGGCGCCCAGCCCGTCGAGGTAGTGCGACCCCGGCCGCCAGCTGCCGTTCTCCCGGTGCCGGCCGAGCCGGACCAGCTCCCGGACGTGGGCCTCGTGCGAGGCGTCCGCCGTGCTGATCCAGGTCGTCACGTTCGCCGCGGCGGACGGCTCCAAGCCGAGCGCGAGCATCTCGGTGAAGGTGATCGGGAAGCCGGTCACCACGCTGGGCTTCCACCACCGCATCGCCTCGGCCACCGTCGCCCCGTCCTGGGACTCCATGACCAGGGTGGGCAGGCCGATGAGGGTGGCCATCATCATGTAGCTGTAGCCCGACGAGTGCGACGCGGGGAAGGCCAGCAGCATCTTGTCGTCCGGGCCCGACGGCAGCGTCATGATCCGGGGGCGCTTGCCGGCGAAGAACTGACGGTGGCCGAACGTGGCGGCCTTCGGCATGCCGGTGGTGCCCGAGGAGTGCGAGATGAGCACCGGGTCGCGGTCGCCGTGCCGGTACGGGTAGACCCCGGGCAGCGGGCCGGCCGGCGGCGCGGCGTGCATCGCCTCCTGCGAGGCGGTGAACCGGAACGGCCGGGCGTCGGCCATCCCGTTGAGCAGCGGGCCGAGCTTGTCCGCGTCGACCACCACGCCGACCGCGTCGAGCCGGGACAGGTACTTGGCGGCGGTGTCGGGCACCATGTTCGGGTTGATCACCGCGGGGATCGCGCCGAGGCTGTTGAGCGCCAGGAAGTGCACGAAGCTCGCCATGCCGTTGCGGGTGAAGACCCCGACCCGGTCGCCGTGGGTGACCCCGGCGTTGTGGTACCACCGGGCGTACCGCTCGGTCTGGTCGCGCAGCGTCGCCAGGCTGTAGACGACCAGGTCGTCCGGGCCGCCGCCGGGCGGCAGGTGGTGGAACAGCGGGGCGTCGTGGTCCTGCCCCCGTTCCAGGGCGTGCCACAGGAAGTCGCCGGCGCCGAGCTGACGGGTGGCCAGCAGCTCCAGCCGGGCCCGCAGGCCCCGGTGCGACCGCCCGAAGTGCATGCGCGGGACCGATGCCAGATAACGCTGTAGTGACCTGAGCTTCATGGTGCCTCCTCGGTGCTTCGGTGCGGCCAGATGGCCTCGGGGTCGGGCAGGGGTTCGGCCAGCGCGTCGAGATGGGCGCGCCATTCGTGCAACCGCCGCTCGTGGACGGGAGCGGTCGGCTGTCCGTTGATCTGGGTCAGGACTCGGATGCCGTGCAGGGCGCTGGTGATCCACACCTCGCTGGCGAGCAGCTCCGCCACGCTGGGCAGCCGGTGCCGCACCGGCAGCCCCAGCTCGGCACAGCGGGCCAGCAGCAGCCGACGGGTGACGCCGGGCAGGATGCGCCCGTCGTCCGGCGGGGTGTGCAGGACGCCGGAGGACCACCAGTAGATCGTGCTGAACGCCCCCTCACGGACCAGCCCCTGCTCGTCGCAGAGCAGGGCCTCGTCGGCCTGCGCGTCCTGGGCGGCGGCCCGGATCTTCTCCAGTTCCTCGAAGTCGGGCCCCTTGAGGTGGGGCAGCCGGCGGGGGTCCGGATGGGGCCACAGCCAGCCGCGTGCCTGGCTGACCAGCGGTGGGGCGGGACGCAGCCGCAGGGCCAGCCGCTGCGTGGGGACCAGGTGCAGTTCGATGCGGGGGAACCACACCCCGGAGCGGGGCAGTGCCGTGGTGACCGACGTCCCGAAGGACGCCACCCGGTGCGCCGAGACCCCGAACCCCCGTACGGCGGCGTCGAAACGCTGCCAGTGCAGTGGATAGGCCCGTGCCCGGCCCTCGGTGAGGAGCCAGGAGTCGGCGACGACGGGTCGGTACCGACTGTCCTCGATTCCTTCGCGGACCCCCGTCTCCCACAGCAGCAGGGGGGCGGCCCGAGTCGCCGGCGGCATCTGTTCCTCCGATCCGCGGTGCATCGCCGATTGGCTGGGCCGACCATAGGGCGGCCGTCCGCCGCCGCTCCAGAGCCACGTTGGCACCGGCTTCCGGGCCACTTGTCGGCTCCGGCTTTGGTCCCGTGGAAACCACTGATGTGGCCCTGTACCGACCGTGGCCGGGTGCCTATCGTCGCTACCTACCGTGACCGTTGTTCACATTCGTCGCGGTCCCCGGTCGATCCGGCCCCTCGGGGCGGGCACACCGACCGACAGCCCGATCCGCCGCGTTTGCCGCCAGATAGAGGGGAGTACGCCGTGACCGCCGTCATCGAACCCAGTCAGGACACCTACCGGGTGGAGGAGTTCGTCGAGGCAGCCCGGGAGAGGGTGGGAGTCCCGGACTTCGAGTTCGCGCACCTCGACGCCCTCGACCGGCTGCTGCGGTCGTTGGACACCGAGGGCGGCCTGAACGAGGCCGGTCGGCGGTCTGTCCGGGGCGCCCTGGTCGCCGCGCTCGCCACCCAGGCCGCCGCGTACCGGGCCCGGGTGAAGAACCCCGAGATCGCCTCGGTCGAGATCAACCAGCCGGTGTTCATCACGGGCATGACCCGCAGTGGCACCACGCTGATGCACAACCTGCTCGGCCAGCACCCGGACCTGCGCTCCCCCGACCTGTGGGAGCTGATGGCGCCGGCGACCGACGGCCGCGACGAGGCGACCCGGCAGGCGCTCGTCCAGGCGGCGGAGAACTTCTGCACCGACTACTACACCGTCGCGCCGGCGCTCAAGCCGGTGCACCTGTGGGAGCCGCACCGCCCCGACGAGGACCACCGGCTGACCGCGCCGACGTTCAAGACGATGGCGTACGAGCTGCGTTACACCGTGCCCAGCTACGGCGAGTGGCTGCGCACCCAGGACCAGTACGACGCCTACGACTACCACCGCTACCTGATGCAGCACATCGTCTGGCGGGTGCCCACCGACACGCTGGTGCTCAAGGACCCGTTCCACCTGTGGCGGGCCGACGCGCTGGCGCGTACCTACCCGGACGCGCGGCTGATCTACATGCACCGCGCCCCGAGCGTCACCATCCCCTCGACGTGCAGCCTCACCGAGATCATCCGACTCGCGCGCGCCGACCAGGTGGACCGCCTCGCGCTCGGTAGGCTCTGGACCGAACGCTTCGCGGAGATGCTCGACCTGTTCGCGCGCGCCGAGCGGGACAAGCTCGCCGACACGCCGGTGCTCGACGTCGACTACCAGCGCCTGATGGCCGACCCGATCGCGGTGATGGCCGAGATCTGCGACTTCCTCGGTGCCCGCTGGGACGGCGAGGTCGAGCAGGCGTTCCGCGGTTACCTCGCGGCGAACCGCAAGGACAAGCTCGGCAAGCACGTCTACCGGGCCGAGGACTACGGCCTGGACGCCGACGAGCTGGACGAGCGCTTCTCCGCATACCTGACGAAGTACCAGATCGGAGGACGGGTGTGAGCACGACGTCGGAGCCCACGGTGCTGGAGACGCTCAACGAGCAGTTCCGCGCCTTCGCCCGTACGGTGGCGGGCGCCCCCACGGTCACCGTGGGCATCGTGACCCCACTGTCCCTGCCCGGTGACCCCACGGCCGGCACGTTGACCGCCCGCGGCGCCCTGATCGGTGCCGAGTACGTGCGGGACCACGGTGGCATCCGCGACGGACTCCAGTTCGACTTCGTCGTCCGCGACGACCAGGAGACCGTCACCCTCGACGGTGGCACGATGCCCCGCTCGGCGGTGGGCGCGCTGGCGAAGGTCGCGATCGTCGACGGGGCGCTGGCCGTCCTGGGCCCCTGGCACCTGCGCTACACCGAGGAGGTCGCGGAACTCGCCGACCGGATCGGGGTGCCGCTGTTCATCGAGAACGCCCACCCCGGGGTCACCGCGCGGCAGCGGCGGGCGGTCTTCCGCACGTTCACCTCGATGGCCGAGCGCGCCCCGGTGCTGATCCGGTTCGCCGCCGACCAGGGTTTCCGGCGGGTCGGCCTGATCCACGCCGACACGGTGTTCGGCCGCAGCGCCGCCGCGCTGCTCACCGCCGAGTTGCAGGCGGCCGAGGAGCCGATGGAGCTGTACTCCGTGGAGTTCGCCCAGGAGTCGACCACGGACCTGCGCCCCCAGCTGCGCGAGATCCAGCAGTGGCAGCCGGACGTGGTGATCAACGTGGGGGTGGTCCGCACCAACCACCTGATCGTGCAGCAGGCCGCCGAGATCGGGCTGCTGCCGCAGGTGCCCATGCTGGCACCCTTCCAGTGGCCGCTGCGGGCGCCGGACTACTGGAAGGCGCTCGGCGTGCACGGCCTGCACATGGTCTGGCCGGCCACCCAGTTCAGCCCGAACTGGTCGGGGTTGACCCCGATCGGCCGGTGGTTCGTGGACCGCTACCGCGACACGTACGGCACGCCGCCGCCGGACACCGCCCTCAACGCCTTCACCGACATCACCATCATCGCCCAGGCCCTGCGCCAGGCGGACGGGGTCGGCCGGGCGGAACTGATCGACGCCTTGGAGAAGGGCACCTTCGACACCTGGCGTGGCCCGGTCAGCTTCGCCCGCGGCGAGACCCACTGGCACCACAGCCCACCCCCGGTGGTGCTGCAGCAGTACCAGGAGATCGACCAGGACATCTCTACCGTGCCGATCGTCTACCCGCCCGAGCTGCGTACCGCCGGGTACGTGCGGCCGGGCACCTCGAACTGACCGGCCCGACCGGCCGACACCTGTGGGGAGACAACGCCATGGCGTTCACTTCGACCGCATCCGAAACCGCATCCGACCTGCGGATGTCCTACCTCGACGTGCTCGAGGCCGAGGCGGTGCACATCATCCGTGAGGTGGCGGGCACGCTGGAGCGACCCGTCCTGCTGTTCAGCGGCGGCAAGGACTCCGCCGTAATGCTCCACCTGGCCCGCAAGGCGTTCCTGCCGGGCCAGCTGCCCTTCCCCGTGCTGCACGTCGACACCGGGCACAACTTTCCCGAGGTGATCGAGTACCGCGACAAGGTGGTGGCGGAGCACCAGCTCACGCTGCGGGTGGCGCACGTGCAGGACTACCTCGACGACGGCCGGCTCACCGAGCGGCCCGACGGCAGCCGCAACCCGTTGCAGACCGTACCGCTGCTCGACGCCATCACCCAGCACCGCTTCGACGCCGTGTTCGGCGGCGGGCGGCGCGACGAGGAGAAGGCGCGGGCCAAGGAGCGGGTGTTCTCGCTGCGCGACGAGTTCGGGCAGTGGGACCCCCGCCAGCAGCGCCCGGAGCTGTGGAACCTCTACAACGGTCGACACGACCCGGGTGGGCACGTGCGGGTGTTCCCGCTGTCCAACTGGACCGAACTCGACGTGTGGAACTACATCGCCCGGGAGGAGATCCCGCTGCCGGCCATCTACTTCGCCCACCAGCGTCAGGTCTTCCTGCGCGACGGGATGTGGCTGACGCCGGGGGAGTGGGGCGGTCCGCGCCGCGACGAGCAGCTGCAGGAACGCACCGTGCGGTACCGCACCGTCGGGGACATGTCGTGCACGGGCGCGCTGGTGTCCGACGCCGCCACCATCGACCAGGTGATCGCCGAGATCAGCCTGTCCCGGATCACCGAACGCGGGTCGAGCCGGGCCGACGACAAGTTGTCCGACACCGCCATGGAGGACCGCAAGCGGGAGGGGTACTTCTAGTGACCACGCTCAGCCTCGAGACTGCCCGCGACGGTGAGCTGCTGCGGCTCGCCACCGCCGGCAGCGTCGACGACGGAAAGTCCACCCTGGTGGGACGCCTGCTCTATGACTCCAAGTCGGTGCTGGCCGACCAGTTGGAGGCGGTCGAGTCCGCCAGCCGCGCCCGCGGCTACGGCCAGGCCGACCTCGCCCTGCTGACCGACGGTCTGCGGGCCGAACGTGAACAGGGCATCACCATCGACGTCGCCTACCGTTACTTCGCCACCGGCAACCGCCGGTTCATCCTGGCCGACACCCCCGGGCACGTGCAGTACACCCGCAACATGGTCACCGGCGCGTCGACCGCCCACCTGGCCGTGATCCTGGTCGACGCCCGGCACGGCGTGGTGACCCAGACCCGGCGGCACACCGCGGTGGCCGCGCTGCTGCGCACCCCGCACGTGGTGCTGGCGGTCAACAAGATGGACCTGGTGGGTTTCGCCGAGGACCGGTTCGCCGAGATCGACGACGAGTTCCGCCGGCTGGCGGGTTCCCTCGGGGTTCCCGACGTGCGGTCCATCCCGTTGTCGGCGCTGCGCGGCGACAACGTCGTCGACGCCTCGACCGAGATGCCGTGGTACACCGGGCCGACGTTCCTGCAACACCTGGAGCGGGTGGACCTCGACGAGGACCTGACCGCCCTGCCGGCCCGGCTGCCCGTGCAGTACGTCCTGCCCGACGGATCGCTCGCCGGCCAGATCGTCGCCGGTCAGCTCCGTCTCGGGCAGCAGGTGCTGGTCGTGCCCGCCGGACGGCCGGCGGTGGTCACCGCCATCCACCGGCTCGGCACGCCCATCGAGAACGCCCGCGCCGGCATGTCGGTCAGCGTGCAGCTCGACGGGGAGGGCGAGGTGGGACGCGGCGACATGATCGTCGCGGCGGACCGGATCCCGACGACGACCCGGCAGGTCACCGCGACGCTCTGCCACGTCGCGGAGCGCCGGCTCGGCGAGGGCGCCCGGGTGCTGGTGCAGCACCAGACCCGGGTCGTGGGGGGGACGGTCACGTCGATCGTCGACCGGCTCGACCTCGCCACGCTGGAGCACACCCCCAACTCCGATCCGCTGGCCGTCAACGACATCGCGGGCGTGGTGCTGGACCTCGACGAGCCGATCGCCGCGGACCCCTACCGCCTCATCCGGGGCACGGGGTCGCTGCTGCTCATCGACCCGCGCGACGGGGCGACCCTCAGTGCCGGACTGGTCGGTCCGGCGTTCCGATGATTCAACCGAAGGATGTACGACGGTGCCCGAAGTGAACCGAATCCTGGTGGACATGTTCGTCGACCCGGTGTGCCCGTGGGCGTGGCTGACGTCGCGTTGGCTGCTCGACGCCGAACGGCAACGCCCGATCGACGTGCGGTTCCGGATCATGAGCCTGTCCGCCCTCAATGAGGGACGTGCCGACATCGACGCGTTCTACCAGCGCAACATCGGGCCGTGGCGGCGGCCGGTGCGGGTGCTGATGGCGGCCGAACAGCAGCACGGGCCGGACGCCGTCCGGTCGCTCTACGACGCCATGGGCACCCGCCGGCACGTCAAGGGCCAGTCGTACGGGCCGGCCCTGTACAAGGCGGCGCTCACCGAGTGCGGGCTGCCCGGGGAGTTGGCCGACGCGGCGGACGACGCGGGGCTCGACGACGCGGTGCGCAAGAGCCACCTGGCGGGGATGCAGCCGGTCGGGCTGGACGTCGGCACGCCGACGATCCACGTGCACGTGCCCGGCAGTGATCCGGTGGCGCTGTTCGGCCCGGTGGTCACGCCCGCCCCGCGCGGTGAGGACGCCGCCCGGCTGTGGGACGGCTTCCTCCTGGTCGCCCAGACCCCCGGCTTCTACGAGCTCAAGCGCAGCCGCACGAGTGGCCCGCAGACCCGCTGACGACCGGCCGGGGCGACGCCATCTCACCGATGGCGCCGCCCCGGCGTTTTTCCCAGGAAGGTGACCGTCCCGACATGCAGGAGCCGTCTGTGCCCAGGATCGGCGACGAGGTGGTGCGGCGCTACCTCGCCCGTCTGGACGAGCCCGGCCGGCCGGGGGTGAACCTGGCCACGCTGGTCCGACTGCACGAGCGTCACGTCCGGCGGGTTCCTTACCACAACCTCGACATCCGGTTGGGGTTACCCACCGACGTCGACCCGGCCGGCAACGCCGCGCGGCTGGCCGACGGCGACGCCGGCTACTGCTTCCACCTCAACGGGGCGTTCGCCGCGCTGCTGGCCGCGTTGGGCTTCGACGTCACCCTGCACCGGGGACAGGTGAAGAAGGCGCCGGCGTTGCCCGACGGGGTGGAGTTCGCCAACCACCTGACCATGACCGTCACCGTGGAGGGTCGGCGCTGGTTCGTCGACGTCGGGCTCGGCGACGGACTGCTGGGTCCGGTGCCGTTACGTCCCGGCGTGGTCCGGCAGCCGCCGCTGACCTTCGGTTTCGCGCGCGCGACGTGGGGTTGGCGGTTCACCCACGATCCCCGGGGGTCGTTCACGGTGATGGACTGGGAGGACCGGCCGGCGCAGCCGCAGGAGTTCGCCGCGGCCCACCGGCTGCTCTCGACCGCACCGGGTTCCACCTTCGTCCGCCGGTTCATCGTGACCAACCGGGGCCCGGGTGAGGTGGTGTGGTCGCTGGTCGACCGCCTGCTGACCCGCATCGACGGCGACGGTGTGCACCGGCGGGCGCTGACCACCTTCGACGAGTGGCGTCGGGAGCTGGAGGAGACGTTCCTCCTGCGGCTCGACGACCGGCACGCCGCCGGGCTGCGGGGGCTGTGGCAGCGGTTGCCACGGCACCCCGGCAGCGCCGCCGGCTGACCCGCTGCCCCGACAGGAGACGACATGCAGATCAGCACCGGCGCTGACGGTGTGCCGCGTTGTGGCTGGTGCACCGCCACCCCCGTGTACGTCGCGTACCACGACGACGAGTGGGGCCGGCCCGTGCACGGCGAGGCCCCGCTCTTCGAGCACCTGGCGTTGGAGACCTTCCAGGCGGGGTTGTCGTGGTCGACGATCCTGCACAAGCGGGACGCCTTCCGGTCGGCCTTCGACGACTTCGACCCGGAGACCGTCGCCGGCTACGACGACACCGACGTGGCCCGGCTGCTCGGCACCGAGGGCATCGTGCGCAACCGGGCGAAGATCGAGGCGACCATCGGCAACGCCCGGCTCGTCGTGGCGTTGGCCGGGGACCTCGACGCCCTGCTGTGGTCGTACGCGCCGACCGGTGCGCGGCCCCGTCCCCACTCGACGTCGCAGGTGCCGGCCCGGACACCCGAGTCGACCGCGATGGCCCGGGAGTTGAAGCGGCGCGGGTTCCGGTTCATCGGCCCGGTCGGCGCGTACGCCCTGATGCAGTCGACCGGGATGGTCGACGACCACCTGGTGGGCTGCCACCGCGCCGTCGACGGTTGAACCCGGTCCGGGTGCGGCCCCGTCGCCTGACGGGGCCGCACCCGGTCTCGTGCTCAGCCCGCGACGCCCAGCAGACGCTGCACCGTCGGCAGGTCCCCGCGCAGTTCGCTGGTGGGGCACCGGTGTGCGATGCGCCCCCGGACCAGCACCGCCGCCTCCTGGGTCACCCCGAGGGCCAGGTGCAGGTCGTGTTCCACCAGCAGCAGCGTCAGCCCCTCCCGGACCACCACCCGCAGCGCCTCGGCCACCTGGTCGACGACGATGGGCGCCAGCCCCTCGGACGGCTCGTCCATGAGCACCAGCCGCGGGTCGGTGGCCAGGGCCCGGCCGATGACGAGCATCTGCTGTTCGCCGCCGGACAACTGCCCGGCGAGGTGCCGCCGCCGCTGCGCCAGCCGGGGGAACAACTCGTACACCCGCTCGGTCGGCCAGGTCCGGCCGCCGTGCCGGGTGGCCAGGGCGAGGTGCTCGTGCACCGTCAGCGTCGGCCACACCCGCCGCCCCTGCGGCACCAGCGCCACCCCGGCGCGGGCGAGCCGGTCGGCCCGCCAGCCGGTGACGTCCCGACCGTCCAGCAGCACCTGCCCGCCGGTGGGCCGCAGCAGCCCCGCGAGGGTGGAGACGAAAGTGGACTTGCCGACCCCGTTGCGGCCGAGCAGGGCCAGTGCCTGCCCCGCCGGCAGGTCGAGGTCCAGCCCGTGCAGCACCTGCCCCTGCCCGTAGCCGGCGGTCAGCTCACGCACCTCCAGGAACACCGTGCACCTCCTCCATCCGGCCGCCGAGGTACGCCTGCTGCACCTCGGGGCTGCGCCGTACCTGCTCGGGGGTGCCGCTGTGCAGCACGGTGCCGAGGTGCAGGACGCTGACCCTGGTCGCGACGTCGAAGACGACGTCCAGGTCGTGCTCGACGAACACGATCGTCACGGTGGGCGGTACGCCGCGCAGCAGCTCCACCAGCCCACCCCGTTCCTCCCCGGACATGCCGGCCGCCGGCTCGTCCAGGAGCAGCAGCTGCGGTTTCGCGGCGAGCGCCACCGCGATCTCCAGGCGTCGGCACTGGCTGTAGGACAGCGCCGTCACCGGCCGGTCCGCCAGGTCGCCCAGGTCCACCGAGGCGAGCGCGGCGGCGACCTCGGCGCGGCGCTGCCGGTCGGTGTGCCGGGCCAGCAGCCGACCACCGGTCAGCGCCAGGGTCACGTTCTGTGCGGCGGTGAGCGAACCCAGCAGGGTCGAGTGCTGGAAGCTGCGGCCGATGCCGGCGCGGGCCCGTCGGTGGACCGGCTCGCGGGTGACGTCCCGGCCCCGGTAGTGGAGGGTCCCGGCGGACGGGCGTTCCTGCCCGGCGATCAGCTTGAGCAGGGTGCTCTTGCCGGCGCCGTTGGGTCCGATGAGTGCGTGCCGCTCCCCGGCGGCCACCGTCAGCCGTACGCCACGCAGGACGTTCAGCGCGCCGTAGCGGTGGTGGACGTCCTGGCAGCGGAGCAGATCGATCATGACGTGGTCCTCCTCAGCCGGATGCGGGCGATCCCCGTGGGCAGCAGATAGACGACGAGGACGAACAGCAGCCCCAGGGCGAGCGGGCCGTGCCCGTCGAGGGTCGCGCCCAGCGAGTCCCGTACGACGATGACCAGGGCCGCGCCGAGGCAGGGCCCCCACCAGGAGCCGGTGCCCCCGATCACCACGGCGAGCAGGGCGAGCGCGGAGGTCTCGAAGCCGGCGTCGGCCGGGGTCACCAGTCGCTGCTGGGCGGCGAGCAACCCGCCGGCCAGTCCGGCGACCGCACCGGCGAAGACCAGCGCGCCGAGCTTGATCGCGGTGGTCCGGTAGCCCAACGCGCGCATCCGGTCCTCGCTGTCGCGGATGCCCCGCAGCACCACACCGGGGGTCGACGTGGACACCAGGCGCAGGGCGAGCATGCCCACCACGAAGAAGCCCAGCACGTACCAGTAGGTCGTGGCGGGTTGGTCGAGGACCGTGCCGAACATCGACGGCGCCGGCACCCCGTACAAGCCGTTGGAGCCGCCGGTCACCGCCTCCCAGCTGTCGGCGGCCTGCTGGGTCAGCTCCCCGATCGCCAGGGTCAGCATGAGGAAGAACACCCCGTGGGTGCGGACGGCGACCGCCCCGGCGACCAGCGCGACCAGGGCCGCGACGACCACCCCGACCAGGAGCGCCCCCGCACCGGTCGTCTGGTGGGTGGCGGTCCAGGCGGCGGCGTACGCGCCGACGCCGAAGAACGCGGCGTGCCCCAACGACGGCAGTCCGACGACGCCCACCAGCAGGTTGAGGCTCGCGGCGAGCAGTCCGAAGACGAGGATGCGGGTCAGCGTCGTCGTCGCGTAGGGAGCGAGGTAGAGCGGGGCGGCGGCCAGCACCAGGGTGCCGGCGGTGGTCGCGGCCACCGTGCGGAACCCGGTGCCCAGCCGGGGGCGGGCGGGGGCCCGGGTCTGGACCAGGGATGTCATCGTCGTCCTCCGGGGGCGAGGGTGAACAGGCCGCGCGGGCGGACGACCAGCACCGCCGCGAGCGTGCCGAAGAGCAGGAAGGAGGCCAGGCCGGGCAGCACCGCCCGGCCGACGGACTCGACCTGGCCGAACAGCAGGGCGGCGATGAGCGGCCCGCGGATCGAGCCGAGCCCACCGACCACCACGACGACCAGGGCGAGCACCAGGATCGTGGTGTCCAGCCCGGGGCGGGCGTGGTAGATGGGTGCGCCGAGCAGCCCGGCGAGGGTGGCCAGCACCGAGCCCAGGACGAACACGCCGCCACGGACCAGGCGCGGGTCCACCCCGACGGTGGCGACCATGTCCCGGTCGCTGACCGTCGCGCGGAACAGCGCGCCCAGCGAGGTCCGTTCGACGGTCCAGTACACGGCGGCGGCGAGCAGGGCGGCTACCCCGACGAGGGCGAGCCGGTAGCTCGGGTAGCTCCAGCCGGCGATGGTCACGGTGCCGTCCAGCCCGGCGGGTGGCTCGGTGGCCCGGACGTCGTCGCCGAACAGCGCGGACAGGACGTCGGCGGCGACCAGGGCGATGCCGAGGGTGAGTAGCGCCTGTTCCAGGTGGGAACGCCGCGACAGCGGCGCGGTCAGCAGTGACAGCAGGCCACCGGCGGCGGCACCGAGCACGACGACGGCGACGACCGCCCGGGCGAGCGACGGCCAGGTCTGCTGCTCACCGCCGATCCACCAGGCGAGGTACGCCCCGGTGAGGAACAGTGCGCCGTGGGCGAGGTTCAGCACGTCCATCATGCCGAATATCAGGGACAGGCCGGCGGCGGTGATGAACAGCAGCAGCCCGATGGCCAGGCCGTTCACCATCGCCGTCACGGCGATCTGCGTGGTGGGCATCGCGGAGGCTCCGTCCGGTGGTACGGCTACGACTGGGGGTCGAGCGGGCCGAGGTCCGCGACGACGCCGTTGACGGGTGCGCCGGCCCGGGTCTGCACCCGGCGCAGGTAGAAGTTCTGTCGGGGCGACTGCTGCGTGAAGGACCACGGGCCACGGGGGCTGTCGGTGATGACGCCGATCGAGTCGAGGGCCCCGGCGAGGCTGTCCCCGTCGACGGCGTCGGCCTGCGCGATGGCGCGGGAGAGCACCTCGGCGGCGTCCCACGCCTGCACGGCGTAGGCGGTGGGGGCGGCGTCGTAGGCGGCGCGGTACGCCTTACCGAACGCGACGTTGGCGGGGTTGTCCAGTTCGGAGGTGTAGTGCAGGGTCGACAGCACCCCGTCGGCCGCCTGCCCCTGTGCGCCGAGCACGCCGCCCTCGACGAGGAAGCCCGACGCGTACAGCGGGATGGTGCGGGAGAGGCCGAACTGGGCGTACTGCTTGACGAAGGCCACCGACTCGGCGCCGCCGAAGAAGCAGAAGGTGCCCTGCGCGCCGGAGGACTGGATGCGGCTGAGGAAGGGCTGGTAGTCCTGGGTCTTGCCGAACGGCGGCTGGCTCTGGCCGACGATGGTGCCCCCACCGGCCCGGTAGGCGTTGCTGAACCCCTTGATCGCCTCGGTGCCGGCGACGTAGTCGGGGGCGATGGCGTAGATCCGGCGGACGCCGCTGGTGGCCAGGTGACGTCCCATCGCGGCGGCGACCTGGGCGTTGGTGAACGAGGTACGCCAGATGTAGGGGCTGCGGTTGGTGCTGGTGATGGCACCGGCGCCCGCGTTGGCGATCACGAGCAGCCGGCGGGCGCTGGTGACCAGGTCCCGTACGCCGAGGGCGGTGGCGGAGCTGACGACGCCGACCAGCACGTCGACCCGGTCGTTCTGGAGCAGCTTCTGTACGGCCGGCACCCCGGTCTGCGGTCCCTCACCCTCGTCGGCGACGACGGTGGTGACCCGGCGACCGCCCAGCCGCCCGTCGTGCTGGCGCAGCCAGAGGTCCCAGCCGCGCTGGATGTCGACGCCCAGCGGGGTGTAGACCCCGGCCTGGGGGATGACGAGGCCCACCTTGACGGTGTCGGTGCCGCTGCTGACCGTGGTGGCGCCGAGGCTGCTGCCGCAGCCGGTGAGGCCGGCGACGCCGAGGCCGGCGGTGAGGCCGAGGAATGTCCTGCGGTTGATTCCGGTCATGACCCAACTCCCGAACGTATCGAGCAGGATTAGTGGCCTGAAGGTATGGCCGGCTGTCGGGGGCGGCCAGTGCCACATCGTCGAGCGGTCCGGGTCCACTCCGGTGGCGGGCGGTGCCGGTGTCGTCGAGGGGTGGACGGGGTGCGCCACCCGGTCCCGGGCGGCGGTGATTGGCCCCGTCGACCGGCGGCAAGTGGCCGTTTCCCGCCCCGGCGACCCGTGGCACGCTGCTGGTCGCCGTCCGGTCCGACCAGGTGAGGAGTTCCCGTGCGCGCGTACGGCCGGCGGGACGGTTCCGCCGACGGTCCACGCCCCCGGGGTACGCGTACCCCTGGGGTGGTCGCACCTGACACCGCGGGCGTCGCGCCTGCGGTGTCGTGCTGTCCGTTCCCGGGTGGGGTCGGCGCGTCCGCTCGGACGGCAACCGGCGTCGACCGTCTAATGGGCGGTGCGCCCCGCCGCGGGCGTGACCGCCCGCCGACCGGAGGGAACCGACAATGCTGACACCCGACCAGGTAAGGGACTTCGCCCTCGCGATGCCGGAGGCGGTCGAGCAGGAGACGTGGGGGCATCCCACGTTCCGGGTGCGCGAACGCATCTTCGCCAGCACCTCCGCCGACGGGGTGGTGGCGATCGTCCGGGCGTCGAAGGAGGACCAGGCCGAGCTGATGGCGGCGGACCCGGAAACCTACGACCCGGCGGACTACTTCGGCCGGTACGGCTGGGTCCGGGCGCAGCTCGCCACGGCGGACCCGGACGAGATCCGGGAGCTGGTGGTGGAGGGGTGGCGGCGGGCGGCACCGAAACGGCTGGTGGCGCAGTACGACGGCACGTCCGCCCGGACTTCGGGGCGGTGACGGTGGTGGCCGCGATCATCCTGGGTTGGAATCCCCAGCGGTGGAACGGGTGGACGCCGAGCTACGAGGAGCTGTCGCCGACGGTCTCCCCGCAGCGCACGTTGGCCGGTTCGTGGACGGTGGGGCGGCGGGTGAACATTCCGGTGGGGGCGGACGCCTGGCTGTTGATGCAGGGTCGCCACCGGGGTCTGGTCGGGCATGCCGTGGTGACCCGCGCCCCCTATCCCGGCCCGCACGACCGGGACCCGACGGTGACGACGAACTACGTGGACGTCGCGTGGGACGGGCTGCTGCCGGTGGCGCGGCGGATCGTTCCGGAGGTGCTGACGACGGAGGCGTCCGGGGTCGCCTGGGGCTACGTGTTCAGCTCGGGCACCGGTGTGCCCGCCGCCGCCGAGGAGCAGGTCCACCAGGTCTGGCAGCGCTACGCGCTGGACTGAGCCGCGCCGGACTGAGCCGCGCTGGACTGAGCCGCGCTGGACTGAGCCGCGCTGGACTGAGCCGCGCTGGACTGAGCCGCGCTGGACTGAGCCGCAGGGCCGGTCCGGGTGGGTGCGACCCGTCGCACCCACCC
>NZ_JBFAQU010000046.1:0-24595 GCF_040678915.1 Micromonospora sp. NPDC049257
GTTGCGGGATGGGGCGTTGGTGGTGGCGTTGCGGAGTTTGGCGATTGCGGAGGTGTTGGCGGGTCGGGGTGCGATGGCCTCCATCGGCCTGCCCGAGCGGGCGGCGGCCGAACGACTGACCGGCTACGCCGGCCGCATCTCGATCGCCACCGTCAACGGCACCTCCTCCGTCGTCGTCTCCGGTGACCCGGACGCCGTCGACGACCTGGTCGCCACGCTGACCGCCGAGGACGTGCGGGCCAAGCGGGTGAACGTGGACTACGCGTCGCACTCGGCGCAGGTGGAGCTGATCGAGCAGCGGCTGCGCGCCGACCTCGCCGAGGTCAGCCCGCGTGCCTCCACTGTCCCGTTCTACTCGACCGTCACCGGCCGGGTGTTCGACACCGCCGGGCTGGACGCCGGCTACTGGTACACCAACCTGCGGCAGACCGTCCGGTTCGAGGAGACCACCCGCGCCCTGCTCGACGCCGGGATGCGGGTGTTCCTGGAGTGCAGTGCGCACCCGGTGCTGACCATGGGGGTGGAGGAGACCGCCGCCGACGCGGGTGTCGAGGTGGCCGCCGTCGGGTCGCTGCGCCGGGGCGAGGGCGGGCTGCACCGCTGGCTCACCTCGCTCGGTGAGGCGTTCGCCCGGGGCGTCACCGTCGACTGGTCGCCGGTGCTGCCGGCGCGTCCGCGTGGTGAGGTGCCGCTGCCGACGTACCCGTTCCAGCGCCGCCGCTACTGGCTCAACGCCACCGGAGGCCGCGCCGACCTCACCTCCGCCGGTCTCGGCTCCGCCGGGCACCCGCTGTGGGGGGCGTCGGTGTCGATGGCCGAGTCGGGTGAGGTGCTGTTCACCGGCCGGATCTCGCTGGACACCCACCCGTGGCTGGCCGACCACGCCGTCAACGGCACCGTCCTGCTGCCCGGCACCGGTTTCGTCGAACTCGTCCTGCACGCCGGGGACGACGTCGGCCTCGGCCACCTCGACGAGTTGACCCTGCACGCCCCGCTGATCCTGCCCGAGCAGGGTGCCGTACAGGTGCAGTTGCTGCTCGCCGCCGCCGACGACACCGGCCGCCGGACGGTCACCGTGCACTCCAGGCCGGAACACACCGGCAGCTGGGTCCGGCACGCCACCGGCGTGCTCTCCGCCGACGTCACCGACCCCGACTTCGACCTGCGGGTCTGGCCGCCGTCGGGTGCGGTGCCGGTGCCGACGGCGGGGTTGTATGACGAGTTGGTGGTGCAGGGGTACGAGTATGGTCCGGTGTTCCAGGGGGTGCAGGCTGCCTGGCGGGTTGGTGAGGTGGTGTTTGCTGAGGTTGCGCTTCCGGAGGAGGCGCATGGTGAGGCGTCGCGGTTCGGGGTGCATCCGGCGTTGTTGGATGCGGCGTTGCAGGTGGTGGGGATCGGTGAGGCGGTGCCGGTGGGTCGTCCGCCGTATCTGCCGTTCGCCTGGACGGATGTGACGCTGCACGCGACGGGCGCCACCGCCCTGCGGGTGAAGGTCACCGCCAGTGGGCCGGAGTCCGCCACCCTGCACCTGGCCGACCCGGACGGCGAACCGGTCGCCGTGGTCGGCGCGCTGGTGTCCCGCCCGGTCCAGCTCACCACTGCCGCCCCGACCGACGGGGACCTCTACCACGTCGACTGGGTGAGCGTGCCCACCGGCACCGCGGCCGAGTCGTGGGGCTACCTGGAGGGGCTCGGCCTCGGCGTGCCCGACGTCGTGCTCGCCCCGCTGACCCCGCCCGCCGCCGACCTCGACCCGGCCACCGCCGCCCGGACGGCGGTGGGGGAGACCCTCACCCTGCTCCAGTCCTGGCTGGCCGACCCGACCCAGGCCGCCGCCCGGCTGGTCGTGATCACCGACGGTGCCGTCGACGGCGGCACCGACCTGGCCCACGCCCCGGTCTGGGGTCTGGTGCGGGCCGCGCAGGCGG
Source organism: Micromonospora sp. NPDC049257 (assembly GCF_040678915.1). Taxonomy (NCBI): domain Bacteria; kingdom Bacillati; phylum Actinomycetota; class Actinomycetes; order Micromonosporales; family Micromonosporaceae; genus Micromonospora; species Micromonospora sp. NPDC049257. Next base: position 1,929 of record NZ_JBFAQU010000046.1, read on the forward strand.
AGAATCCGGGTCAGTTCGTGCTGTTGGATGCTGTCCCGGAGACTCCGGTGGAGGAGATTCTGGCGGCGGTGGGGACCGGTGAGCCGGAGTTGTCGCTGCGCGACGGTCAGGTGCGGGTGCCGCGTCTGGCGCGCGCGAGCACCACGGCGCAGCCGTGGCGGGCCGACGGCACCGTGCTGGTGACCGGTGGCACCGGTGTGCTGGGCGCGCTGGTGGCCCGGCACCTGGTGGAGGTGCACGGGGTGCGGGACCTGGTGCTGACCTCGCGGCGTGGGTTGACCGCGCCGGGCGCGGTGGAGCTGCGCGACGAGTTGGTGGCGTTGGGTGCCTCCGTGGAGGTGGTGGCCGCCGACCTGGCCGACCGGGACGCCGTCGCCGCCCTGCTGGACGGCATCCCGGCGTTGACCGCCGTCGTGCACACCACCGGGGTTCTCGACGACGGCCTGCTCGCCGGGCTGACCCCGGCGCAGCTCGACACGGTGTGGCGGGCCAAGGCCGACCCGGCCTGGCACCTGCACGACCTGACCCGCGACCGTGACCTGTCGGCGTTCGTGCTGTTCTCCTCCGCCGCCGGGGTCCTCGACGGGGCGGGGCAGGCCAACTACGCCGCCGCGAACGTCTTCCTCGACGCCCTGGCCGCGCACCGGCGGGCCCTGGACCTGCCGGCCACGTCGCTGGCCTGGGGTTTCTGGGAGCAGCGCAGCGGGATGACCGCGCACCTCGGCGACGCCGACGTGGCCCGGATGGCCCGCTCCGGCGTGCTGCCGCTGGACTCCGACCGGGGGCTGGCGCTGCTGGACGCGGCGGTCGCCGCCGACCAGCCGCTGCTGGTGCCGGTCCGGCTGGACACCGCCGCGCTGCGCGCCCAGGGTCAGCAGCTCCCGGCCCTGTTCCGGGGCCTGGTCCGGCTCCCGGCCCGGCGGGCGGCGGGTGGTCCGGCGACCCCGGCCACCGGCTCCGGCCTGCACCGGCAGCTCGTCACCCTCGACGCGGACGACCAGCACCGGGTGCTGCTCGACCTGGTCCGGGCCAACGTCGCGGCCGTCCTCGGCCACGACAGCGGCACCGCCGTCGAACCGGCGCGGGCGTTCAAGGAACTCGGCTTCGACTCGCTGGCCGCCGTGGAGCTGCGCAACCGGCTCAACACCGCCACCGGGCTGCGGCTGCCGGCGACCCTGGTCTTCGACTACCCCAACCCGACCGCGCTGGCCGGCTACCTGCACGGCACGATCCTCGGCGGGCCGGCGCAGGCGCAGCCGACCACGGTGGTCCGGCCGATGGTCGACGAACCCGTCGCCATCGTGGCGATGAGCTGCCGCTTCCCCGGCGGGGTCCGCACCCCCGAGGACCTGTGGCAGCTGCTGGTCGACGGCGCGGACGCCATCTCGCCGTTCCCCACCGACCGGGGCTGGGACCTCGACCACCTCTACGACCCGGAACCCGGCAAGCCCGGCCGGACGTCCTCGCTGGAAGGTGGCTTCCTCTACGACGCGGCCGACTTCGACCCCGACTTCTTCGGCATCGGCCCGCGTGAGGCGATCGCGATGGACCCGCAGCAGCGGTTGCTGTTGGAGACGTCGTGGGAGGTGCTGGAGCGGGCCGGGATCGATCCGACCTCGCTCAAGGGCAGCCCGACCGGGGTGTTCACCGGCGTGATGTACCACGACTACGGCAGCCGGCTGTCCGAGGTGCCCGAGGAGTTGGCGGGTTACCTGGGCAACGGCAGCATGGCGAGCGTCGCGTCCGGGCGGATCTCGTACACCCTGGGGTTGGAGGGGCCGGCGGTCAGCGTCGACACCGCGTGCTCGTCGTCGCTGGTGGCGATCCACCTGGCCGTGCAGGCGCTGCGTTCCGGGGAGTGCTCCCTGGCTCTGGCCGGCGGGGTCACGGTGATGTCCAAGCCGGACACCTTCCTGGACTTCAGCCTCCAGCGGGGGCTGGCCTCCGACGGCCGGTGCAAGTCCTTCTCCGCCGACGCCGACGGCACCGGCATGTCCGAGGGTGCGGGCATGCTGCTGCTGGAGCGGCTCTCCGACGCCGAACGGCACGGCCATCACGTCCTGGCGGTGGTGCGGGGTTCGGCGGTCAACCAGGACGGCGCGTCCAACGGGCTGACCGCCCCCAACGGTCCCGCCCAGCAACGGGTTATCCGGCAGGCGCTGGCCGCCGCCGACGTCCGCCCCGACCAGGTCGACCTGGTCGAGGCGCACGGCACCGGCACCACCCTCGGTGACCCGATCGAGGCGCAGGCGGTCCTCGCCACCTACGGGCAGGACCGCCCGGACGACCGGCCGCTCTGGCTCGGCTCGATCAAGTCGAACATCGGTCACACCCAGGGCGCGGCCGGCGTCGCCGGTGTGATCAAGATGGTGTTGGCGATGCGCAACGGGCTGCTGCCCCGCACCCTGCACGCCGACCGGCCGTCACCGCAGGTGGACTGGTCGGCCGGGGCGGTGCGGCTGCTCACCGAGGCGCAGCAGTGGCCGGCCCTGGACCGGCCCCGCCGCGCCGGGGTGTCGTCGTTCGGCATCAGCGGCACCAACGCCCACGTCATCATCGAGCAGGCGCCGGCGATCGAGGCGACGCCGGCCGACGGGGACGCCCCGGCCACCCCGCCGGTGCTGCCCTGGCTGCTCTCCGCCCGCTCGGCGGAGGCGCTGCGCGCCCAGGCCGGGCTGGTCGCCGACACCGGGGCCACCCTGGACGTGGCGTACTCGCTGGCCACCACCCGGGCGGTGCTGGAGCGTCGGGCCGTGGTGGTCGCCCCCGTCGGGGACGACGCGGTCCGCGCTCTGCGTGCCGCCGCCGAAGGCACCGACCCCGCCGAGTGGGTGCAGGGGACCCCGTCGGCCGGGAAGCTCGCCATGCTCTTCACCGGCCAGGGGGCGCAGCGCCTCGGCATGGGCCGTGAGCTGGCGGCGGCGTACCCGGCCTTCGCGGCGGCGTTCGCCGAGGTGTGCGCCCACCTGGACGCGCAGCTCGACCGGCCGCTGCGGGAGGTGCTCTACACCGAACCCGACGTCGCCGACGCCGCGCTGCTCGACCAGACCGTCTACAGCCAGAGCGCGCTGTTCGCCATCGAGGTGGCGCTCTACCGGCTGCTCGAATCCTGGGGCATCCGACCCGACCTGGTCGCCGGGCACTCCATCGGCGAGATCAGCGCCGCGCACGTCGCCGGGGTGCTGTCGCTGCCCGATGCGGCGGCCCTGGTCACCGCGCGTGGCCGGCTGATGCAGGCGATGCGGGAGGACGGCGCGATGGTCGCCGTCGAGGCGTCCGAGGAGGAGGTACGCCGGGAACTGGCCGGGCGGGAGACCGAAGTGGGCATCGCCGCGGTCAACGGGCCACGCGCGGTGGTGCTCTCCGGTGACCACGACGCCGTCGGTGCGCTCGCCGACGACTGGCGGGCCCGGGGACGCCGGATCAAGCGGCTGCGGGTCAGCCACGCGTTCCACTCCCCGCACATGGAGCCGATGCTGGCCGAGTTCCACCAGGTCGCCGCCGGGTTGACCTTCGCCCCGCCGAGGGTGCCGGTGGTGTCCAACCTGACCGGTCGGCTCGCCGACCCCGACGAGATCACCACCCCCGGCTACTGGGTGCGCCACGTCCGGGAGGCGGTCCGGTTCCACGACGGGATCGCCACCCTGGAAGCGGCCGGCGTCACCACGTTCCTGGAGGTCGGCCCGGACGCGGTGCTCACCGCGATGGGCCGGGACTGCGTCTCCGACACCGGCGGCCTCGCCCTGGTGCCGGTGCTGCGCGGCGGCCGGGACGAGGCGGCGAGCCTGCTGACCGCCGTCGCCACCCTGCACACCCGGGGTGTCCCGGTGGACTGGCGGGCCTGGTTCGCGCCCACCGGCGCCCGGGTCACCGACCTGCCGACCTACCCGTTCCAGCGGCGTCGGCTCTGGCTGGACGCCCCGGCGGGCGGCGGTGACGTGCCGGGTCTGGGTCAGCGCCCGGCCGCCCACCCGCTGCTCGGCGCGGTCGTCGGGTTGGCCGGGGCCGACGGCACCGTGCTGACCGGCCGGCTGTCGCTGCGGACCCACCCGTGGCTGGCCGAGCACGACCTCGCCGGCACGGTGCTGCTACCCGGGACGGCCTTCGTCGAGCTGGCCTTCCGCGCCGGTGACCAGGTCGGCTGCGCCCTGGTCGAGGAGTTGACGTTGGAGGCTCCGCTGGTCGTACCGCCCCGGGGCGGCGTCGACCTCCAGGTGGTGGTCGGGGCACCGGACGGGACGGGACGCTGCCCGGTCACCGTGCACTCCCGGCCGGAGGACGGTGTCGACGGTTGGACCCGGCACGCCACCGGCGTACTGGCCCCGGCGGCGTCCACCGCACCGGCCTGGTCGGCGGGCGACGCCTGGCCACCGGTCGGGTCCACCCCGGTCGACCTGACCGGCCGGTACGACCGGCTGGCCGACGCCGGCTACCACTACGGCCCGCTGTTCCAGGGGCTGCGGGCCGCCTGGCGACACGGCGACGAGGTGTACGCCGAGGTGGCGCTCCCCGCGGAGGCGGTCGCCCCGGCGGACCGGTTCGGCCTGCACCCGGCGCTGTTCGACGCGGTGCTGCACACCCTCGACCTGACCGGTGCCGACGAGGACGACGACCGGCTGCGGTTGCCGTTCGCCTGGCGGGGGGTGGCCCTGCACGCCACCGGCGCGACCGCGCTGCGGGTACGGCTGCGCCCGACCGGCCCGCAGGAGGTCTCCTTCGACCTGGCCGACACCTCCGGTGCGCCGGTCGCCTCGGTGGCCTCGCTGGCGGTCCGGCCGCTCGCCGCCGACCAGCTGGGTGGGGCCCGGGCGGCTCACCGCACGTCGCTCTTCCAGGTCACCTGGGCTGCGGTGCCGACCCCGGCCACCGGCGGCGGCACGACCGTGGTCCTCGGCGACGACGACCTCGGCCTCGGGGTGCCCCGGTACGCCGACCTCGGCACGCTCGCGGCGGAGGTCGCCCGCACCGGTGACGCCCCGGGCACCGTCGCGGTGGCCTGGCGTACCACGTCGGACTCGCCCTCGGCGGCGACCACCGCGGCGCTGGCCCTGGTGCAGGGGTGGCTCGCCGACGAGCGGTTCACCGACACCCGGCTGGCGCTGGTGACGACCCGGGCGGTCGCCACCACCGACGGCGAGGACGTGCCCCGGCCGGTGGACGCCACCGTCTGGGGCCTGGTCCGGGCCGCTCAGGAGGAGAACCCGGGCCGGCTGGTCCTGATCGACGTCGACGACCCGGACCCGACCGGGCTGCGGTCGGCGCTGGCCGTCGACGCCGAACCGCAACTGGCGGTCCGGCGGGGTGGGCTGCTCGCGCCCCGGCTCGCGGCGCTGCCGGTGCCGGACGGTGAGCTGCCGGCCGGCCCGGACCCGACGGGCACGGTGCTGGTCACCGGCGGCACCGGCGGGCTGGGCCGGGTGGTCGCCGAGCACCTGGTGACCCGGCACGGCGTACGGCGGCTGCTGCTGGCCAGTCGACGCGGCCCGGCGGCCCCGGGGGTGGACGACCTGGTCGCGCGCCTGACGGCGGCCGGCGCGGAGGTGACCGTGGCGTCCTGCGACCTGGCCGACCGGGCGGCGGTGGCGGCCCTGCTCGACGGGGTGCCCGCCGGGCATCCGCTGACCGGGGTGGTGCACGCCGCCGGGGTGCTCGACGACGGGTTGCTGCCCACGCTGACGCCCGACCGGGTGGCGGCGGTGCTGGGTGCCAAGGCAGAGTCCGCGCGTCACCTGCACGAACTCACCCTGCACCGGCCGTTGCACTGGTTCGTGCTGTTCTCCTCGGCGGCGGCCACCCTCGGCGGCGCCGGTCAGGCCAGCTACACCGCGGCGAACGCCTACCTGGACGCCCTGGCCCAGCACCGGCGGGCGCACGGCCTGGCCGGCACCGCCCTGGCCTGGGGCCTGTGGGCGGAGTCGGGCAGCGGGATGACCGGCCACCTCGGCGAGGCCGACCTGCGCCGGATGGCCCGTTCCGGGGTCGCCGCGCTGTCCACCGGGGACGCGTTGGCGTTGTTCGACGCGACCCTGCACCCGGTGCCGGCACTGGCCCTGCCGGTCCGGCTGGACCTGGCCGCGATCCGGTCCCGGGCCGACGGGGTGCCGCCGCTGCTGCGGGGCCTGGTCCGTACGCCGACCCGCCGGTCGGCCGCCGGCACGCCGGGCCCGGTGGCGGGGGAGCGGCCGCTGGCCGAACGGTTGGCCGGGTTGCCGTCGGACGAGGCCGACCGGGCCGTGACCGAGCTGGTCCGGGCCCGGACGGCCGAGGTGCTGGGCCACGACCGGCCACAGTCGCTGGACGTGGAGCGGGGCTTCCTGGAGCTCGGCTTCGACTCCCTGGCGGCGGTGGAGTTCCGCAACAGCCTCGGTGCGGCGACCGGGCTCCGACTCCCGGCGACGCTCATCTACGACCACCCCAGCCCGGCGGCGGTGGCCCGGTTCGTCCGGTCGGAGCTGGCCGGTGACGTGCCGGCCGCTCCGTCGCTGGAGGCCGAGCTGGCCCGGTGGGAGACGCTGCTGGACGGCACCGTGCCGGACGAGGCGGAGCGGGGCCGGATCACCGTCCGGCTCCAGGCGCTGATGTCCCGGTGGAACGCGGCGTACGGGGGTGCCGCGGTGGAGCCGGCCGCCCGGGACCTGGCGTCGGTCACCGCGGACGAGCTGTTCGACATCCTCGACGACGAGTTGGAGGCGTCGGACTGACCATCCGTCCGGGGACCCGAGGTCCGTCGATGCCCACGGGCGGTCGGCGGACCTCGGGCTTCCTCCCGGCGGACGGGTGGGCTTTTGTCCACCTTCGGCGTGGGTCCATGACCGTATCGCGTCACCACCCGACCGCATAACGTAGTGGCCGGGTCTGGTGGACGTTCACGGTTCGCCGGTAGGTGCCACCAGGGGTGGACACGGGAGAGGCAGGGAGAGTGCGGGTGCGACTCGAACAGGGAATCGTCGCCAAGGTCACCCGGAACGGGCAGCTTGAGCTGACCGCCGAGCGGAGCGGACTGCGATACCGGTTCGGGGCGACCGCCGCCGCGATGTGGATCGCGTTGCAGCAGCAGGGCGGTTCGCTGGAACGGGCGGCCGCTGTCCTGGCCCGGCAGTGGTCGGCTGATCCGGCGGCCACCCGACGGGACTTCGACGTCTGGCTGGAGGACATGCTCCGCGCCGGTCTGGTACGGGTGGAGTGACCGGTAAGGAGGGTCTGTCCGCCGAGTCCGACGGCTGTGCCGGACCGACCCCTATCCGGCCCCCCTGCACGCGGGCGGCGTCCCGGTCGACGGTGCGTCGAACCCCTGTCCGGTGGGCCGGTGGGCGGGGGTCAGGCGTCGGCGGGCGGGTGGGTGGTGTCGGTGGAGTCGTTGACCGCGCCGACGATCACCCGCAGCGCCTCGGCCAGTTCCTTACCGGACGGGGCGGCCTCGGGATCGAGCAACCGCTGCACCGTCAGTCCCGTCATCAACGCCAGCAGGAACGAGCCGACGGCCCTGCGGGTCTCCTCGGTGACGTGCTCACCGCCGTTGCGGATCACGAAGGTGGCCAGCGCCGGGCGGGCCCGGGTGTAGGTCTCGGCGAGTTGCTCCCGCAGCACCGGCAGGTGCTCGGCCAGCGCGAACGCCTCGATCCCGGCGACCCAGAGCGGCCGGTGGGTGCCGAACGACTCGACCAGGCCGGTCCACATCGACTCCAGCCGGTCCATCAGGTCGGGCTGGGTGCCGTCGCGCAGCACCCGGTCGATCTCGACGCCCCACTCCTCGAACGCCTGCACCAGGGCGGCGGTCAGCAGCGCCTCCTTGGAGCCGAAGTGGTACCCGATCGACGCCAGATTCGTGTCCGACGCGGCGACGATGTCGCGGGCGGTGGTGCGTGTGTAGCCGCGCTCGTAGAGGCAGACCCTGGCCCCTGCCAGCAGGCGTTCCCGATGACCCACGGCGTCACCCTACTCGGAACCACCCCCTAATTCATCCACCGGATGTATACGTGCGTATAAATTCGGTGGTAGCTTTCGGCCATGGCTACAGCGCAGGCAAAGGCCGGCCGCCGCGAGTGGATCGGTCTCGCGGTACTCGTCATGGTGACACTGATCATCAGCATGGACATGACCGTGCTGTCGTACGCTCTGCCGTTCATCACGGCGGACCTTGAGCCGACCAGCAGTCAGCTCCTCTGGATCACGGACGTCTACGCCTTCGTGCTGGCCGGCCTGCTGATTCCGATGGGGACCCTGGGGGACCGGATCGGGCGCCGCCGGTTGCTGATGATCGGTGCGGCGGTGTTCGGTGTGGCATCCGTGGCCACGGCCCTCTCCAACAGTCCCGGCATGCTGATCGGGACCCGGGCGGTGATGGGTGCCGCCGGCGCGACGCTCATGCCGTCGACCATGTCGTTGATCCGCAACATGTTCCACGACGAGAACGAACGCCGGGCCGCGATCGGGCTCTGGGCGGCCGGCTTCTCCGCCGGTGGCGTCATCGGCCTGGTGGCCGGCGGCGCGCTGCTCCAGTACTTCTCCTGGGGCACCGTCTTCGAGATCAACGTGCCGATCATGCTGCTGCTGCTGATCCTGGCCCCGTTGCTGCTGCCCGAGTTCCGCAACGCCGCAGCCGGCCGGCTCGACCTGATCAGTACGGTGCTGGCCTTCGTCGCCGTGCTGCCGATGATCTGGGGCATCAAGCAGTTCGCCGAGGACGGCGTGGACTGGCCGCCGGTGGCCGGTGTGGTCGGCGGGCTGGTCTTCCTGGCGGTGTTCGTGCTGCGTCAGCGGCGACTCGCCGACCCGGTGATCGACGTGCGGCTGTTCCGTGCTCCCGCGTTCAGCGCGGCGGTGGTGATGAACGTGCTCGCCAACTTCGCGCTGGTCGGGTTCATGTTCTTCATCAGCCAGTACCTCCAGCTGGTGCTCGGGCTACGCCCGTTCAGCGCCGGGCTGTGGTCGCTGCCCGCAGCGGGTGCGGCGGGTGTCGGCGCGGCGGTGCTGGCTCCGATGCTGGCGCAGCGCTTCCGGCGGGCCTACGTCGCCGCCGGTGGCCTGCTGGTGGGTGCCGCCGGTTGTCTGGTGCTCGCCCAGGTCGGCGACGAGTCGGGGCTGGCCCTGGTGGTGGTCGGCCAGGCGTTGATGACCGGCGGCATCGCGATGGTGCTGACGCTCAGCGCCGAGCTGATCGTGTCCACCGCGCCGCCCGAGCGGGCCGGTGCCGCCGCCGGGCTCTCCGAGACCGGCAGCCAGTTCGGTGCGGCGCTCGGTGTCGCGATCCTCGGCAGCATCGGCACGTTCGTCTACCGGCGGCAGCTGTCCGGCGACGCGCCCGACGGCGTGCCGGCGGACTCCTGGGCGACCGCCCGGGAGACCCTGGGCGGCGCGGTGCAGGAGAGCCGGACGCTCTCCGCCACCGCAGCGGACACGCTGGTCACGCTGGCCCGGGCCGCCTTCGCCACCGAGCTGCGGGCCGCCGCGCTCGCCTCGGCCGGCATCCTGGTGGTGACGGCGGTGCTGGCCGCGGTGCTGCTGCGCAACGTGGGGGCCTCGGTGCCCGGCCAGGGTCCGGCGGACGGTCCGGCCGACCCCACCGCCGATGCCCCCGGTGCCCCGACGGGTCACGTCGACCCGGAGCGGACGGTCGACCCCCCGTCGTCCGACGCGGGTGCCGAGGACGCCGACCGTGGCGACACCGACCCGGGGCCGGCGGTCCGGATCGGACCCGGGTCCACCGGGCAACCCGTCCGGCCGGCGCACCCGGTGGCCTGACCACGTTCGACCACCCGGAGGTGGCGTTCCCGCTCGTCGGGAGCGCCACCTCCGGGCATTCGGCCTCCTGGCCCCCCACCCGTCCCGGCGGGCTAGGGGGCCACCGCTGTGCTTAGGGGTTGTCCCGGCGTTTCGGGCGTTCCTACGCTCGCTTCGACAGCGGGCACCGGCGTCGCAGGGAGGGCGTCAGCACCACGCGTGACGGCGGATCCGGGCACCGGCCGAGACGGCGGTCCGGCCCGGCCGGCCGGGTGCGCCCGTTGGAGACGTCCCACTGCGGGGCGCACCCGCAGTGTCGACCCGTAGAGGACCAGTGATGACGGCAACGCTCGAGAACGACCTCTGGGTGCGGCGGTTCCATCCGGCGCCGTCCAGCTCGATCCGGTTGGTGGCGATGCCGCACGCCGGGGGCTCGGCCAGCTACCTGTTTCCGGTGTCCCGGGCCCTCTCGCCCGCGGTGGACGTGCTGGCGATCCAGTACCCGGGTCGACAGGACCGCCGGCACGAGCCGGTCCTGGACTCCATCGCCGACCTGGCCGACGGGGTGTTCGAGGCGCTCACCCCGTGGCTGGACCGCCCGGTGGCGCTCTTCGGCCACAGCATGGGTGCGGTGCTCGGCTACGAGGTCGGGTTGCGCCTGCAACGGCACACGGGTCGGCCGCCGGTGCGGCTGTTCGCCTCGGGCCGTCGGGCCCCGTCCCGGGTCCGGGACGAGCGGTACGTGCACACCCGCGACGACGCCGGGGTGCTGCGGGAGCTGGCCCGGCTCAGCGGCTCGGACCCACGGGTGCTGGGCGATCCCGAGCTGCTGCCGATGATCCTGCCCGCCGTGCGGGGGGACTACAAGGCGGTGGAGACCTACCGGGCCGACCCGGATCAGCTGCTGGACGCCCCGATCACCGTGCTGACCGGTGACGCGGACCCGATGACCACCCTGGACGAGGCGCGGGACTGGGCCCGGCACACCACCGGCGAGTGCGACGTGCGGGTGTATCCGGGTGGGCACTTCTATCTCAACGACCACGCAGCCGACGTGATCCGGCTGATCGGTGCCGAGCTGGCGCAGGCGCAGCAGGGCGGACCGACCGGCTGACCCGACCGGGACCCGGTCACGTCCGACCGCGCCGGCGCGGTGGTGACGTCCGACCAGGACACTGGACCTGCGGGGGTGGTGACGTCCGACCGGGGCACCGTGCCGGCGGGGTGGTCACGGGCACCGGTACGACGACGGGCGGGTCACCGGTGACCCGCCCGTCGTGCCCGTCATTCGGCGATCTTGGTCCGCATGGTCCACTGGAAGACCACCACCCGCGAGGCGTCGTCATTGAGGCCGTCGTGGTCGCCCGAGCGTTCGAAGTGTTCGTAGCCGCCCAGATAGGGCACCTTGATCCGGCCGGTGCCGACCGGTGCGCTGTGGGCGCGATCGGTGGCCGGCAGGCCGACCGGTCCGCCCTCGAGCACGACGTCGAAGTGGTCACCGCCGCGAACGTCGCTGAACCGCCGCGCGCTGCTCACCCGGGTGAGATCGTCCACGCTTTCCTCCTCGGCTGGGGGCAGGGGCGCGGCGGACACCGTGTTCCGCGTCACTGCCCTCGGATGTCTCCAGCGTGGCGGCACCACTGGCCCGCGCATACCCGGAAGCGACCCCTAACCCGCCGGCCGACGCCCAGATTTCGGCGGCCGGCCAACCTGCGGTTACTTTGCGGCCCGGTGGGTCGCATTTGTGATAGCCCCGGCGATGTCGCAAGGGCGACAGCATTGACCAGAGCTTATGAATTGCATCCGTAATAGTGTCGTCTTCTCGCTGAAACTCAATTTTTGCTCAAGAGTAGATTGCCCGATTCGCTGCTTCTCGTCCGGTCGGTGGTGGTGTGCCGACGTGGGCGGGATCGGTGCGGGCCGGGAGAGTTGGCCCGAAAAATTCCGGTACGAACCCTCTGCCGGAGTCATTTCGCAGGTCAACGCGCTGTCCGACGGGCCGAATCTGCGGCTATCCGTGCAGGTCGGAGGGGGCGGGACGGTTGTTCGATCATGTAATTGCTACCGAGTGGTAATTTTTCGGCCGAGGCCAACAATCCGACATAACGCCATGGCCGTGCGTAATATCGATGACGAAGTATCACCACCCCACTACCGTCTTGTACGGGTGTCTATGTATGCTGTGCTCGCCGTCGGGACGCGGTGAAAGTCATCAATCAATTGGCAGTCATCATTGTATGACCTGGTTTGCCGGCTGACGTGGTCAGTGGCCGGGTGGGTCCCGGCGGCCCGCGTGGCATCGAGCCGAAGGGTCTCGCCGGGGGGCCCGTCCGTAGTCGGCGGCACCCTCGTTCGATGCGTCATCGCTGACCTGGGGGGAGACGGGTGGAATTTGTGGAGAGAAGCCGCGAGCTTGACATCTTGCGGGACCTTTACTCCGGAAGCGTCACGGGCAGGGGGCGGGTCGCGCTGATCAGCGGCCCCGGTGCCACGGGCAAGACCGAGTTGTTGCGGGCCTTCGCCGACCACGTCGGCGCAGCGGGCGGGCTGGTGCTGCGGGCCGCCTGCTCCCGGGCGGAACGCCTGCTGCCCGCCGCCGTGATGGGGCAACTGTTCCACAGCGTGCCGCTGCCGGACGAGGTGATGCGGCGCATCGGCGCGTTCGTCGACATCGAGGGCGTCACGACCGGAGGGGACGCCGAGATCAGGGCCGTGCACGCGATGTGTGTCGAGCTGATCGACATCGCCCGCGCCCGCCCCCTCGTCCTGCTCGTCGACGACGTCGAGTTCGCCGACGAGACGACCCTGCACACCCTGCTCTACCTGCAACGGCGCCTCACCGCCGCGCAGATCCTGGTGGTGCTCACCGAGTCGCCGCAGCCGCAGCCGTTCCACCCGGAGTTCCGGGCCGAGATCAGCCGGCAGGCGAGCTTCTGCAACATCCAGCTGTCGCCGTTGTCCGAGGCGGGCGTCGCCGAGCTGCTGCGCGGTTGGGTCGACGACGAGACGGCGGCGGCGCTCGCCCCGGCGTACCACGGGGTCAGCGGCGGCAATCCGCTGCTGCTGCACGCGCTCGGCCAGGACCGGCGGGTCGCCGGCTCGACGGAGGTCGCCGAGGTGGTCGTCGGCGACCAGTTCCGCCAGGCGGTCCTGGCCTGCCTGCGACGCTGGGACCCGACGATCCTGGAGACGGCCCACGGGCTCGCCCTGCTCGGTGACCTCGCCACCCCGGCGCTGCTGGCCCGGCTGCTGGACACCAAGCCGGCCCGGGTCCAGTGGGTACTCAACGCGCTGACGATGTCCGGCCTGCTGCACGCCGGGCGGTTCCGGCACCCGGCGGCACGGGCGGCGGTCCTGCACGACCTGACCCCGGAGGCGCTGGCCGAGATGCACGCCCGGGCGGCGGAACTGCTGCACGCCGAAGGTGCCCCGGCCCCGGCGATCGGTGGGCACCTGCTCGCCGCGGGCGGCCTGGCCGAGCCGTGGGCGATCACGGTGCTCCAGGACTCGGCGACCCACGCGCTGGCCGAGGACCGGGTCGACGACGCGGTGGAGTCACTGAAGCTGGCCCACGACATGTGCGACGACGTCCCCCGCCGGGCGGCGCTCACCGCGACGTTGGCCGCCTGCCAGTGGCGGATCAACCCGGCGGCGGTGAGCCAGCACCTCCAGTCCCAGCGTGACGCCCTGCGGGCCGGGCACCTCTCCGAGCGCCACGCCGCCGCGCTGCTGCGCTACCAGCTCTGGCACGGTCACCGGGCGGACGCCCAGGAGACCCTGCGGCACCTGCGGGACACCCGCCAGCAGCTCGACGCCACCACCGCCGCCGAGCTGGAGGGGTGCGCCGAGTGGCTGCGGCTGCACTTCCCGGTGGCGTTCGCCGAGCTCGACGCCGACGCCGGCCCGGCGGTCACGCCGGCCGGGACCCCGGCCCGTTCCGACGGCTCACTCGGGTCGGCCACCCCCTCCCTGACCGCCGTGCTCACCGACGGGGTGACCGACGAGGTGATCGCCCGCGCCGAACAGGTGCTCGGCAGCCATCTGCTCGTCGACGTCGGGCTGGAGTCGGCGCTGTGCGCGTTGCAGACGTTGGTCTACGCCGACCGGATGGACCGTGCCGTGCACTGGTGCGACGTGCTGGGCGCCGAGGCGGGCGCCCGGGGGGCCACCACCTGGCATGCCATCCTGTCCGACGTCCGGTCGCACATCGCGCTGCGCCAGGGTGACCTGCCGCTCAGCGAGCGGTTCGCCCGCGAGGCGCTGGATGCGATGTCGCCGCACAACTGGGGGGTGGCGATCGGCTCGCCGTTGTCCAACATGCTGCTCGCCATGATCGGCATGGACAAGCTCGACGAGGCCGAGGCGCAGCTCAAACACGTCATCCCGGACGCCATGCGGGACACCTGGTTCTGGCCGTTGTATCTGCGGGCCCGTGGCCACCTGCACCTGGCCGGGGGGCGGGTGCACGCGGCGTTGGCCGACTTCGAGACCTGCGGGCAGTTGGCCACCCAGTGGGGGATGGACCTGCCGGCCCTGCTGCCCTGGCGGGGCGACCTGGCCCAGGTCTACCTGCGTTCGGGCCGGCCCGAACGGGCCCGCGCCATGGTGACCGAGCAACTGTCCCGGCCCGGTGCCGAGAACGCCCGGACCAGGGGGGTCTCCCTGCGGCTGCTCGGTTCCGCGCTCGACGTCAAGCAACGGGTCAACACCCTGCGCCAGGCGGCCAACCTGCTCCAGGAATCCGGCGACCGCTACCAGCTCTTCCTCGCCCTGGCCGCGCTGAGCAGCGCCCACTACGGGCGGGGCGAGTTCAACACCTCACGGGTGGTGGCCCGCAGCGCGTTGCAGCTCGCCAAGGACATCCAGGCGCAGGCGCTGTGCCGGCGGCTGCTGCCCGGCGGCGACGCGGCCGGCGGCGACGACCCGGACGCCCCCCCGGAGCACGAGGAGATGTCCCGGCTCAGCGACGCCGAGCAGCGGGTCGCCACCCTGGCCGCGCTCGGCCACACCAACCGGGAGATCGGCAAGAAGCTCTACATCACGGTGAGCACGGTCGAACAGCACCTCACCCGGGTCTACCGGAAGCTGAACGTCCGGCGTCGCACCGAGCTGTCACTGGGACTGCCGATGGACGCGGCCGGGGCCGGGCTGCTGGCCGTCGGATCTGGCGGCAGCGAGCGGTCCTGGCCGCAGTGGGAGTCGGCGGTCCAGGCGAGCTGAGCCGCCGCAGGTGCCGATTCCGGGGTGGGCCTAGGCCCACCCCTTCGGGTCATTAGCTCCATTGAGCCGTATCGGCCCGATCCATACCGTGAACATGTACCCACCGCCGTTCGGCGACGTTCTTTTGCGGGGAGCATGAGGTGGACAGAAACAAGGACCGGCGCACGCCGACCAGCGGTGCCGATGCGGTGCGGCTGGACGATGTACGCAAGACGTACGGCCGCGGTGAGAACCGGGTCGACGCGCTGCGGGGCGTGACGATGAGCTTCCCCCGGGGCAGCTTCACCGCCGTGATGGGGCCCTCGGGCTCCGGCAAGAGCACGTTCCTGCACTGCGCGGCGGGGCTCGACGTGCCCTCGTCCGGCTCGGTGGTGCTGGACGGCAAGGAACTCAGTGGCATGAACGAGAACCAGCTGACCCGGCTGCGCCGGGAGCGGGTCGGCTTCATCTTCCAGGCGTTCAACCTGATGCCGGCGTTGAACGTGGAGCAGAACGTGGGCCTGCCGTTCCGGCTGGCCGGCCGCCGGCCCGACCGCCACTCCGTGGTGGAGGTGCTGGGTCGGGTGGGGCTGGCCGAGCGGCGCAAGCACCTGCCGAGCGAGCTGTCCGGCGGTCAGCAGCAGCGGGTCGCGATCGCGCGGGCGCTGATCATGCGACCGGCCGTGATCTTCGCCGACGAGCCGACCGGCGCGCTGGACACCCAGACCACCATCGAGGTGCTGCAACTGCTCCGTGAGACGGTGTCCAGCGGGGGACAGACCATCATCATGGTGACCCACGACCCGGTCGCCGCAGCCGCTGCGCACCGGGTGCTGTTCCTCGCCGACGGCCAGTTCATCGGGGAGCTGGAGGCGCCGACCGCCGACGTGGTGGCCGAGCGGATGACCCACCTGACCGCGTGGCAGCAGAACCGGGCGGCGCAGTCCACCGGCAGGGGTGGCTTCTGATGACGTACCTCGCGTGGCGCACCCTGCGCTACCGCAAGCTCGCGTTCATCGCGACGTTCATCGCGGTCTTCTTCGGTGTGGCGCTGATCGTCGCCTGCGGTGGTCTGATGGAGACCGGCATCCGGATGGCGGTCCCGCCGCAGCGGCTGGCGGCGGCCGACGTGGTGGTCAGCGGCAAGCAGACCTACGGCGTGCCCAAGAAGGACCCGCAGGACACCAAGAACATCAAGTCGGTGCCGCTGGCCGAGCGGTACTGGATCGATCCGGGCCTGGTCAGCAAGATCCAGGGGGTGCCCGGGGTCGAGCGGGCGGTGGCCGAGTCGTCCTTCGCCGCCACCGTCGTGCGCAACGGCGCACCCGTGATCGTCGGCACCCAGTCGCTGGGGCACGGGTGGGAGTCGGCGCAGCTCGGGCCGTACCGGCTCGACGGGCAGCCCCCCGCGCAGGCCGGGCAGGTCGTGTTGGACCGGGCGGTGGCCAAGCTCGCCCGGGTCAAGGTCGGTGACCGGGTCGACGTCGTGGTCGGTGGGGTGACCTCCGCCTTCCAGGTCAGCGGCATCGCCACCCCACCGGGTGAGGTGAGCCAGTCGGCGTTGTTCTTCTCCGGCGACGACGAGCGGCGGCTCAACCCGCACACCGGCACCTCCGACGCGATCGGGGTGCTGGCCAAGCCCGGCACCGACGTGGAGGCGCTGCGCGAGCGGATCGAGCGGACCCTCGCCGACCGTAAGCTCGTCGTGCTCACCGGCGACGACCGGGGCGCGGCCGAGTTCCCCGAGGCGGTGGGCGGCCAGGCGCAGCTCATCCCGCTCTCCGGTGTCTTCGCCGGCATGACGGTCTTCGTGGCGATCTTCGTGGTCGCCAGCACCCTGGGCCTGTCGGTGCAGCAGCGGCAGAAGGAGATCGCGCTGCTGCGCTCGATCGGTGCGACGCCCCGGCAGATCCGGACGATGGTGCGCCGTGAGGCGCTGGTGGTCGCCGTCGGCGCGGCGGTTCTCGGCTGCGCCCCCGGGGTGTTCCTCGGGCCGCTGCTCTATCACATCGTCTCCGACGCGGGGGTCATCTCGCCGGTGGTCGAGTTCCACCAGGGCTTCGTCCCCTACCTGGCGGCCCCCGCCATCGGGATCTTCGCCGCGATGGTGGCCGCCTACGTGGCCGGGCGACGCCCCTCCAAGATCCGGCCCACCGCCGGTATCGCCGAGGCCGCCGTCCAGCGCAAGTGGGTGAGCTGGCCCCGGGTGGTGTTCTCCATCCTGTTCTTCGCCGCCGGGTTCGCGCTGATCCTGGTGACGGCGATCGTCATGCAGGGCGCGGTGGCCTCCGCGACCGCCGGGCCGGCGGTGATGTGCTGGGCGATCTCGATCGCGTTGATCAGTCCGGGGCTGACCCGGCTGTTCGCCGCCGTGCTCAGCGTGCCGGTGCGGGCGTTCTTCGGGCTGGCCGGCTACCTCGGCACGGTCAACGTCCGGACCCGCGCCGTCCGGGTGGCCTCCGCGGTCACCCCGATCATGCTGGCGGTGGCGCTGGCGGTGGCCAACTTCTACCTCCAGACCACCCAGAACGAGGCCGCCGAGCGGTACTACTCCGACAACCTGCGGGCCGACCTGGTGCTCAGCTCCACCACCGGCGGTTTCCCCGCCGAGACGGTGGAGGCGCTGCGGTCCGCGCCGGGCGTCGAGGACGCGTCCGCGTACGTGACCAGCGCCGGGTGGATCAACAAGCCGTACGACGGGTCGCATGTGGAGTCGCCCTGGCCGTTGCAGGGGGTGAGCGGGGCCAGCGCCGCCAGCATCACCGGTGTGCGCACGAGCGCCGGCAACCTGGGTGACCTCAGGGGTGACACCGTCGCGCTGCCCGAGGTCGCCGGCAAGAACGTCGGCGTCGGCGTCGGCGACCAGATCACCCTGCGACTCGGTGACCGGTCGGCAGTCGACCTGCGGGTGGTGGCGCTCTACCCGGCCAAGAAGGGGTTCGAGACGATCCTGCTCCCGGCCGACCTGCTCGCCGCGCACAGCACCACCGGGCTGTCCCGGCAGATCCTGGTCACCGCCGAGCCCGGCACCAGCCGGGACGCGCTGACGGCCAGCCTGCGGGAGAAGGTCGCCGGTCACCCGGGCACCATGATCGAGGGCCGCGATGCGATCACCACGTTCGCCGAGCGCACCAAGACCCAGGCGTGGGTCAACTACCTGCTCGTGGCGCTGGTCGCCGGCTACACCATGATCTCGGTGGCGAACACCCTGATCGTGGCGACCGCCGGCCGACGCCGGGAGCTGGGCATGCAACGGCTCATCGGCGCCACCCGCAAGCAGGCACTCCAGATGCTCAGCGTGGAGGCGGGCATGGTCGCCGTCATCGGTGTGGTGCTCGGCACCATCGCCTCCGTCGCCACACTGCTGCCGTTCAGCATCGTGGTGCTCGGGCGACCGGTGCCCTCCGGGCCGATCTGGATCTACCTGGCCGTGGTGGCGGGTGCGGCGGTGCTGGCCTTCGCCGCCACCGTGCTGCCCGGTCGTCGGGTGATGCTCACCCGACCGGCGGAAGCAGCGGTCGCCGTCGAGTAGGAACGCGCCCCACAGCGCCGTTGGTGCCCCCGGTCGGGTGACCGGGGGCACCACCGTGTGTCCGGGTCCCCGGGGCGACCTACCGCTGGGACGATCGGCCGGTGGCGGTCCGGGACAGACGCGGCCGGCTGTCCGAAATGGACGGCCGGTGACGGCCCGGAACGGACGGCCGGTGACGGCCCGGAACGGACGGCCGGTGACGGCCCGGAACGGACGGCCGGTGACGGCCCGGAACGGACGGCGCGGCGTCAGGAGACGTCGGCGCGGGTGCCGTTGAGGTACGCCAGCACGGCCAACACCCGACGGTTGCTGTCGTCGGCCGGGGTCAGGTCGAGTTTGGTGAAGATGCTGGTGGTGTACTTGGCGACCGCGCCCTGGCTGACGATGAGGCGCTGCGCGATGGCCGTATTTGAACATCCTTCGGCCATCAGCTTCAACACCTCCCGCTCGCGTGGGGTGAGGGTCGACAGCGGCTCCCGGCGGGACCGGCCGGCCAGCAACTGCGAGATGACCTGCGGGTCCATCGCGGTGCCCCCGTCGGCGACCCGGCGGATGGCGTCCACGAACTGGTCGCTGTTGAGCACCCGGTCCTTGAGCAGGTAGCCGATGCCGCCGCTGGCGTCGGCGAGCAGCTCCTTGGCGTACAGCTGCTCGACGTGCTGGGAGAGCACCAGGATGGGCAGGCCGGGGCAGCGCCGCCGGGCTTCCAGGGCAGCCTGGAGGCCCTCGTCGGTGAACGTGGGCGGCAGTCGCACGTCGACCACCGCGACCTCCGGGCGGAGGGTCACCAGGGCGTCGAGCAGTGCCGGTCCGTTGTCGACGGCCGCGACGATCTCGAAGTCGTACGATTCGAGGAGCTGGACCATTCCCTGTCTCAGAAGGAAGAGGTCCTCGGCGAGTACAACGCGCACGGCAGCTCCAGGATCGCGACGGTCGGCCCACCTTCGGGACTGCTGAGGACGAGCGTCCCGTCGAACGTAGCACAGCGCCGTTCGATGCCCCGGAGTCCGGTGCCGAGCGAGGCGTTGGCCCCGCCCTGACCGTTGTCGATCACCACGGCCCGCAGCGCGCCGTCCTCGTGGCGCAGGTCGATGCTGGCCCGGTCGGCGTTGGCGTGCTTGACGATGTTGGTCAGCAGCTCGGACAGGGCGAAGTAGACGGCAGACTCCGCCGGGGCGGCCAACCGGCCGGGCACGTCGGCGGTCACGTCGACGTCGATCGGGCTCTCCAGCGCGATGGCCCGGATGGCGTCCTCCAATCCCCGCTCGGCGAGCACCGGGGGGTGGATGCCCCGGATCAGGCAACGCAGCTCCTCCAGCGCGGAGGCGGTGGCGTTGCGCGCGTCGACCAGCAGGGTCTCCGCGACGTCCGGATTGGTCCGCAGCTGCCGGGTGGCCGCGCCGAGTTTCATGCCGATCGCGACCAGCCGTGCCTGTGCCCCGTCGTGCAGGTCCCGTTCGATCCGGCGCAGCTCGGTGGCCTGGATGTTGATCACATCCGAGCGGGTCTCGGAGAGGTGCCGCATCCGGGAGGCGATCTCCGCCCGTTCGCTCGGGCCGAGCAGCGTACGGGCGAAGTAGGCGTGCCCGGCCACCACACCCGGGGAGGCGGCCACCCAGATCGCGAACACCACGAGGCTGACCAGCGCCCCGAGCACCGCGTGCGGCCAGGTGTCCATCGGCGTGAAGCCGTACCAGAAGTCCACCCCGGACTCGCGCATCAGCATCCAGAACCCGGCGGAGAGCACCAACCCCTCCACCGAGTAGACCAGCAGGGTCACCGGCAGCAGGCCGAGCACGAAGCCGACGAACACGTTGAGCAGGAGGAACAGCAGGTCACGCCAGGTCGCCGGGTCGGTGAGGATGGACCGGCAGCGCTGCACCCAGCCGACCACGCCCCGCTCGGTGGGCGGCGCGGGGAGGTAGGGCGTGGGGATCGGCACCCCGGCCCGGCCGGCGAGATCCCGGCACAGCCCGGTGACCCGGCGGACCAGCGGGGTGACCAGGGGCAACAGCAGCACTCCGACGCCGAGCGAGATGAACGCCGTGGCGAGCACGGTGGCGACGAGCAGGGCCAGGCTGAGCGCGGCGCTGGCGACGAGCAGCACACCGCGCCCGGTGGCGTACAGCGCCCGCGACAGGGCCCGCCCGGTGAGTCCCGTGGCGGTGGCGACGTCCATGTCCTGCGGCTCCCCGGTCACGGCAGATCGATGGTGGTGCCCGCGCTCAGTGGTGTGTCGTGGACGACCAGTTGGCGCAACTCGGTGCCGACCGGCGTGTCGTAGACCAGTGATCCGCTGACCGTCGCGCCGGGCTTGATGTTCTTCGTCAACCGCTGCGTGTCCGGATAGTAGAGCAGCGACCGGGTGTCCGGTGTGTAACCACGCCCGTCGACGTCGACCAGCCGTTGGCTGAGCGGCCAGACAATGGTGCCCTTGGACCCCTTGTTGACCACGTCGACGTCGACCATGCAGAACACGCCGTCCGCCTTCTGGGTCAGCGGCCAGAACCCGATCTCCCGCGACCCGCAGTGCACCCCCCGTACGGTGAATTCCAGCGACCCGTCCTGGCCGCTCGCGGTGGCGGGGGTGGGGCTCGGGGTGGGCGACGGGCTCGGGGTGGGGCTCGGCGTGACGCTGACCGGCGCGGACGGGTCCGGCCCGGCGGCCGGTGCGCCCCGCTGGTCGGCCTGGCGCAGCGCGACCACGCCCAGCACGACGGCGGCCACCACCGCCACCACCCCGGTCAACACCGCCGGCCAGGACGGCGGCGACCGGTGCGGCGGCGGCGGAGCGACCAGGGTGGCCGGCTGACCGACGACCGGATACCACCGGGTGCCGTCGAGCTGCTCGGTGGTCGCGGCGACCGGCTCCACCGCCGACCGGATGCTCGCCGTGTCGGCGCTGCCGACCAGGATCAGCATCGCCTCCCGGGCGGTGGGCCGCTGTCGGGGGTCGGTACGCAGCGCCCGGGCGACCACCGCGGCCAGGCCGGCGGGCAGTCCACTCAGGTCGGGCCCGCCGGCCTGGTGGACCCGGGGGTCGACCGGCAGCCGACCGGTGGCGGCCCAACCGACGAGGATGCCCCAGGCGTAGACGTCGGCGGGCTGGGCCGGGGGGAAGCCGGCGAGCCGTTCCGGGGCCAACCAGCCCGGGGTGCCGTACGAGGGACCGGTGGTCGGGTCGAGGACCTCGATCAGGCTCGCCAACCCGAAGTCGATGACCTTCGGCCCGAACGGGGACAGCAGCACGTTGCGGGGGGTCAGGTCACCGTGGGCCAGCCCGGCGGCGTGGATCGCGGTGAGCCCGGCGGCCACGCCGACGGCCAGCGCCTCGGCCTGGGGCCCGGAGAGCGAGCCGTGCCGGGTCACGTGCTCGTGCAGGGACGACCCGGTCACGTACTCCGTGACGAGGTAGGGGACCGGCCCCTGCGGGTCGGCGTCGAGCACCCGGGCGGTGCAGAAGTCGGCCACCCGGCCGGCGGCGGCGACCTCCCGGGTGAACCGTCGCCGGAACTCCGGCCGGGACCGCAGTTCGTCGTGGACGACCTTGACCGCCACCCGGCTCCCGCCCGGCGCCTCGGCCAGGAAGACCACCCCCATGCCGCCGGACCCGAGCAGGCGGCGTAGCCGGTAGGGTCCGACATGGTCCGGATCACCCGGCCGAAGCGGCGACCCCGGCTCGGCCACTGCGCCGCTGGTCAGCTCGCCCATGTAGACAAGTGTCCCATGGCGGGTCGAGGCCCGCGCCCCCTCAGCCGTCCCCGCTGGACGCCCCGCGGGGACGCCGTGCGGGCCTGCGCTGGGGACGCCTGGTAGGGGATCGCTAAGGGTTGGCAGGGTCGGGGGCGGACCCTAGCGTGTGGTCGCACGCGCTCGCCGGCGCTTGATGCGGTCGGCGACCCCGCCGGCTGACGACGGGGTCGCCGATCCCGGTGGTAGGGGCTGCCGCCGATGCGGCACCGACAACCGATGGTCGCGCCGGCGTCGCCGGGGACCACCGCGCCGGCCACCGCGCCGTCGTCGTGGTGCGCGCCGCCCGGACTAGAGAGGGACGTGAGCACCCATGACCCCGACGACACCGTACGACGATGTGCAGCCGCCGGGCGGCGGGACCCCCGGCCCCAAGCAGATCCGTCAGTTGGACCGGGTGGTGATCCGGTTTGCGGGTGACTCGGGTGATGGGATGCAGTTGACGGGGGACAGGTTCACCTCGGAG
>NZ_JBFAQU010000047.1:0-22933 GCF_040678915.1 Micromonospora sp. NPDC049257
CCACACTCACCAACCCGCTCCGCAAACACCGGAGACGAATCCAACAACTCCACCGCCATCCCCACCCACTGCGAACCCTGCCCCGGGAACACGAAGACCACCCCGGAACCGCCCTGCAACAGGGTCGGCACCGCCGCCCCGGCGACCAGGGCGTCCGCGCCGGTCAGGAAGTCGGTGACGTCACCGACGACGACGGCCCGCCGGTCCAGTGCCGCCCGCCCCTTCGCCAGGGCGTACGCGAGGTCGCCCGGGTCGGTGGTGGCGGCGGCGACGGCCGCCCGGAGCTGG
Source organism: Micromonospora sp. NPDC049257 (assembly GCF_040678915.1). Classification (NCBI taxonomy): domain Bacteria; kingdom Bacillati; phylum Actinomycetota; class Actinomycetes; order Micromonosporales; family Micromonosporaceae; genus Micromonospora; species Micromonospora sp. NPDC049257. The sequence continues at coordinate 289 of NZ_JBFAQU010000047.1, forward strand.
CCGGCCTGGGCGCGCAGCGCCTCCTCGGTCTTGGCCGAGAGCACCCACGGCAGCACGGCCGGCGGCGGGACGATCTCGCCCTCCAGCTCGACCGGCGGGGCCTCCTCGACGATGACGTGGGCGTTGGTGCCGCTGATGCCGAACGACGACACGCCCGCCCGGCGCGGCCGGTCCAGCGCCGGCCACGGCTGCGCCTCGGTGAGCAGCCGCACCTCGCCGGCCGACCAGTCGATCTGCGGGGACGGCTCGTCGGCGTGCAGGGTGCGGGGCAGCAGCCCGTTGCGCATCGCCAGCACCATCTTGATCACACCGGCGACGCCGGCCGCGCCCTGGGTGTGGCCGATGTTCGACTTGATCGAGCCGAGCCAGAGCGGACGCTCACCCGGCCGGCCCTGCCCGTACGTGGCGAGCAGCGCCTGCGCCTCGATCGGGTCGCCGAGGGCGGTGCCGGTGCCGTGCGCCTCGACCGCGTCGACCTCGGTCGCCGGGATACCACCGGCGGAGGCCAGGGCCTGCCGGATCACCCGCTGCTGCGACGGGCCGTTCGGGGCGGTCAACCCGTTGGACGCGCCGTCCTGGTTGGTGGCCGAGCCCCGGATCACCGCGAGCACCTGGTGGCCGTTGGCCCGGGCGTCGGAGAGGCGTTCCAGCAGCAGCATGCCGGCGCCCTCACCCCAGCCGGTGCCGTCGGCCCCGGCCGCGAACGACTTGGACCGGCCGTCCTTGGCCAGGCCACGCTGGCGGCTGAAGTCGATGAACGTGTCCGGGGTGGACATCACGGTGACGCCACCGGCCAGCGCGAGCGAGCACTCGCCGGCCCGCAGCGCCTGCACGGCCAGGTGGATCGCCACCAGCGACGACGAACAGGCGGTGTCGATCGACACGGCCGGCCCCTCCAGGCCGAGGGTGTAGGCGACCCGGCCGGAGACGATGCTGGCCAGGCTGCCGTTGCCCAGGTAGCCGGCCAGCTCGTCGGGCACCTGGTGCAGGCGCAGCGCGTAGTCGTGGTACATGACGCCGGCGAAGACACCGGTCGGGCTGCCCTTGAGCGAGGTCGGGTCGATCCCGGCCCGCTCCAGCACCTCCCACGACGTCTCCAGCAGCAACCGCTGCTGCGGGTCCATCGCGACCGCCTCACGCGGGCTGATCCCGAAGAAGTCCGCGTCGAAGTCGGCCGCGTCGTAGAGGAAACCACCCTCCATCGAGTACGTCTTGCCGGGCTTGCCGGGCTCCGGGTCGTACATGCCGACCAGGTCCCAGCCCCGGTCGGTGGGGAACGGGGAGACCGCGTCGACGCCGCCCTCCAGCAGCTCCCACAGCTGCTCCGGGGTGGCCACCCCGCCGGGGAAGCGGCAGCTCATCGACACGATGGCGATCGGCTCCTGGGTGAACGAGGCCGACGCCAGCTCGGGCACCGCCACGTCCACGTCGGTGCCGAGCACGGTGGACACCACGAACTCGGCGAGCGCCACCGGGGTCGGGTAGTCGAAGACGAGGGTCGCCGGCAGTCGCAGCCCGGTGGCGGCGTTGAGCCGGTTACGCAGCTCCACCGCGGCCAGCGAGTCGAAGCCCAGCTCGTTGAAGGCGCGGCGGGGCTCGATCGCCTCCGCGCCGTCGTGGCCGAGCACGGCGGCGACGTGCGCGCGGACCAGGTCGAGGGTGACCCGGTCCCGTTCGGCGGGGGTGAGGCCGGCGAACTGCCGGGCCAGCCCCTGGGCGGCGTCCGCCGCGCCGGCCGCCTGCGCGGACCGGCGGGCCGGCAGCGGCACCAGGCCGCGCAGCAGCGCCGGCACCCCGTCGGGCCGGTTGCGCAGCGCGGTCAGGTCGACCCGGATCGGGGCGAGGACCGGTTCGTCGACCCCGAGCGCGGCGTCGAGCAGGGCCAGGTTCTCGGCCGGGCTGAGGCCGGGCATGCCGGAACGTTCGATGCGCTGCAACGCGGCGGCGTCCAACTGGCCGCCCATGCCGCTGTCACCGGTCCACAGCCCCCAGGTGAGGGCGACCACGGGCCGGCCCTCGGCCCGGCGGGAGGTGGCCAGCGCGTTGAGGGTGGCGTTCGCGGCGGCGTAGTTGCCCTGCCCGGCGCAGTCGAGCAGGCTCGCCAGGGAGGAGAAGAGCACGAACGCGGTCAGGTCGGCGTCGCGGGTCAACGCGTCGAGGTTGACCGCGCCGTCCAGCTTGGCCTTGAGCACCGCGTCGAGGCGCTGCGGGGTGAGCGAGCCGATCGTCGCGTCGTCGACGATGCCGGCGGCGTGCACCACCGCCCGCAGCGGCCGGTCGGCCGGGACAGCGGCGAGCAGCGCGGCCAGGGCGTCGGCGTCGGCCGCGTCACAGGCGGCCACCTCGACGCTCGCGCCTGCCGCTTCCAGCTCCGCGCGCAACTCCGCCACACCGGCCGCCGCCGGGCCACGACGACTGGTCAACAGCAGATGGCGTACGCCGTGGTTGCCGGCCAGGTGCCGGGCCACGTGCGCGCCGAGCCCACCGGTGCCACCGGTGACCAGCACCGTGCCGTCGGTCGGCCAACGGCTGCCGGTGGTGGTGTCGGCGTCGGTGCCGGCCGGGGCGGTGGCGACCCGGGCCAGCCGGGGCACACTGATCTCCCCGTCGCGCAGCCGCAGCTCCGGTTCGCCGGTGGCCAGGGCGGCGGCCAGCAGTGACGTGGGGGCGTCGGCGAGCCGGACGGTGACGAACCGGTCCGGGTTCTCCGTCTGGGCGGCCCGCAGCAGACCCCAGACCGCCTCGGTGGCGAGGTCGTCGACCCGGCTGACGAAGACCAACCGGGTGCCGCCCAGCCGGGCGTCGGCCAGCCACTGCTGCAGCAGCGTCAACGCCCCGGCGGTGGCGGCCCGGACGTCACCGGTGCCGACGCCGACGAACGCGAAATCGGGGGCGGTGGCACCGGCGTCGATCGCGGCACCCAGCGCGGCCGGGTCGGCGTGCCGGGTGGCCGCGCCGATCCGCTCGTCGCCGAGCACCACCCAGCGGGGGGTGCCGGCCGGGGCGGGCCGGTGACCCAGCTTCGTCCACTCCAGGCGGAACAGCCGCTCGTGGTAGCCGCCCCGGGCGGCGGTGAGCTGGGCGGTGGAGACCGGCCGGGAGACGAACGACCGTACCGTGGCGACCGGTGCGCCGGTCGGGTCGGCGAGGACCACCGACACGCTGTCCCCGGCCGCGGGGGCGATCCGGACCCGCACCTCGGCCGCGCCGGCGGCGTGCAGGGTGACGTCGCTCCACGCGAACGGGATGCGTACCTCGTCGTCGGTGGGCTCGCCGCGACGGGCGGCGTCGATGGCGTGCAGGGCGGCGTCCAGCACCGCCGGGTGCAGACCGAACCGGGCCGCGTCGGCCCGGCTGTCGGCGGGGAGCGCGACCTCGGCGTACACCTCGGGGCCGCGTCGCCAGACGGCCTTGAGGCCCTGGAAGACCGGGCCGTAGCCGTAGCCCTGGCCGGCCAGCTCGGCGTAACCGCCGGTCAGGTCGACCGGGCGGGCGTCGCGCGGCGGCCACTCGGTCAGCGGCTGCCCGGCGTCGGCGGCCTGCGGGGCGAGGAAACCGCTGACGTGCCGGGTCCAGAGCTGGTCGTCCGGGTCGGACCCGTCGGGCCGCGAGTAGACGGCCACCGGGCAGCGGCCGGCCGGGTCGGCGGCGCCGACGACGACCTGGAGGGCGACGCCGTGCTCGTCGAGCGCCAGCGGAGCCTCCAGGGTCAGCTCCTCCACGGTGGGGCAGCCGACCTGGTCGCCGGCGCGGATCGCCAGCTCCACGAAGGCGGTGCCGGGCAGCAGGGCCACCCCGGAGATGGTGTGGTCGGCCAGCCACGGGTGGCTGCGCAGCGACACCCGCCCGGTGAGCACCACCCCGTCGCCGCCGGCCAGACCGACGACCGCGCTGACCAGCGGGTGCCCGGCGGCGAGCTGACCGAAGCCGGTCGCGTCGGCGCTGCCACCGCCGGATTCCATCCAGAACCGGCGACGCTGGAACGGGTACGTGGGCAGCGCGACCCGGCGGGCCCCGCGCGCGGCGAAGAAGCCCGTCCAGTCCACCGGCACCCCCCGCACGTGGGCGCGGGCGACGGCGGCGACGACGTCGGTCTCCTCGTCGTGGTCGGCGCGCAGCAGCGGGGCGAAGACCGCATCGGCGTCGTCGTCGAGGCAGGCCGGACCCATCGCGGAGAGCACCCCGGCCGGACCGAGTTCGAGGAAGGTGGTGACCCCCTCGTCGGCCATCGCCCGGACCGCGTCGGCGAACCGGACGCTGTCGCGCACGTGCCGCACCCAGTAGTCGGGGTCGCACAGTTCACCGGCGAGCACCGGCCGGCCGGTGACCGTGGAGACGACCGGGATGGTCGGCGGGCGGTACGTGAGCACGTGCGCCAGCCGGCCGAACTCGGCGAGCATCGGCGTCATCAGCGGCGAGTGGAAGGCGTGACTGACCTTCAGCCGCTTGGTCTTGTGCCCGGCGGCGGCGAGGGCGGCGACCACCTCCAGCACGGCGTCCTCGTCGCCGGAGACCACCATCGAGGTGGGGCCGTTCACCGCGGCGAGGCCCACCTGCGCCTCCCGGCCGGCCAGCAGCGGACGGAGCTGCTCCTCGGTGGCCTGCACCGAGATCATCGTGCCCTCGGCGGGGAGTTGCTGCATGAGCCGGCCCCGGGCGGCGACCAGCAGGGCGGCGTCCTCCAGGGAGAGCACCCCGGCGACGTGGGCGGCGGCCAGCTCACCGATCGAGTGCCCGGCGAGCAGGTCCGGACGGACCCCCCACGACTCCAGCAGCCGGAACTGGGCGACCTCCACCGCGAACAGCGCGCACTGGGTGTAGGCGGTCTGGTCGAGCAGGGCCGCCTCGGCGGTGCCGGGCTCGGCGAACAGCACGTCGGCCAGCGGCACGTCCAGTTGCAGGTCGAGCCAGCCGCAGGCGTCGTCGAACGCGGCGGCGTAGACCGGGTAGCTGCGGTACAACTGCCGTCCGGCGCCGAGCCGCTGACTGCCCTGACCGGTGAAGAGGAAACCGAGTCCACCGCCGTCGGCCTGCCCCAGGTGTACGCCGGGCACGCTGCCGCCGGCGGCGAGGGCGGCCAGGTCCCGGACGACACCCGCCCGGTCCCGGGCCACCAGCACCGCCCGGTGCTCCAGGGCGGTCCGGGTGGTGGCCAGCGAATAGGCGACGTCGAGCAGCTCCGGGGCGTCCCCGTCGGTGTCCACGACCGCCAGCAGCGCGGCGGCCTGGTCGCGCAGCGCCGTCCCGCTCCGGGCGGAGAACACCACCGGCAGCACCTCGCTGGGCAGCTGCGGTACGTCGGTGACGGTCTCGTCGTCGACCGCGGGGGGTTCCTCGACGATGACGTGCGCGTTGGTGCCGCTGACCCCGAACGAGGAGACCCCGGCGCGGCGCGGCCGGCCCGCGGCGTCCCACTCGCGGGCCTCGGTGAGCAGCGCGACGGTGCCGGCGGACCAGTCCACGTTGGGGGTGGGCGCGTCGACGTGCAGGGTACGCGGCAGCACCCGGTGCCGCATCGCCATCAGCACCTTGATCACCCCGGCGACCCCGGCGGCGGCCTGCGAGTGACCGATGTTGGACTTCAGCGAGCCGAGCCACAGCGGCCGGTCGGCGGGGCGTTCCCGGCCGTAGGTGGCGATGATCGCCTGCGCCTCGATGGGGTCGCCGAGCCGGGTGCCGGTGCCGTGCGCCTCGACCAGGTCGACGTCGGCGGGGGCCAGGCCGGCCGACGCCAGCGCGGACATGATCACCCGCTGCTGGGACGGCCCGTTCGGGGCGGTCAACCCGTTGGACGCGCCGTCCTGGTTGATCGCCGAGCCCCGGATCACCCCGAGCACCCGGTGGCCGTTGCGGCGGGCGTCGGAGAGCCGCTCCAGCACCAGGATGCCGACGCCCTCGGCCCAGCCGGTGCCATCGGCCGCCGCCGCGAACGGCTTGCACAGCCCGTCCGGGGCGAGGCCACGCTGCCGGCTGAACGCGGTGAACGCGCCCGGGTGCACCATCACCGCGACGCCACCGGCCAACGCGGTGGTGCACTCCCCACGCTGCACCGCCTGGCAGGCCAGGTGCAGGGCGACCAGCGAACCCGAGCAGGCGGTGTCCACGGTCAGCGTCGGGCCCTCGAAGCCGAACGTGTAGGCGAGCCGGCCGGACACCACGCTCGGCGCGTTGCCGGTGAGCAGGTAGCCGTCCAGGCCCTCCGGGGCCTCGTGCAGCCGGGGGCCGTACTCCTGCGGTTCGGCGCCGATGAAGACACCGGTCTGGCTGCCACGCAGCGACGCCGAGTCGATGCCGGCGTCCTCCAACGCCTCCCAGGCGGTCTCCAGCACCAGCCGCTGCTGCGGGTCCATCGTCATCGCCTCGCGGGGGCTGATGCCGAAGAAGTCCGCGTCGAACTCGGCCGCGCCCTCCAGGAAACCGCCCTGGCGCACGTAGGTCTTGCCGGGCTTGCCCGGGTCCGGGTCGTAGAGCCCGTCGGTGTCCCAGCCCCGGTCGGTCGGGAAGTCGGAGATCACGTGCCGGCCCTCGAAGACCAGCCGCCACAGGTCGTCGGCGGAGGTGCTGTGCCCCGGGTAGCGGCAGCCGATGCCGACCACGGCGATCGGCTCGTCGTCGTCGGCGGGCCGGCGCAGCGGCGCGGCGACCGGCGCGGGCGCGGCGTCCCCACCGAGCAGCGTGCGCAGCAACCGCCCGACCGCCTGCGGCGTCGGGTGGTCGAAGACCAGGGTGACCGGCAGGTCCAGGCCGGTGGCGACGGTGAGGCGACGGTGCAGCTCCACCGCGGCGAGCGAGTCGAAGCCCAGGTCGCGGAACGGGCGGCCCGGCTCGACGGCGTCCGGGCCGTCCGGCAGCACGGTCCGCAGCACGTCACGGGCCTGCTCCCGGACCAGGGCGGTGAGCGCCCGGCCCTGCTCCTCGGCCGTGCGGCCCTCCAGCCGTCGCCGCAGTGCCGACAGCGCGTCGGGCTCGGCACCGGTGGGGTTCACGGACTCGCTCATGGCACGCTCCACTAGGTCTCCGGGTTCGACGCCCGGCTCGGTGTGTCGGCTTGCGGCGCCCGATCACGGCAAGGCCGCCGCGACCGGTAGGGGGGACCGGTCGCGGCGGCCTCGCGGCGACCGGTGGGTTCACCGGTCGGGGCGGTGGTTACTCCTCGGGCGCGAGCAGCGCGCCGGAGGCGGCGTCGCGCACGGTGATCGCCGACATCGGGCACATGTCGGCGGCGTCGATGACCGCCTCGTCGGGCGCGGTCTCCGGGGCCAGGGCGGACGCCTTGCCGGCCCGGATCTCGATCTGGCGGGGGGCCGCGCCGGCGCAGACCCCGGTACCGATGCAGGCGTCCCGGTCGACGGTGACCGTCCAGCGGGTGTCCACGGTGGTCACCAGGCCACCAGCAGCTTGTTCGGGCCCCGGACCAGCTGGCCGGACTTCCACGACACGCCCGCGTCGCCGTCGGCCAGGCTCAGCTCGGGGAACCGGTCCAGGACCGTGTGCAGGGCCACCTGGAGTTCCATCCGGGCGAGCTGCGCGCCGAGGCAGTGGTGCGGGCCGTGGCCGAACGCGACGTGCGGGTTCTGCTCGCGGGTGAAGTCGAAGGTCTCCGGGTTGTCGAAGATCTCCGGGTCCCGGTTGGCGCCGGGCAGCGAGACCAGCACCGGCTCCCCGGCGCGGACGGTGATCCCGCTCAGCTCGATGTCCTCCACCGCGTAGCGGGGGAACATCGCGGCCGGGTTCAGCGGGATCATCCGCAGCAGTTCCTCCACGGCCGCCGGCACCAGGCTCCGGTCGGCGCGCAGCTGCGCCATCAGCTCCGGGTTGGTGAGCAGCGCGTAGACGAAGTTGGGGATGTGGGTGGAGACCGTCTCGACGCCGGTGAGCAGCAGCCCGACCCCGGCGATCGAGAGCAGCTCCTGCTCGGTCAGCCGGTCGCCCTCGTCGCGGGCCTTGACCAGCGCGCCGAGCAGGTCGTCGGTGGGCTGCTCACGGCGCTGGGCGACCAGCTTGCCCATGTAGCCGAACAGCTGCTCGGCATAGACCATCAGCTGCTCGCTGGTGCTGGTCAGCCCCTCGGTCCAGATCCGGAACTGGGCCCGGTCCTCGAACGGCACCCCGAGCAGCTCGCAGATGACGGTGATCGGGTACGGCAGGGCGAACAGCTCGACCAGGTCACCCGGGGAACCCTTGGCGATCATCTCGTCGACGTACTCGTTGGCGATGCGCTGGGCACCCTCGCGCATCTCGTTGACCCGGCGCGCGGTCAGCGCCTTGCCGGCGAGCTTGCGCAGCCGGGTGTGGTCCGGCGGGTCGAGGCCGATGATGCCCTCGTAGGTCATCTCCTCGCGGGTACGGGGCTGGTCCTTGCCCTGCGCCGCGGCCCGGCTGAACCGCGGGTCGGTCAGCACGGTCTTGACGTCCTCGTACCGGGTGGCGAGCCAGGACACCTCGCCGTACGGCAGTTGCACCCGGGCCAGCGGCTCGGTGCTGCGCAGCAGCCCGTAGACGGGGTCGATGTCGATCCCGGGCGCCTCGCTGAACGGATATTTACGGATCTCCTGATCGATCGTCACGGAGCACTCCCTCGGGTCGCACCGGGCGCACGTGATCCGGCGCCGGCATCGATGTCTGCACGGCCGCTCGGTGCGGTACGGCGTATCCGGGCGACACGCCGGGCGCCGGCCGGACCAGGCGAGGGATACGTAATCAGGAAAGGAAATCCACCTACACCCCCGCGACGCCCCTAGCCTCCCCCTACCAGCGGCGCTAAGGGGCGGCTCTGGGGTTCCGCTAGGGGTCCCGGCGGACGGGCCGCCACTAGCGTGGGGGCGAGGCAACGCGCTGTTGACCGTCGAGCGATTCTCGCGGGCGCGCACCGGTGATTGAGTCACGCCACGTCGGTGGGCGCAACCCCCCATGGAGGATGGTTGATGTCCCTGCTCGTTTCCACGACCGCCGATCCGGGGCGGTTCCACTCCTTCGGGCCGCACCACATCGATGAGCTGGGCGCCCGGTACGGATTGTCGGCCGACAATCTGCACGCGGTCCGCACCATTTCCCAGGTGCTGCCCTTCCGGGTCAACGAGTACGTCCTGTCGCACCTGATCGACTGGGACCGCATCCCGGACGACCCGATCTTCCGGCTGGTGTTCCCGCAGCGCGGCATGCTCGCCGCCGACGACGAGCGGGTCGTCGGCGACCTGCTGCGCGCCGGTGACCGCAAGGGGCTGCGCGGTGAGGTGGCCCGGATCCGGGCCGGGCTCAACCCGCACCCGTCCGGGCAGCAGCAGCACAACGTGCCCAGCCTGGACGGTCAGGAGTTGCCGGGCATGCAGCACAAGTACCGGGAGACGGTGCTGTACTTCCCGCAGCAGGGGCAGACCTGCCACGCGTACTGCACCTACTGCTTCCGGTGGGCGCAGTTCGTCGGGGACGCCGACCTGCGGTTCGCCGCGCCCGGCCCGGAGCAGTTGGTGCGCTACCTGCACCGGCACCCGGCGGTGACCGACGTGCTGGTCACCGGCGGCGACCCGATGATCATGTCGACGGAGCGGCTGCGCAGCCACGTGGAGCCGCTGCTGGCGGTAGACACGGTGCGCACCATCCGGTTCGGCACCAAGGCGGTCGCCTACTGGCCGTACCGGTTCGTCTCCGACAGCGACGCCGACGACCTGCTGCGGCTGTTCGAGCAGGTCGTCGCGTCGGGTCGCAACGTCGCGGTGATGGCGCACTTCAGCCACCCCCGGGAGTTGGCCACCGAGGTCGCCACCCGGGCCATCGCCCGGATCCGGTCGACCGGGGCGGTGGTCTACTGCCAGGCCCCGCTGATCCGCTACGTCAACGACGACGCCCGCGCCTGGAGCGAGATGTGGCGGGCCGAACTGGCCGTCGGCGCGGTGCCCTACTACATGTTCGTCGAGCGGGACACCGGTCCCCGCGACTACTTCCAGGTGCCGCTGACCCGGGCCGCCGACATCTTCCGCACCGCGTACCAGGATCTGCCCGGGCTGGCCCGGACGGTGCGCGGGCCGGTCATGTCGGCCACCCCCGGCAAGGTGCTGGTCGACGGCGTCGAACGGACCCCGGACGGCGACTTCTTCCAGCTCCGGTTGATCCAGGCCCGCGACCGGCGGCTGGTCGGCCGGCCGTTCCGGGCCCGCTGGTCGGCCGACGCGGCCTGGCTGAGCGACCTGGAGATCGACCCGGCTGCCCCGGCGGACATCCTCGCCGCCGTCAGCCCCAGCGCGGCCCGCCCCGGCGCGGCCGTCACCGCCTGAACACCCACCGACCCGAAGGGAGCTGGCGATGGCCGGCCGGAAGATCTCGCCCAACCTCGCACTCGACCAGTTGGTCGCGCAGCGCATCGCCGCAGGCGAGTCCATCGTGCACCTGGGCTTCGGCGAGTCCCGGCTGCCGGTGTTCGCGCCGCTGCGGCGGGCGCTGACCGAGGGCGCCGACCGCAACGCGTACGGGCCGGTGGTGGGTGACCCGGACACCCGGGACGCGGTGGCCGGGTACTTCTCCCGTCGCCGGCTGCCCACCGAGGCGGACCAGGTGATCATCGCGCCGGGCAGCAAGCCGCTGCTGATGGCCCTGCAACTGGTAGTCGGCGGGGACACCATCGTCGCCGCGCCGAGCTGGGTCACCTACGCCCCGCAGGCCCGGCTGGCCGGCAAGACCGTACTGGGGGTGCCGATCCCGGAGTCGTGCGGTGGGGTGCCCGACCCGGCGGCGCTGCGGGAGACGATCCACGCCGCCCGGGTGCTCGGCCACGACCCGCGCATCCTGGTGCTCACCTCGCCGGACAACCCGACCGGCACGCACGCCCCGGACGACCTGGTCCGGGAGTTGTGCGCGATCGCCGAGGAGGAGGACCTGCTGATCGTCTCGGACGAGATCTACCGGGACATCCTGCACACCCCGGGCACGGACCTGCTCTCCCCCGCCGAGGTCGCCCCGAGGCGGACCGTGGTGCTCACCGGGCTGAGCAAGAACCTGGCGCTCGGCGGTTGGCGGATCGGCGCGGCCCGGTTCCCGGCCGGCGGGTGGGGTGAGCGGATCCGCGCCGACGTGGCGGCGGTGGCCAGCGAGATCTGGTCCACCCTCGCCGGGCCGATGCAGTCGGTGACCCGGTACGCCTTCGCCGAGCCGCCGGAGATCCGCGAGCGGCTCACCGAGGACGCCGCACTGCACGGCGCGGTGGCCGGCGCGGTGCACCGGATCATGGTGGAGGCGGGTGCCACCTGCCGGCCGCCGACCGGCGCGTTCTACGTCTACCCGGACTTCGCGCCGCTGCGCGAGCCGCTGGCCGAGCAGGGCATCACCGACGGCGCCACCCTGCAGCGCCACCTGCTGGAGGAGCTGGGCGTGGCGGTGCTGTCCGGCCACCACTTCGGCGACCGGCCGGAGGCGCTGCGGTTCCGCGCCGCCACCAGCATGCTCTACGGCGACACCCCGGAGCAGCAGCGGCAGACCCAGACCGCCGCCGACCCGCTGACGGTGCCGCACGTCGCCGACGCGCTGGTCCGCATCGAGCAGGCTTTGGCCAAGCTCCCCCGGTGACCTGCCCGCCCGGCTCCCCCGCCGACCGTGCCCGCGCCGGTCGGCCCCGACGACAAGGACGCCCCAGATGACCAGCGCCATCGTCTTTCCCGGGATGGGCCCGTGCGACTTCGCCGACGTCGCGAAGTTCATGCTCATCGACCGGGACGCCCGCGAGTTGCTCGCCGCAGCCAGCGACGCCCTGGACTACGACCTGTTCGCCAGCTACCGCGACAGCGACAGCGACTACTCCGAGTACGCCCAGGTGGCCTTCCTGGTCAACTGCGTGGCGCTGGCCCGCTGGGCGGAACGGACCATGGACCTGCGGCCGGACCTGATCGCCGGGCCCAGCTTCGGTGGCAAGGCCGCCGCCGTGTTCAGCGGCGCGCTGGACTTCGCCGAGGCGGTCCGGATGACGGCGCGGCTGTCCCGGATCGAGACGGAGTACTTCACCGCCGAGCAGCGGGGCGTGGTGACGATGTCGTTCGTCCGTACCCCGGCCGAGCGGCTGCGGGAGATCCTCGCCGAGCTGGACGAGGCCGGCGAGTGGTACGAGATCTCCTGCTACGTCGACACCGACTTCTGGATGGTGACCCTGCACGAGGGGCGCACCGACTGGTTGGCGCAGCGGCTGCGGGCCGGCGGCGGGCTGCCGTTGTACGTGATGGACCCGCCGCTGCACGCCGCCGCGTTCCAACCGCTGCGCGACCGGGTGGAGGCGGAGCTGTTCGGGTCGCTGCACTTCACCGATCCGCAGATCCCGGTCGTCGCCGACCAGGACGGCACGGTACGCACCACCGCCGACGGCGTACGGACCATGCTGCTCGACGGGATCGTCACCCCGGTGCGCTGGCCGGCGGTGGTCGCCACGTTCCAGCAGTCCGGGGTGCAGACGGTGCACGTCTGCGGGCCGGACCGGCTCTGGGGCCGGGTCGGCGCGACCGTCCGCAACTTCCGGACCACCATCGTGGACCCGCGGCGGGCGATGCGGCCGATCCGTCGCGCCGTGGCCGCCTGAGCGCCGGCAGAGCACGGAGGACGAGATGACCCAGCACACCGACTACGCCCTGCACGGCCGGTTCCTCCAGGGGCTGGCCGCCGCACCCCGGGCCACCGCCCTGCACCTGCCGACCGGTCCGGTCAGCTACGAGGAGCTGCACACCACCGCGCTGCGCTGGGCCGGGGCGTTGGCCGCCGGCCCGGACGGGCCGCCCCGGGTGGTCGGCATCCTCGCCGGCAAGACCCTGGAGTCGTACGCCGGGCTGCTCGCCACCCTGTACCTCGGCGCGACCGCCGTGCCGCTGCACCCGGAGTTCCCGGCGGCCCGGACGGCGGGGATGCTCACCGCGTGCGGGGTCTCCGTCCTGCTGCTCGACGACGCCGGGCTGGCGGTCCGGGCGGAGATGGGTGACGCGGTCGCCGGGGTGCCGGTGTTCGCGCCGGTGGTGGACCCGCGCGGCAGCGGCACCGGGCTGCGGCTGCCGGTGGTCGGGGCGACGCCACTGGCCGCGCCCCGCCCCGCCCGCCCGGACAACGTGGCCTACGTGCTGTTCACCTCCGGCTCGACGGGGCGGCCCAAGGGGGTGCCGATCACCCACGGCAACCTGCGGCACTACTTCTCGGTGCTGGACGACCGGTACGACTTCGGGCCGGACGACCGGTTCTCCCAGTCGTTCGACCTGAACTTCGACTGCGCGATGTTCGACCTGTTCTGCGCCTGGGGCGCGGGGGCGAGCGTGCACCCGGTGCCGCCGGCGGCCTACCGGGACGTGCCGGCGTTCGTCGCCGAGCGGGGCCTGACCGTGTGGTTCTCCACCCCGAGCGCGATCACCCTGGTCCGGCGGACCGGTCGCCTCGGTGCGGCGGCGATGCCGTCGCTGCGGTGGAGCTTCTTCGCCGGGGAGGCGCTGCACGCCGCCGACGCGGTGGACTGGCAGGCGGCGGCCCCCGGGTCGACGTTGGAGAACATCTACGGCCCGACCGAGCTGACCGTGACGATCACCGGGCACCGCTGGTCGCCGGAGACCTCGCCGGGGCTCTGCGTCAACGGCCTGGTCCCGATCGGGACGCTGCACGACGGGCACGACGGGGTGCTGCTCGACGCCGACGGCGCGGCCAGTGAGGTGGAGGGGGAACTCTGCATCACCGGCCCGCAGCTCACCCCCGGTTACCTCGATCCGGCCGACGACGAGGGCCGGTTCCTGGTCCGTGACGGGCGGCGCTGGTACCGCACCGGGGACCGGGTCCGGCGGTTGGAGAACAAGGAGCTGATCTATCTGGGGCGGCTCGACTCGCAGGTGCAGGTGCACGGCTGGCGGGTGGAGCTGGCCGAGATCGAGCACGCCCTGCGCGGCTGCCCCGGCATCGAGGACGCGGTGACCGTGGCCCGTTCCGGGGCCGGCGGCACCGAGCTGGTGGTCTTCTACACCGGGGAGCGGACCGCCCCGGCCGAGCTGTCCCGGCAGCTGCGGCAGATCCTGCCCAAGGGGATGCTGCCGCGTTCGTATCGGCACGTGCCGGAGTTCCCGTTGAACTCCAACCGCAAGGTGGACCGGGCCCGGCTGGCCCGCGAGGCCGCCGAGGGCTGACCCGGACGATCGACGCTGTCACGCCGAGATGGCGGCATCCGAGGAATCGGATGCCGCCATCTCGCTGTGCTGGCGGTGACGCAAGGAAAAACCCCTGGCCGGTCCCCCTCCTGAAGGGACCGGCCAGGGGTCGTCGGGGTGCGGGTCAGCGCTGGGCGGGCTGTCCGGCTCGCTCGGCGAGGGCCCGCCGGTCGATCTTGCCGTTGGCGTTGACCGGCAGCTCGTCGATGACCCGGACCTGTTGCGGCACCATGTAGTCGGGCAGCGCCTCCAGGCAGAACGCGCCCAGCTCCATCTCCTCCACGCCGGTGACGCCCTCGTCGAGCACCACGAACGCGGCCAGCACCGGGTCCTTGCCCTCCTGCGGCAGCATCAGCGCGGCGGCCCCGGTGATGCCCGGGAACTCCCGGACCCGGCGCTCCACCTCGCCCAGCTCGACCCGGTTGCCGCGCACCTTGACCAGGGAGTCGGCCCGGCCGGTGAAGTAGAGTTCGCCACCCTCGCCCCGGTAGGCCAGGTCGCCGGTGCGGAAGACCACCTGCCCGGTGGCCGGGTTGAGCGGGTCGGGCACCAGCGCGGCGGCGGTCGCCTCCGGGTCGTTCCAGTAGCCGTGGAACAGGGCGGCGCTGCGCAGGTGGATCTGGCCGATGACACCCGGGGAGTCGACCGGCCGGCCGTCCTCGTCGATCAGCAGCATCTCCGCGCCCGGGTGGGCGTGGCCGATGGAGATCCGGTCGGCGTCGTCGGGCAGCGGGTTCGGCACGTCGGTGAAGGACGCGGCGATGGACTCGCTGCTGCCGAAGCAGTTGACCACGCGGGCGTGCGGCAGGGCACGTTGCAGCTCCCGCATCTCGGGCAGGGGGAAGTTCTCGCCTGAGTAGAGCACCCCGCGGATCTGCTCGCCGAGCGCGGCCAGCCCGGCGAACTCGTGCCGCAGCACCCCCCGCCAGATCGACGGCACCCCGTTGACCTGGGTGGCGCCGCTGTCGGCGAGGAACTGCACGAAGCGGCGCGGCCAGCGCAGCAGCGAGCGGGGCACCGGCACCACGGCCGCGCCACTGCCCAGCGCCAGGCCGATGTCGAGCAGCGAGAAGTCGAACTGCAACGGCGAGGTGGTGGCGACCCGGTCCTCGGCGGAGACGATGCCGTGCCGCAGCATCCCCCGGAAGAAGGCGAGCACGCCCCGGTGGCTCATCACCACGCCCTTGGGTCGTCCGGTGGTGCCCGACGTGAAGATCATGTAGGCCGGGTCGGTGGGCACCAGTTCCCGGCGGTGCCGGGTGCGCGGCGCGGGCGTCCGCTCGACCTGGATGCCGTCCGGGCCGAACCGGGCGGTGCCCAGCGACGCGGGTACGCCGTCGCGGCGGCCGTCGACGGGTTGCAGGTGCAGCGCGGCGGCGGTGCTCTCGGCGATCAGCGCGAGCCGCTGGGCGGGGGTCTCCGGGCTGACCGGGATGAACGTCAGGCCCAGCGAGGAGCAGGCCAGGAAGGCCGCGATGGCGGTCGGGGTGGTGTCCGACTCCAGGATCACCCGGTCGCCGATGTCGAGGCCGAGTTCGTCGAGGGCGGCGGCGTAGCCGTCCACCCGCTGGGCGAGCTGACGGTACGAGATGGAGCCGACCTCGCCGCCGACGGCCTGGATGACGGCCGGCTTGTCGGGCGTCAGCCGGGCGCCCGCCAACAGGAACTCGTGCAGCGTCTCCACGGAGGCGTGCGTGCGCGCGAAGTTCTCTCGACTCATGGCCGGAGCGTATCGGCGGCCCTGCCGGCCCCCACCCGCATCGACCCCCCTAACGACCCCTTACCCGGGCCGGCCGGCGGCTGGGGAATTGCCGGGTCGTCAGCCCCCGTGGGGCGTTGTTAGCGTCTTCTCACCCTGCACCGGAAGGAATCGCGGACATGTGGGATCAACGGTTCGAGGCCATCCTGCGCCAGCACCTGCCCTTCCTCGACCCCGAGGAGACGCTGCTGGCCGGCACCAGCCTGCGCGACTCCGGCCTGGACTCCCTCGCCATGGTCGAACTGCTGGCCACCCTGGAGAGCGAGTACGACGTGCGCTTCGTCGACGAGGCGATGTCGATGGAGACGTTCGCCACCCCGCAGACGCTGTGGAGTGTGCTGACCGACATGCGTGGCGTGCCCGCTCCCGTGTGAGCGGCACCCGTTCCGGACAGTGCCCGTGACCGGTCTGGTCACGGGCACTTTTCGTGGTTCTCCGGTCAGCGTCCGATCGCGTCCAGTGCGGCGAGGTCGTCGGCGGTGAGCGTCAGCCCCGCCCCGGCGACGTTCTCCCGCAGGTGCGCCACCGACGAGGTGCCGGGGATGAGCAGGATGTTGGGTGAGCGCTGCAACAGCCAGGCCAGGGCGACGGCCATCGGCGTCGCGTCCCGGCGGGCGGCCACGGCCGACAGCGCCGCGGACTGCAACGGGCTGAACCCACCCAGCGGGAAGTACGGCACGTAGGCCACCCCCTGCCCGGCGAGCCGGTCGATCAGCGCGTCGTCCTGCCGGTAGGCCAGGTTGTAGAGGTTCTGCACGCACACGATCGGGGCGATCGACTGTGCCTCGGTGACCTGCTCGGGCGTCACGTTGCTCACCCCCAGGTGCCGGATCAGGCCCTTGTGCTGGAGTGCGACGAGCGCCTCGAGCGGCTCGGCGAGGGAGCCGGCCCGGGGCCCCGTGGCGTCACCGAGCCGGAGGTTGACCAGGTCCAGGGCCTCGACGCCGAGGTTGTCCAGGTTCTCCTCGACGGCCCGGCGCAGTTGCTCCGGCTCCCGCGCGGCAGGCCAGCCGCCCTGCGCGTCCCGGGTCGCGCCGACCTTGGTCACCAGGTGCAGCCCTTCGGGGTACGGGTGCAGGGCCTCGCGGATCAGCCGGTTGGTCACGTGCGGCCCGTAGGCGTCGCTGGTGTCGATGTGCGTGATGCCGAGGGCGACGACTTCCCGCAGGACGGCCAGCGCCGCGTCCGGGTCGGCGGGCGGTCCCATCACCCCGGGGCCGGCGAGTTGCATGGCGCCGTAGCCGGACCGGGTGACGGTCAGGTCGCCCAGCGTCCAGGTGCCGCCGGGCAGAGAGCGGGTGAGCATGTGGTTACCTCGGCCTTCATGGTCAACGGAGTGGTACCCGACCACTATCGGTGAGGTAGCTTTCTGGAGGGAAGTAGGCACCTGAAAGTGCGTAGCAAACCGACTGCGGGAGGACCGGCGATGACCACGAGGACGGCGGCCGAGCGCCGGGCGGAGACGGCGGTGGCGTACGACGCGTTCGTGGCGCAGTGTCCCAGCCGGGAGCTGCTCGCCCGGATCTCCGACAAGTGGGTCGCGCTGGTGCTGGCCGCGCTGCGCACCGACGGGTCGCACCGGTTCGGCGCGGACTGCGCCGGCACTCCCCGGCCGATGCGCTACTCGGAGCTGTCCCGCCTGCTGGCCGGGGTCAGCCAGAAGATGCTCACCCAGACGCTGCGCACCCTGGAACGCGACGGCCTGGTCAGCCGTACCGCGACGGCGACCGTGCCGGTCACGGTCACCTACGAGCTGACCGACCTCGGCTTCTCCCTGCACGAGACGATGCGGGCCCTCAAGAGCTGGGCCGAAACGCATCTGGACGAGGTGCACGCCCACCGCGCGACGTACGACGCCCGGCCCGCCTGAGCCGGACGCCGCCCCGACCGGACCGGCGGCCCGGCCCGGGTCGGATCGGCCCGGATCGACCCGGGTCGGCCGGACGTCGTCGAGCATGCGCCGCCGGTCGTCCCGGGCCGGTTCAGAGCTTGTCGAGGAACTGGGTGAGGACCTCGGTGAACCGCTCCGGGGTCTCCAGGTGGGGCAGGTGGCTGGCCCCCTCGATGATCTCCCAGTGGGCGCCGGGGACGAGGTCGTGGAAGGGGCGCACCGCGGCCGGGGTGACCTCGTCGTACTCGCCGCTGATGACCAGGGTCGGGGTGTCGATCTGCGGCAGCCGGTCGAGCAGCGAGTAGTCGCGCAGCGTACCGGTGATGTGGAACTCGCTGGGCCCGTTCATCGCGTGGTAGACGGTCGGATCGCCGTTGATCTCCATGAAGGTGGCCATCAGCTCCGGCGGCAGCGGCTTACGCCGACACACGTGCCGCTGGTAGAAGACCATCATCGCGGCCGTGTACGCCTGGCTGCCGGTGGTGCCGGCGGCCTCGTGCCGGCGCAGCGTCGCGTCCACGCCGGGCGGCAGCGCGGCCCGCAGCACGTCCAGTTCCGGCAGCCACAGCGGGTACGACGCGGGCGCGTTGGCGATCACCACGCCGCGCAGCCCGGCGGGCCGGTCGGCGGCGTGGGCCGCCGCCAGCACCCCGCCCCAGGACTGCCCGAACAGCACGTACTCCTCGGCGATGCCGAGCCGGCGCAGCAGGTTGTCCAGTTCGGCGAGGAACAGCTCCACGGTCCAGAAGTCGGCGCCCCGGCCCCGCAGGTGGGTGGAGCCGCCGTTGCCGAGCTGGTCGTAGTGCACCACCGGCCGGCCGGAGCGGCTCAGCTCGGCCAGGTTGAGCAGGTAGTCGTGGGTGCTGCCGGGGCCGCCGTGCAGCACCACCAGCGGTGGCCGGCCGCCGTGCAGCTCGCCGGTCACCCGGTACCAGGTCCGGTGCTCGCCGAACTCGACGGTGCCCTTGGTGGTCGGTGCCAGTGTCATGTCGTCCACTCCCGCTGTCGTCACGGCGCGCGTCACTGCGCGATCCAGTCCCGTACCACCTCGGCGGTCGTGCCGACCCGACCCTCCATCATGGTGAAGTGGTCGCCGGGCACCTCCCGGAGCGTGTGCGGGGTTTCCCAGGTGGCCCGCCACCCGTCGTCGTCGCCGCCGGCCACGATGGACTCCTGCGGCCGGACGAAGAGCACCGGCGTGTCGATCGCCTCCACCGGGCAGCTCTGCAGCAGCCGGACGTAGCGGCCCATCGCCGACAGCCGGGCGCTGCTGAACTCGCCGAAGGTGGCCTCCCGGTCCAGCAGCGAGTCGAGCATGTGGGTGAAGAACGTCGCCGTGGTGCTGCCGGTGGTGAGGTAGGTGTCGAGCAGCACCACCCCGGCCGGGCCGTGCCCCTGCCGCTCCAGCTCACCGGCGGTGGCGTGGGCGAACAGGCCGCCGGAGGAGTATCCGACGATGACGTACGGCCCCTGCTCGGCGATCGGGCGGACCATCTCGGCGAAGACCCGTACCGCCGCGTCGGCGGAGGCGGGCAGGCTCTCGTCCCGGCCGAAACCGGGCACCGGCAGGGTCCACACGTCCCGGGTGCCACCGAACTCGGCGGTGAACCGGGCGTACTGCTGGTCGCCGCCGAGCGCCATCGGCGACGGGAAGCAGATGATCGCCGGCCCCTGGTCGCCCCGGGCGAGCCGGCGCGGGGCGGGGACCTGCGGCAGGTCGGCCGGCCCGTCGAAGGTGGGCCGGATGTCGGCCACCGCGTACAGCAGGGACAGGCCCTGCTGTACCCGGCCGCTCTTGACGGCGGTGCGGAACAGCGCGCTCATCGTGTCGGCGGCGGCGTCGGGCGTGCCGGCCCGTTCCTCGGCCGGTGGCGCGGCCAGTTCGGTGCGCAGCAGCGCGGCGAGTTCGTCGACGCTGCCGTGGTCGAAGACCACCCCGGTGGCCAGCCGCAGCCCGGTCGCCTCGTTGAGGGCGTTGCGCAGCTCCATCGCGGTGAGCGAGTCGAAGCCCAGCTCGACGAAGCGCAGCGCCGGGTCGAGGTCGTCGGGGCGGCCGTGCCCGAGCACGGTCGCGGCGCGCGAGCGCACCAGGTCGGCCAGCAGCGCCTGCTGGCCGTCGCCGTCCAGCCCGCCGAGGGTACGCCGCAGCGCCGCCGGGTCGGGTCGGTTCGTCCCCGGGGTGCTACGCCGGGCCGGGGTGACCAGGGCGCGCAGGATCGGCGGCACCTCGTCCCCCGCCGGGGTGCGCAGGTCGGCCTTGACCGGGACGAGCACCGCCTCGGTACGGGCCAGCGCCGCGTCGAGCAGCGCCAGTCCCTCCGCGGCGGACACCGGTTGCACCCCGCCCCGCGACATCCGGGCCCGGTCGGTGCCGCCGAGGTCGTCGGCCATCCCGCCGCCGGCCCACGGCCCCCAGGCCAGGGACTGGGCGGGCAGCCCGGCGGCCCGGCGGGCGCTCGCCAGCGCGTCGAGGAACGCGTTCGCCGCCGCGTAGTTGCCCTGCCCCGGCCCGCCGAGCACGCCGGCCGCCGAGGAGAACAACACGAACGCGGTGAGCCCCGCGTCCCGGGTCAGCTCGTGCAGGTGGGTGGCCGCGTCGACCTTGGGGCGCAGCACCGCGTCGAGGCGGTCCCGGGTCAGCGCCGGGATGATCCCGTCGTCGAGCACCCCGGCGGCGTGCACCACCCCGGTCAGCGGGTGCCCGGCGGGCACTGCGGCGAGCAACCTGGCGACCGCGTCCCGGTCGGCCAGGTCGCAGGCGGCCACGGTGACCTCCGCCCCGCGGGCGGTGAGGTCGTCGCGCAGCGCGGCCATCCCGTCGGCGTCGGGGCCGCGCCGGCTGGCCAGCAGCAGGTGCCGCACCCCGTACGCGTCGACCAGGTGTCGGGCGACGAGCCGGCCGAGGGTGCCGCCGGCACCGGTGAGCAGCACGGTGCCACCGTCGGTGAAGGCGCTGCCGGGGGTGCCGTCGGGCCCGGCGGCGGGCACCAGCCGGGCGGCGTGCGCGACGCCCTCGCGGACCACCAGCTGCGGTTCGCCACCGGCCAGCACCGCCGGGAGGAGCTGGGCGGACCCGTCGTGGTCGTCGAGGTCGACCAGGACGATCCGACCCGGGTTCTCCGACTGGGCGGACCGGACCAGACCCCAGGCCGCCGCGGCGGCGGGCTCGGTGACCCGGTCACCCTGCGCGCCGTGGGTGAGCACCAGCAGCCGGGACGACGCCAGCCGTTCGTCGGCGAGCCAGCCCTGGAGCAGGGTGAGCAGTTGACCGGTGGTGTGCCGGGCACCGGCCGCGAGGTCCCGGGAGTCGGGTTGCACGCTGGCGACCAGCACCACGTCCGGTACGGTCCCGCCCGCGTCGAGGGTGACGGTGAGGGCGGTCAGGTCGGGGTGGGTCTCGGCGAGCAGGCCGACGGTGTCGAGCGCGGCGGCCACCTTGAACTCGTCGACGCCGACCAGTGCCCAGCGACCGTCGGCCGGGGTGGTGGGCAGCGGCACCGGGGTCCAGTCGATCCGGTAGAGGTGTTCCTGCCGGCCGGTGCGGGCGGCGGCGAGCTGACCCGCGTCGATCTCCCGCAGCACCAGCGAGTCGACCCGGGCGACGGGTGCGCCGGTCTCGTCGGTGAGGGTGAGGGCGACCTCGTCGGGGCCGGCCGGGGTGACGGTGAGCCGCAGCGCGGCGGCACCGGTGGCGTGGACGGTGATCCCGCTCCAGGAGAACGGGACGCCGGGCCGCCCCTCGCCCCGGCTCAGCCCGATGGCGTGCAGCGCCGCGTCGAACAGGGCCGGGTGCAGGTGGAACCGGTCGGCGTCGAGCACGTCGGCGGGGAGCGCGATCTCGGCGTACACCTCGTCACCGTGCCGCCAGGCGGCCCGCAGGCCCTGGAAGACCGGTCCGTAGACCAGTCCGGCGTCGGCCATCCGCTCGTAGAGCCCGTCGACGTCGACGGGGGTGGCGGCGGCCGGCGGCCAGGCGGTCGCCGGGTCGGCCGGTGGGTCGGCGGGGGCCGGGGTGAGCAGGCCGGTGGCGTGCCGGGTCCACGGTGCGTCCCGGTGCCGGGAGTAGACGGTGACCTGTCGGCCGCCGTCGTCGCCGGGCCCGCCGACGGCCACCTGCACCTGCACGCCGTCGTCGTCGGGGACGACCAGCGGGGCCTGGAGGGTGAGTTCGGCAAGCCGGCCACAGCCGACCTGGTCCCCGGCCCGGAGGGCGAGTTCGACCAGCCCGGTGCCGGGCAGCACGATCGTGTCGCCCAACATGTGCTCGGCCAGCCACGGCTGGGTACGCCGGGACAGCAGTCCGGTGGCGATCAGCCCGTCGGTGTCGGGCAGGGTGGTGACGGCCGACAGCAGCGGGTGCTCGGCGTCGAGCAGCCCGGCGGCGGTGACGTCCCGCTCCGCCCCGGTGTCCTGCATCCAGTAGTGCTGGTGTTGGAAGGCGTAGGTGGGCAGGTCGACGGTCCGGCCGCCGGGGTTGACGGCCGCCCAGTCGAGGTCGACACCGCTGATCCACGCCTGCGCCATCCCGGTGGCGTACGCGGTGACCTGGTCCCGGTCACGGCGCTGCAACGCGATGGTCACCGCGTCGTCGACGCTGTCGGCCACCATCGCGGTCAGCACACTGGCCGGCCCGATCTCCACGAACCGGGTCACCCCACGGGCCGCGAGAGCGGCCACCGCGTCAGCGAACCGGACCGTGCCCCGCACCTGACCCTGCCAGTACCCGACCGAACCCAACTCCTCGTCGGTGACAAGATCACCGGTCGCGGTCGACACCAGCGGGATACCCGCCGGGTTGGCGGTGACCCCGTCGAGGACCTGCCCGTACTCGGCCAGCATCGGGTCCATCAA
>NZ_JBFAQU010000048.1:0-19812 GCF_040678915.1 Micromonospora sp. NPDC049257
GTTTTGGGGGGGGGGGGGCGGCCCCCCCCCCGCCGCCGCGTCCGGGTCAGGGTTTCGGGATGTCGAACAGGGTGGGGATGCGCATGGCCAGTCCCCGGTCGCCCTTGGCCTTCATCCGGCCCAGCACGAACATGGTGACCGGGTTGGCGCTGCTGCTGACCAGCTTGAGGAAGTCGATGTCGCTGAGGGTCAGGGTGAGCCGGGGCTCCCGGTCCGGCCGCTCCGACAGCACACACTCGCCGCCGGCGATCACCATCTCGTAGGTGTCCACCGTGCCCTCGCGCCGGTCGCCGACGCTCCAGTGCAGGACGGCCTCGGTGTTGCCGGCCCGGTCGGCCCGGAACAGGGTGGGCATCCGGACGAAGATGCCGTCGAGGATGGTGCGGCGGTGCGGGCCGCCCATCACCCGGCGCAGTTCGTCGACGGGGGTGGCGGTGACCAGTCGGGCGAAGTCTCGGGGTTCCATCAGGGCAGGGTCGGCGTCGGCGAACATAGGGGTCCCTTTCGTCGTACGGGCAGGGAAGGCCGTGCCGGCAGCTGGCCGGGCGGTCGCGCGCGGCGCGAGCACGACGGCGGCCGGCGGTGCCGCCGTGCGGGGCACCCGACCGGTGGGCGGCCGGTAGCTGGGGTGGGGCCGCCTGTCCGTCGAGTATGGAGAGGTCGGCGGCGGGTTCCTACTTCGACGATGCCCGGTGGCCGACGGGGAAAGGGCATGTATGGAGATGTCCGGGGGCGACCGGGCCGAGATCATGGTGGGGAGGAGGTCGACGGGGGGCGCAGCAGCATGTCCGCGTGCCGGTCGTGTCCCGGCCGCCGCGCCTGCCGAGCCAGGCCACACCGAGCTGAGGGAGACCGGATGAGAGTGCTCTTCGTGCCGCACGCCAACAAGGCGCACCTGCACATCATGACGCCGTTGGCGTGGGCGCTGCGCACGGCCGGACACGACGTCCGCGTCGCCAGTCAGCCCGAGATCGCCGACGCCATCATCGCGGCCGGGTTCGTCCCGGTCGAGGTGGGTCGGACGCGCACGGAGATGCCGGCGTTCTACCCCGGGGTACGCCCCGGCGAGGCGCCTGCGGTGGTGATGGCGCCCGGTGAACGCCAGGAGATGCCGTTGCAGCAGGACTTCCCCCGGGACAACCCGTTGGAGAAGCTGTCCCGCGCGTCCTGGGGTTTCGCGTTGTTCTCCACCGACGAGATGATCGCCGACCTGGTCGCGCTGATCGGCTCGTGGCGGCCCGACCTGGTGGTCTGGGACTCCATGGTGTACGCCGCGCCGGCCGCGGCCACCGTGTGCGGGGTGCCGCACGCCCGGATGATGATGGGCCCGGACGGGATCACCCAGCTGCGCCGGGCCGCCCGGGACGAGGGCGATCCGCTGCGTGACTGGCTGGACCGGGTGTTGACCGGCTACGGCACCCGGTTCGACGAGGACGTCGCCGTCGGGCACTTCACCATCGACCCGATGCCGCCGTGGCAGTACCAGCCCGACGGGCTGCACCTGGTGCCGGTGCGGCACATCGCGGTGAACCCGCCGGCCCGGATCCCCGACTGGTTGCGGGAGCCGCAGCAGCGGCCCCGGATCTGCCTCACCCTCGGCGAGTCGCACCGCAACGGGCGCGGCACCGAGGCTCCCGCCGCCGATCTGCTGGACGCGGTGAGCGGGTTGGACGCCGAGGTGATCGCCACCTTCAACGCCAAGCAGCTCGCCACCATCCCGAAGCTGCCGGACAACGTCCGGGTGGTCGACTTCGTGCCGCTGGCCATGCTGCTGCCGAGCTGCGCGGCGATCGTGCACCACGGCGGGGCGGGCACCTTCGCCACCGCCATCGAGCAGGCCGTCCCGCAGTTGATCATTCCGGGGACGCACTGGGGCTTCCAGTGGTGGGGGCCGCTGGCCCACGCCAACGGCCTGCAACAGCAGGGGGCCGGCCGGTTCGTCGCCGACGCCGACCACCTCACCTCCGAGGCGCTCGCCGAGGATCTGGCCCGGGTGCTCAAGGACCCGTCGTTCAAGGCGAACGCCGAACGGCTGCGGACCCAGGTGGCCGGCCTGCCCACCCCGAACGACCTGGTCCCGGCGCTGCACCGGCTGGTCGACCAGTACCGCGACGTGGCCGCCGCACGGGCCGGGCGGCCGGCATGACCACACCGCTGCGGTTGACCACCGACGCCGGCACCTTCGACGCGCTGACCGCCGGCCCCGCCGACGGCCGGGGCGTGCTGCTGCTGCACGGCTTCCCCGAGGGGGCCGTCGAGTGGGAGCACCAACTCGCCGCGCTGGGCGCCGCCGGTCACCACGCCGTCGCACCGGACCAGCGCGGCTACTCCCCCGGGGTACGCCCCGACGACGTCGACGCGTACCGGATGGACGCCCTGGTCGCCGACGTCGTCGCGGTCGCCGGGCAGCTCGGCTGGGACCGGTTCGACCTGGTCGGGCACGACTGGGGGGCGGCGATCGGTTGGGCGGTGGCCGATCGGCACCCGGAGCTGCTGCGCACCTTCACCGCGGTGTCGGTGCCGCATCCCCGGCCGTTCGCCGACGCGCTGGCCGCCGATCCCGACCAGCAGAGCCGCTCGGCGTACCTGGCGATGTTCCGGCAGCCGGGGCAGGCCGAGGGGATGCTGCTGGCCGACGACGCGGCGTTGCTGCGCCGGATGCTGGGCGCGGCGGTGGGGCCGGCGAAGCTGGCGACCTACCTGGACCGGTTGACCGCGCCGGGCGCGCTGACCGCCGCGCTGAACTGGTACCGGGCGACCCGGCCGGAGGACGTCGAGGCCGGACCGGTCGACGTGCCGACGCTCTATGTCTGGGGCAGTGCCGACATCGGTGTCGGGCCGGTCGCCGCGCACGGCACCGCCGCCTGGGTGAAGGGCCCGTACGAGTTCCTCGCCCTGGACGGGGTGTCGCACTGGGTGCCCGAGGAGGCCCCCGACCGGCTCTCCGCGGCCCTGCTCGCCCATCTCGCCCGGCATCCGGGATGAGCCGGCCCGCGCCGCCGCGGCGCGTCCCGGGTCGCCACCGGGTACGCCGTCGGCTCCGCGTGCCGGGTCGCCACCGTCCGGGCCCACCGACGCACACCGCGAAAGGACCGTGATGACCGTCAACAGCACATACGCCGCCGATGCGGCGTCCACCGGGGAGGCACCCGACTTCCCGATGCCCCGGACCTGCCCGTTCGCCCCTGCCCCCGAGTACGTCGGGCTGCGCGCCGAGGCGCCGGTCAGCCGGGTCCGGGTGCCGGACGGGCAACTCGCCTGGCTGGTCACCCGCTACGCCGACGTCCGCCGGCTGCTGACCGACCCCCGGGTGAGCGCCAACCGGTTCCACCCCAACCTGCCGCTGACCGAGCCGGTGACCCCGCAGACCCGGCGCAACATCGCCGCGGTCGGCCGCTCGCTGATCGGGCTCGACCAGCCGGAGCACGGTCCGCAGCGGCGGATGCTGATCGGTGACTTCACGCTGCGCCGGGCGCAGGAGATGCGTCCGCACATCCAACGCACCGTCGACGAATGCATCGACGCGATCCTGGCCGGGCCGAAACCGGTGGACCTGGTCGCCGCGTTGGCGCTGCCGGTCCCCGCCTCGATGATCACCAAACTGCTCGGCATGCCGTACGAGGACCGCGACCTGATCGTGCGCAGCGCCGACGCGCAGCTGCGCCGGACGGTCTCCGCCGAGCAGCGCCAGCAGACCAGCAGCGAGCTGCGGGCCTACGTCGACCGCCTGGTGACCGCCAAGGAGGCGGAACCGACCGACGACCTGCTCGGTCGGCTGGTGGTGCAGAACCGGCAGACCCCGCTGTTCGACCACGACATGCTCGTCGGGTTGGCGATGCTGCTGCTGGTTGCCGGCTTCGAGACCACCGCCAGCATGATCTCCCTGGGGGTGGCCGGGTTGTTGGAGAACCCCGACCAGCTCGCCGTGGTCACCGGTGATCCGGCGGCGATGGGCCTGGCGGTGGAGGAGCTGCTGCGCTACTTCACCGTCGTGGACGCGCTGCCCCGGGTGGCCACCGCCGACATCGAGGTCGGCGGGGTGACCGTCCGGGCCGGCGACGGGCTGCTGCTGTCGTTCGCCTCCGCGAACTGGGACACCGACGTCTTCCCCGACGCGGAGGTGTTGGACGTCCACCGGGGCGCCCGGCACCACATGGCCTTCGGCTACGGCATCCACCAGTGCATCGGGCAGAACCTGGCCCGCGCCGAGCTGGAGATCGTCTTCCGTTCCCTGTTCACCCGGATCCCCGGGTTGCGGTTGGCCGAGGAGCTCGACGGCCTGCCGTTCCGCAAGGAGTCGAACATCTACGGCCTCGACCGGCTGCCGGTGACCTGGTGAGGGGGACCGCGGTGGAGGGGGGTGAGCCGGTGGGCGCGGAGGAACCGACGACGACGCTGGTGGTGAGCCGTGGCCTGTGCATCGGCGCCGGGCAGTGCGTGCTGTCCACGCCGGACCTGTTCGACCAGAGCGAGGACGGCCGGGTGCTGCTGCGTCGGCAACCGGTCGACACCGAGGAGGCCCGGGTCGCGGTCGACCTCTGCCCGTCGGGCGCGCTGCGGCTGGCCGCCGGGCGGTCCGGGCCGGTCGTCGACGACCAGGACGCCACGGCGAAGGGGTGGGGCTGATGACGGGCACGGGTAACCGGATCGCCGTGGTGACCGGCGGCGGGCGGGGCATCGGGCAGGCGATCTGTCAGGGCCTGGCCCGCCGGGGCATGGACGTGGTGGCGGTGGACCTGGTCGACCCGATCGAGACGGTGGCGCTGGTGGAGGGCGAGGGGCGCAAGGCCCTCGGTGTCACCGGGGACGTCTCGGACCCCGACGAGGTGGCCCGGATCGGCGCGGAGATCACCGCCGGGATGGGCGGCTGCCACGTCCTGGTCAACAACGCCGGCATCTATCCGGCCAAGAACATCTTCAAGCTGGAGTACGAGGCCTGGCGCAAGGTGCTGGCGGTCAACCTCGACTCGCAGTTCCTGATGACCAAGGCGGTGCTGCACCACATGTGCGAGGCGCGGTGGGGGCGGATCGTCAACCTCACCTCCAACTCGGTCGGCCTGGCCCTGCCCGGGTTCACCCACTACATGGCCAGCAAGATGGGGGTGATCGGGTTCACCCGGGCGCTCGCCAGCGACGTCGCCTCGTACGGCATCACGGTCAACGCGGTCGGGCCGACGCTGTCGCGTACCCCCGGGCTCGCGGAGAGCCCGATGGCGGGGGCGGCGCAGGAGCACGTGGCGGCGATGCAGGCCATCAAGCGGCCGGGCGAGGCGCAGGACGTGGTCGGCACGGTGGCCTTCCTGGCCAGCGACGACGCCGCCTTCGTCACCGGGCAGACCATCATGGCCGACGGTGGTCTGGTCCGGCTGTGAGCCGCACCGGGCCACAGAGTCACTTTTAAGACATCAACTACCAATTCGTGAGGATTGTCCGACCGGACCGGCGTGCGGGTTTCCCGATCCCGCCCGCCGGTCCGGCTGGCGTGCTGAGCTGGTCACGAACCCCGCCGACCTCCCCCGACAGCAAAAGCTATTGCGATTAGCTTTTGAGCTAGCTAAGCTAGCCTCATGACCGGTTCCCGGAACGCTGACCCGCCCCCGACCCGCTACCTGCACCGCGCCGAGGGCCGCATCGCCTACGACGTCCAGGGCAGCGGCCCGCTCGTGCTCCTCGTGCCCGGCATGGCAGAACTGCGCTCGTCGTACCGTTTCCTCACCCCGACCCTGGTCGACGCCGGCTACACGGTGGTCACCACCGACCTGCGCGGCCACGGCGACAGCGACACCACCTTCACCTCCTACGGCGACCCCGAGACGGCCGCCGACATCAGCGCCCTGATCGACGAACTCGGCCGACCGGCCGTCGTCGTCGGCAACTCACTGGCCGCCGGTGCCGGCGTCATCGTCGCCGCCGAGCACCCCGCGCAGGTCTGCGGGCTCGTGCTCGTCGGGCCGTTCGTCCGCAACCCCCGACAGCCGCCGGGCATGCGCAGC
Organism: Micromonospora sp. NPDC049257; assembly: GCF_040678915.1. Taxonomy (NCBI): domain Bacteria; kingdom Bacillati; phylum Actinomycetota; class Actinomycetes; order Micromonosporales; family Micromonosporaceae; genus Micromonospora; species Micromonospora sp. NPDC049257. The sequence goes on from NZ_JBFAQU010000048.1 coordinate 5,994, forward strand.
CTCTTCCACCTGCTCATGTCGCCGCTGTGGGTGGCCCACGTCTGGAAGGCCTACCTGCCCACCCTCTACGCCGGCGCCAAGCCGGCCGACTTCGCCGACTACCGGGCGGCCGTCGTGGCCAAGCTCCGGCAGCCCGGCTACGGCGCGGCGTTCTCCCGCACCGCCCGGCAGACCGACCACCGCTTCGCCGAGGCGCGGCTCGCCGAGGTGGACACCGCCGTGCTGGTCGTCATGGGCGAGCGCGACCCCGACTTCAAGGACCCGGCGGCCGAGGCGGCCTGGATCGGCGAGACCCTGCGCGGTGAGGTCGTCATGGTGCCCGACGCCGGCCACTACCCGCAGTCCCAGCAGCCCGAGCTGACCGCCCGGGCCGTGCTCGACTTCCTCAGCAGGGTGCACGCCCGTGCCTAGGGCCGGCCTCACGACCGACGTCGTCGTCGCGCGCGGCGCACAACTGCTCGAAGCCCACCCCACCGACGAACTGACCCTCGCCGCGCTCGCCGACAGCCTCGGCGTCCGCGTCCCGTCGCTCTACAAGCACATCGACGGCCTTCCCGGGCTCCGCCGGGGCATCATGCTCCGCGCCAAGGCGAACCTGTCGGCGGCCGTCGCCCAGGCGTGCATCGGCCGCGCCCGCGACGACGCGGTCCGCAGCCTGGCCGCCACCTACCGCACCTGGGCCCGGCAACACCCGATGCAGTACCCGATGACCATCCGGGCACCCGAACCCGACGACGTCGAGGACCAGCAGGCGAGCGCCGCAGCCCTCCAGGTGATCTACAGCGTGCTCGCCGGCTACCAGCTCCTCGGCGACGACGCGATCGACGCCACCCGGTTCCTACGCTCGGTCATCCACGGCTTCGTCAGCCTGGAGACGGCCGGCGCGTTCAAGCTCGCCGCCGACCTCGAACGCAGCTACGACAGGGCCGTCAACAGCATGCTGACCGCCCTGGAGAACTGGAAGCACCCGTGAGCGCCGTGCCCGCCCGGGGCAACCCGCCGGCCACCCCGGTGCCGGTCCTGCACCGCGTCGAGGGCGCAGCCGTCGCCGGGGCCGCCGTCGTCCTGCTCGTCCTGACGGGCTTCGCCTGGTGGTGGCTGTTCGCCCTGTTCCTCGTCTTCGACCTGTCGATGCTCGGCTACGCGGTCGACCACCGAGTCGGCGCGATCGTCTACAACCTGGGACACACCTACGTCGCCCCCTTCGTCCTGCTCGCCGGGTACGGCCTCGCGCACGCCCTCGACGCGACCGGATGGTCGGTGCTCGCGCTCGTGGCCGCCTGCTGGTTCTTCCACATCGGCGTGGACCGGGCACTCGGCTTCGGCCCGCGTCCCCTGCACTGAACCCGGTCGACGGCACCGGGTCGGCGACGCCCCCGCAGCCCCGCACGGAACCCGCCGACGGCACCGGGTCCGCGACGCCCGCCGCACGCCCCGGCGCGTCCCGGCCGCCGCGTGGCGGCCACCACCAGGCTCACGCAGGGTCACCCGGTGCCCGACACGCTGCACCGGCCTGCCGGATGGTGACCGGGTCGTCCGGAAGGATGGCCGACGGGTGGCGGGCGTCCCGCCGGCTCCCGCCGCCCGGCAGACCCGCACACACGGGCGTCGCCCCGCGCGGCGTCCCCCGAGGGGAGCAACGGTGACACTGTCGGACAGGCTCGCACCGGAGGCCGGCCGGCTCCGGCTGGGCGACGGGTCGAGCGTCAACCGGTTGGGCTTCGGCACCATGCAACTGCCCGGTCCCGGTTCCTTCGGCCCCCCGGACGACCACGCGGCGGCGCTGACCGTGCTGCGCAGGGCGGTCGAGCTGGGGGTGAACTACCTCGACACCAGTGACTTCTACGGCCCGCACGTGGCCAACGACCTGATCCGCGAGGCCCTCCACCCGTACCCCGACGACCTGGTGATCGGCACGAAGATCGGGGTGGTACGCGACAACTGGGGCGACTTCGTGCCCGCCGGGGCCCCTGACCAGCTGCGGCGGCAGGTGCAGGAGAACCTGCGCCGGCTGGGCCGGGACCGGTTGGAGCTGGTCTACCTGCGGGTCGGCGGGGACGGGCTGCTCCGCCCGGGCGGGGCCCGGTTCTCCGAGTCGTTCGCGATGCTGGTGCGGCTGCGGGAGGAGGGCCTGGTCGGCGACGTCGGGCTCAGCGGGGTCACCCTGAAACAACTGGACCAGGCCCGGGCGACGATCCCGATCGCCGCGGTACAGAACCGGTTCCACCTGCTCGACCGGGACTGCCTGGACGTGCTGCACCGGTGCACCGAGGAGCAGATCGCCTTCGTGCCGTACTTCCCGCTGGGTGCGGGGCTGCTCAGCGGGCGTACCGGGCGACCGCAGCTGCCGTTCGGGCCGGACTTCAGCGCCACGCAGCGGCGTACCGTCGACCGGATCGCCGACGGGCACGACGCCACCCGCGCGCAGATCGCGATCGCGTGGTTGCTGGCGTACTCACCCGCGATCCTGGTCATTCCCGGCACCAGCTCGGTGCGGCACCTCGAGGAGAACATGGCCGCGGCCCGGCTGCGCCTGACCCCGGCGGACCGCGCCGCGCTCGACGCGCTGGCCTGACCGGCTCCACCCGGGCACCCACGTCCCGGCCGGCTGGCGGCACCCGCGCCGGGCCCCGATCCGCCGGTGCCCCGCACGTACGACGTGCGGGGCACCGGGCGCCGTGGATCAGGCGGCGCAGCCGGCCAGCGCCGGAGTCGGAGTCGGCGCCCCGGGCAGGCCGAGGAACAACCTGGTGCAGTCGATGAGGAACTGCGGGTTCTCCTCCGGGACCCAGTGGCCCGAGTCCGGTACGACGACCTGCCGCACGTCGGTGGCGACCTGCCGGTAGGAGGCGGCGACCCCGGGGCCGAAGGAGAACGCCGCGCCCATCGCCACCACCGGCACGGTCACCGGCTTGGCGGCGGCCTGTGCCCGGTTGTCGGCGATGTCGGTGTTGAACGCGCGGTAGTACTCGTAGCCGGCCGTCCGGTCGGCCGGGTCGCGGTAGGCGCGGTAGTAGACCGGCCGGTCGATGGTGTCGTGCTGGGACGAGAAGTCGAAGATCCGGTCCAGGTAGACCTCGACGTCCGAGTTGTCGATGAGCAGCTCGGGCGTCGGCGCCGGGGTGGCGTTGAACAGGAAGTGCCAGCTGCGGCTGTAGAGGTCCTCCAGGCCGAAGCCGGAGAGCGCGGTCTCGATGACGATCATCCGGGACACGTCGGCCGGGTAGTCCCGCGCCCACGGGTAGGCCACCAACGCGCCGACGTCGTGGCCGAGCAACTCCACCCGGCCGAGGCCGAGCTGCTGGGTCGCGGCGTGCAACCGGCGGGCGGTGGTGGCCTTGTCGTACCCGCCGGCCGGCGCGGCGGAGTCCCCCAGACCGGGCAGGTCGAACGCGACGACCGTCCGGCCGGCGCGCAGCGCGGGCAGCACCGGCCGCCATGCCTGCCAGGTCTGCGGCCAACCGTGCAGCAGCACCAACGCCGGTCCGTTCCCCCCACGCACGTAGTGCAGCCGGGTCCCCTCGACCTCGACGAAGCCGTGCCGGAACCCGGGGGGCAGCGCCCGGTCGGCCGTCCCGGCCGGACCGGGCGGACCGGCGACCGCGTTGGGGGCGGCGACCAGCAGGAGCACGAGCCCGGCCACGGCGGCGACGACCCGACGCCACGGGTGGCGGCGCGGCACCGGGTCACCGGCAAAGACGGACGTTCGCGGGAAGCGGCGCACGAGGAGTCCTTTCGTCCGGATCAGCACTGTCAGGTGACGCGGAGGCCGCGGCCGGGGCAGGCCCCGACCCGCCCGTGCCGGACCGGGCGACGGCGCCCCGGCGGGTCGGTACGGTCGCCCCGCAACACGTCGTACGACGACGGATGGGATTCGCGCCGTCGCATCATGTCACCCTTCCCCGGTACGGTGACCACGTCAATGGTCGATGAAGCGCACGTTGCGAGACGACAGGACGACAGCCGTACGCCTAGCGTCGGAGCATGGCGACCGACAGCGCGGTGGTGGTCGGCGCGAGTATCGGCGGGCTGCTGGCCGCCCGCGTGCTCAGCGAAACCCACGGCCGGGTCACCCTGGTCGACCGCGATCCCCTGCCCGAGCAGGCCGCCAGTCGACGCGGGGTGCCGCAGGGCCGACAGCTGCACGTGCTGCTGGACCGGGGACGGCAGGTACTGGAGGAACTGCTGCCCGGGGTGACCGACGAGCTGGTCGCGCTCGGTGCGCCCCTGATCGACCTGCACGGCGACGTGCGCTGGTACAACGACGGTTACCTGATGCAGCCGGCGGCGTCCGGACTGCGGGCGATCGGGGTGGGCCGCCCCCTGCTGGAGCAGGTCATCCGCAACCGGGTGGCCGCGTTGCCCGGGGTGACCATCCTGCCCGGCCACGAGGTCACCGCCCTGACCACCACACCGGACCGGCGACGGGTGACCGGCGTACGCGTGCACCGCCGGGCCGACGGCCCCTCGACCACCCGGGAACTCTCCGCCGAACTGGTGGTCGACGCCGGTGGGCGGGGCACCCGCAGCCCGGTGTGGCTGGCGGAACTCGGCTACCGCCCCGCCCCGGAGGAACAGGTGCCGGTCGGGCTGACCTACGTCACCCGGCTCTACCACCGTCAACCACAGCAGCTCGACGGGCTGCTCGGGGTCCTCACCAACGCGGTGCCCGGTCGTACCCGCGGTGGGATCGTGGCGGTGCAGGAGCAGGACCGGTTCGCGGTGGCCCTCAGCGGCATGTTCGGCGAGGAACCGCCGCTCGACGACGCCGGCCTGCTCGCCTTCGCCGACAGCCTGCCGGCGCCGGAGATCGGCGCGTTGCTGCGGCAGGCCCGCCCGCTCGGTGCGCCGGCCCGGATGCGGTTCCCGGCCAGCGTCCGCCGCCGCTACGAGCGGCTGCGCCGCTTCCCCGCCGGTTACCTGGTCTTCGGCGACGCGCTGTGCAGCTTCAACCCGATCTACGGGCAGGGCATCACGGCGGCCGCGTTGCAGGCGGTGGAGCTGGCCCGGCTGCTGCCCGCCGGGCCGCACGGGCTGGCCCGGCGGTTCTTCCGGCGGGCGGCCCGGGTGATCGACATGCCGTGGTCCATCGCGGTCGGCACCGACCTGCGCTTCCCCGAGGTCCCCGGCCCCCGGTCGGCGCGGGTCCGGCTGACCAACGCCTACGTGCACCGGCTGCACGCCGCCGCCACCGCGAACCCGACGCTCGGTGCGGCGTTCCTGCGGGTGCTCAACCTGGTCGACCCACCGCGCCGGCTGCTCGCGCCGACGGTGGCGGCGCGGGTGCTGCGCGGGTCGGACGGTTCGGCCCGGCGGTTCGACAGGCCGAGAAAAGTCGGCACGCTCGAATAAGACCGCACCGGTACGCGTCGGCATGCTGTGAGCGGGCAGCGGTCGCTGCCCGGCGGGTGCGACGGCACACGGCGTCACCCGTCAGGCCCGGGGCCCGGTGGGCCGGGCGCCTGCCGGGTCGGGTCGCTGTCGGTCGGCCGTGGGCCCGCCCGGATCGGCAGAGACGAGGCACCATGGCCCTGCGAGAAAGCCCCGATTCCCCGGCACCCCGCCGGCCGGTGTCGCCGACGCCGGTGCGACCGGTCTCACCGGCACCCGCCCGGCACGGCACCGCCGCCCTGGTCAGCGCTGCCGCCGGGGTGCTGTTGGCGGTGCTCTGGTCGTTCGAGTTCGTCGACTCGGTCATCGGTGACACGGTGGCCAACAACCTGCTCGGCCACGACGCGAAGGCGACCGCTATCGGCGGCACCGGCGCGGGGCTGCTGTTCGCCTTCGTGTCCGGGTTCGCCGGCACCTTCACCGCCTGCAACATCGCGATGGTCGCGTCGGTCGGGCCGCTGAGCCAGGCCGGATCGCCCACCCGGCTGCGCCACCAACTGCGTACGCTGGTCCGCCCGGTGGGCTGGCTGGCACTGGGGATGATCGCGGTCTCCGCGACGTACGGCGCGGTGGGGGTGCTGATCGGCGACAGCCTGCCGCAGCTGTCCACCGAGACGGTAGGTGGCATGCCGGTCCGGCTGATCCAGTCGTCGGTGGTCTTCGGGGTGATCGGGTTGGTGCTCGCCCTGCTCGGGCTGGGTGCTCTCGGGCTGGTGCCCGACGTGTTCGCCCGGCGGCCGGTGGCCCGGGTGGTGCTCATCGGGGCGCTGATCGGCGGTTTCCTCATCGGACGGCCGTACCCGCTGTTCAACAAGCTCTTCCACTGGGCGGTGGAGACCGGCAACCCGCTGTACGGCGCGGCGGCGTTCACCCTCCAGTCGCTGGGCAACATCGTCATCGTGACGCTGCTCTTCGTCGTCGTCGTGCTGGTCACCCGGGGAGGCTTCCTGCGCTGGATGACCGACCCGACCCGCTCGGCGCTGGTCACCGGCGCCCTGCTGGTCGCCCTCGGCGTCTTCACCGTCGTCTACTGGGACCTCCGGGTCCCGGCGATCTTCGGCATCGGCTGGTTCCCCACCATGCCCTACAACTGACCCACCCCAACCCCGCCGCCAACCCCGTTGATCAAGAGGTTTGCGTCACCGTTGATCTCCAACCTGACGCAAACCTCTTGATCACCGCCGCCAGGTGGGGGTGGGGGTGGGGGTGGGGTGGGGGTTAGGTGGGGGGTGCGGTGACGCTGGAGCGGTGGACCAGGGTGGGGGCGATGGTGTGCCGTTCGACCGCTCCCGGGCCGGCCTCGATCTGGCGTAGCAGCATCGCCAGGCCGGCGCGGGCCACCGCGTCGAAGTCGGGGCGCACGGTGGTCAACGGCGGGATGAAGTACGCCGCCTCCGGCACGTCGTCGAAGCCGACCACGCTGATCTCCTCCGGCACCCGACGCCCCCGCTCGCTCAGCGCCCGCAGCACCCCCAGCGCGAGGTGGTCGTTGGCCGCGAAGATCGCCGTCACCTCCGGCATCCGGGCCAGCATCTGCCCGCAGCGGTAGCCGGACGCCGCGCTCCAGTCGGCCGACAGCACCGGCGGCACCTCCGCGCCGGCCGCCCGCAGCGCCGCCCGCCAGCCCTCGACCCGGCCGGCGCTGTCGAACCAGTCCGCCGGGCCGGAGACGTGCCACACCGTGCGGTGCCCGGCGTCCAACAGGTGCCGGGTGGCCAGCCCGGCCCCCGCCGCCTGGTCGACGGTGACCAGCGCCGCCTCCCGGGCCGGATCGCCGTCGACGGTGACCAGCGGCACCCCGTGCGGCAGGTGGTCGAGCGCCTCGTCGGCCGAGGCCACCGGGGCGATCACCACGATGCCGGCGACCCGGTGGTCGAGGTGCCGCTCCACGGCGGCGGAGATGGACCGCCGGTCGAGGGTGCTGACGCTGCCGACGCTGACCGCGAAGCCGGCCGACGCGGCGGCCTGCTCCAGGGCCGCCAGCAGCGACGCCGGACCGTACAGGGTGCTGTTCTGGGCGACCACCCCGATCAGCTGGGAGCGGCCGGTGACCAGTGCCCGCGCCGCCCGGTTCGGTCGGTAGCCCAGCTCGGCGATGGCCGCGCGGACCCGTACCCGGGTCTGTTCCCGGACGTTCGGGTGGTCGTTGAGCACCCGGGAGACCGTCTGGTGGGAGACTCCCGCGAGGCGGGCGACGTCCGTCATCGCAGGACCACGCATGGGGTCATTATCCACTGGCGTGGTCCCGCCGTTCGCCGGTGTCCACGCCCGGCGGCGACCGGAAGTTCCGGTGGTACGGGTCGCCTTGCGAGCCGACGACAGGCTAACGATACTCATGGATGTTCCTGAGCCGGACATGATCGAGCGCCGGGCAGCCTCGATCGGTAGATCCGTATGTCCGCGATCCTCCGGAGGAACCCGCCCATGAGATCCAGGATCAAACTGTTCGGCACCGCCCTGGTCGCCGCCGCGCTCACCGCGCTGGCCGCGATCGCCGCCCCCACCCCGGCCTCGGCGGCGGCGCTGACCCAGGTGACCAACTTCGGGGCCAACCCGAGCAACCTCCAGATGTACCTGTACGTGCCGAACACCGTGGCTCCCCGACCGGGCCTGCTGGTGGCGGTGCACTACTGCACCGGCAGCGGTCCGGCGTTCTACTCCGGCACCCAGTACGCGGCCCTGGCCGACCGGTACGGCTACATCGTCATCTACCCGTCGGTGACCCGCAGCAGCAAGTGCTTCGACGTCTCCTCCCCGCAGGCGCTGCGCCGCGACGGGGGCAGCGATCCGGTGGGCATCAAGTCGATGGTCGACTACGTCCGGGCCCGGTACCCCGTCGACCCGAACCGGATCTTCGCCACCGGCACCTCGTCCGGGGCGATGATGACCAACGTGCTGCTCGGTGACTACCCGGACGTGTTCGCGGCGGGTGCGGCCTTCGCCGGGGTGCCGTTCGGCTGCTTCGCCACCACCGACGGTTCGGAGTGGAACAGCCAGTGCGCCAACGGGCAGGTGACGAAGACCGCGCAGCAGTGGGGTGACCTGGTCCGCAACGCCTACCCGGGGTACACCGGCAAGCGGCCCCGGATGCAGTTGTGGCACGGCACCAACGACGAGACCCTGCGCTATCCGAACTTCGGCGAGGAGGTCAAGCAGTGGACCAACGTGCAGGGGTTGAGCCAGACGCCGACGTTCACCGACACCCCGCAGGCCGGCTACACCCGTACCCGGTACGGCGGTAGCGGCGGCACCGCGCCGGTCGAGGCGATCAGCATGCAGGGAGTGACGCACAACCTGCCGGTCGACGCGGCGCAGGCGATCCGGTTCTTCGGCCTGGACGCCCCGCCGACCACCACCCCGCCCCCGACCACGGCACCGCCGACCACCCCGCCCCCGACCACTCCGCCGCCCACCACCACGCCGCCTCCGACGACGCCGCCGGTGCCGACCACCACGCCGCCGACGCCGTTCCCGCCCACGCCCACCACCCCGGGCCCGGGGGCCGAGTGCCGGATCGCCTACACCGTGAACGCCTGGAACACGGGCCTGACCACCGCGATCACGATCACCACCCTCAGGGACACCGGGATCAACGGCTGGAACCTGGCGTTCACCCTGCCCGCCGGGCAGACCATCACCAGCGGCTGGAACGCGACCTACTCGCCGACCAGCGGGGCGGTCACCGCCACCAACGTCTCCTACAACGGCTCGATCCCCCCGGGTGGCTCGGTCAGCATCGGCTTCCAGGCCAACCACACCGGCAACACCGCGAAACCGCCCTTCTTCACCCTCAACGGCTCCCCCTGCGCGGTCGTCTGACCGCACCCACTGGCGGTGATCAAGAGCTTTGCGTCAGGAGAACCGGTCCGGGTGACGTAAACCTCTTGATCACCGCCGCCACCGGGACCGCCGGCGGCGGCGGTCCGCACTAGCGGGTGGGGGTGGTTTGGTGGATGTGGGGACGGGGGTGGGTGGATAGGGTGGCGGCGACGGGGGGTCGCCCGGGGATGCGGGGCGGCGGCCGGCGCGGGAACGGCGGGTTCGCAGCCCGGTGGGCCAGCCGCAAGCGACCGAGCCGTCGTCACCACCGGTCGTCCACAAGGGAGCATGCATGCGTCTGAATCGATCGATGAAACTGGTGCGGTACCGGTTGCCCGCGTTCGCTCTCGGTCTGGGCGTGGTCACCCTCGTCGCCACCCCCGCCGCCGCCGTGCCGGCGGGCGTCCACCCGGCGGGCCCCGCCACGGGCGTCGCCTCCGCAGCCGCCCGTCCGGGCGACGCGGCGGCGCAGGCCCGCACCGTGGGCACCGCCACCCGCCCCTCGGCTGCGCGGGCGGCGGGCTGGACGCCGGTGCCGGGTACGGCGCAGGCCCGGTCCGCGCCGGCCACCGCCACCTACGGGGGCGACCTGCACGTCTTCGTGCAGGGCCCCGACGGGCAGGTACGGGTCGACCGATACGACACGAACACCGACGCCTGGTCCGGCTGGTCCACCGTCCCCGGTGACGCCATGGCGACCTCGGCACCGGCGGCGGCCGTCTACGGCGGGGAACTGCACCTGTTCGTGCAGTCCGACCAGAAGATCCGCACCAACCGGTACGCCCTGGACACCGGCGCCTGGTCCGGCTGGAGCACGGTCGGTGGCACCACGTCGGCGTCGTCGGCCCCGTCCGCCACCGTCTACGGCGGCCAACTGCACCTGTTCGTCCGGGGCGCGAACGGCAAGGTCCGCACCAACCAGTACACGCTGGACACCGCCGCCTGGTCCGGCTGGGCGACCCTGGCCGGCCCGACCGGTGCCAACTCGGCCCCGTCCGCCGCCATCTACGGCGGTGACCTGCACGTCTTCGTCCGGGGCACGAACGGCAACGTGCGCACCAACAGGTACTCGCTGTCCACCGGGGCCTGGTCGGGGTGGAGCGACGTGCCGGGCACCGCACGGGCGGCGTCCGCGCCGGCCGCCCTGGTCTACGGTGGCGGGCTGCACGTCTTCGTCCGTACCGGCGGCGACGACCTGCGCACCGCCTGGTATCTCCAGGATTCCGGCGCGTGGACGGGCTGGAGCACGGTCGACGGCCCGGGCCAGACGATCTCCGCTCCGGCGGGAAGCGTCTACGGCGGTCTGGTGCGGCTCTTCGTCCGGGGTGCCGACGACGAGATCTACCAGGGCCAGCCCTGACGGTTGCCGCTGCGCCGCCGCCCCGTCCACCGACCCGGTGGGCGGGGTGGCGTCGTGTCGCGGGCCGGGCGGTGGTCTGCGGAGTCCGGGCCGGACGGTGGTGGCTAGAGTCCGGGCATGGATGCGCAGGGGCGACGGGCGGTCGTGGTGGGCAACAGCGACGGCGTCGGGCTGGCCCTGACCCGGCAACTGGTGGCGGCCGGCTGGACGGTCGCCGGGGTGTCCCGCAGCGGCAGCGACCTGACCGCCCCCGGGTACACCCACCACGTCGCCGACGTCACCGGCGACACCTACCGCACGGTGCTGGCCGGGGCGGTCGACCGGCTCGGCGGGGTGGACGTGTGCGTCTACGCGGCGGGGGTCGGTGAGTTCTTCGACCTCGGTGACCTGGCGGCGCAGACCCGGGCGCTGGAGGTCAACCTGATCGGTGCGGCGCGCACCGTGGAGGTGGTCGTGCCGGCGATGGTGGCCGGGGGCGGCGGGCACCTCGTGGGCCTGTCCAGCCTCGCCGACGCCGCCCCGTCGGCCCAGGCACCCGGGTACGCCGCCGCCAAGGCCGGGTTGACGTCGTACCTGGTGGGGTTGCGGGGCGCGCTGCGCCCGCACGGGGTGCGGGTGACCGTCGTGCGGTTCGGGTTCGTCGACACCAAGATGGCGAAGTCACCGGTCAAGCCGATGCTGCTCAGCGTGGAGCGGGCCGCCGACGTGGTGCGCGACTGCCTGCGTACCCGGCCGGCGGTCGTCTCCCGGCCCCGGCGGATGGCCGTGGTGGTGCGGGTGGCCGGGGTCGCGGCGAGGGTGGCTGCCCGGCGTTGAGCCGTCCCGGCCGTGCGACCGGGCCGACCGGCGGCACGGCACGGCATCACCCGGGCCCACCGCCTTGAATTCGCGACGATCGTCGTGGGATTCTGGTGCGTCGATGGCTGCCGCGCGCGGGGCTGACAGTCGTCCAGGGCAACCGGGAGCCGTTGGGTTTCCGGGGGACGGCGACAAGCACGACGGAACGACGCCAGCACTCCCGTCCATCAGTCCCGCCCGCCGTCTCGACGCCCTCGTGGGCGACGCAACCCCGACCGGCCGGGCGGTGTGCTGTGGTGACCCACGAAGGAACCCGTATGAACAGAGATTCCGCCCCGTCGTCGCGCCCGTCGCGTCGCCGGGAGCGCTGGACGGCGCTCGCCGCGAGCCTGCTGCTCGCCACCGGTGGGCTCGCCGTGACCGCCCCGTCGCCCGCCGACGCGGCGGCCGACCCGGTGGCCGTGACCGTCAACGCCAACGCCGGGCTGGCCACCGTGCCGGCCACCGCGTTGGGCGTCAACCACGCCATCTGGGACTCCCAGCTCGGCACGGCCGAGACGTCGGACCTGCTCAAGGCCGCCGGGGTGCGGATGATGCGCTACCCGGGCGGCTCGTACGCCGACATCTACCACTGGCGTGACCACACCGCGCCCGGCGGGTACGTCGCCCCGAACACCGACTTCGACACGTTCATGGCCGCCGCCCGGCGGGTCGGCGCGCAGCCGATGATCATCGCGAACTACGGCACCGGCTCCCCCGCCGAGGCCGCCGACTGGGTGCGCTACGCCAACGTCACCAAGGGGTACGGCGCGAAGTGGTGGACGGTCGGCAACGAGAACTACGGCAACGGGCACTACGGGTCGGCCTGGGAGGCCGACGACCACGCCGACAAGAGCGCCAGCCAGTACGCCCGGCTGGTGGTCGACTACGCCGACGCGATGAAGGCGGTCGACCCCACGGTCAAGGTCGGCGCGGTGCTGACCATGCCGGGGAACTGGCCGGACGGGATCACCGCCGGCAGTGACCCGGGCCCGTGGAACCGGACCGTGCTCTCCATCGCCGGCCCCAAGATCGACTTCGTGGACGTGCACTGGTACCCGGGTGGCACCGCCGCCGAGTCGCTGGCCCGCACGGCCCACATCGACGAGGCCGCCCACCTGCTGCGCGACCAGCTCGCCCGGTACGCCGGCCCGAACGCCACCCGGATCGGCATCAGCTTCACCGAGCTGAACGTCGGCACCGGGCAGAACACCCAGCCGGGCGCGCTGTTCCTCGCCGACGCCTACAGCGACCTGCTGGAGAACGGCGTCTTCACCGTGCAGTGGTGGAACGTGCACAACGGCATCGGCACCGTGTCGCAGGTGGGCGGGCAGACCGACTACGGCGACTTCGGGCTGCTGTCCAGCGGCGGGTGCACCGCCGACAACTCGGTCTGCGAACCGCCGCTGAACACCCCGTTCGCGCCGTACCACGGGCTGTCGATGATGAACCTCTTCGCCCGGCCGGGTGACCAGTTCGTCCGCGCCGCCACCGACGAGCCGCTGGTCACCGCGCACGCCGTGCGGCGGGCCGACGGGGATCTCGCGGTGCTGCTGGTCAACAAGGACCCGGCCAACGCCCGACCGGTCACCATCGACTACGCCGGCTTCACCCCGTTGGACGCCGCGCCGACGACGTACTCGCTGACCAACGGGGCGTCCGGCGTGGTCACCGGGCAGTCGGGCAGCGCCGCCAGCCGGACGCTGCCGGCGTACTCGCTGACCACGCTGGTGCTGCGGCCCTCGTCCCCGGTCACCGCGCACCCGGCCCCGCCGGGGCAGCCGACGGCGAGCGGGGTGACCGACAGGTCGGCGACGATCTCCTGGTCGCCGGCCCCGCCGAAGGGCGCCCCGATCGCCAAGTACGAGGTGTACCGGCAGAACGGCACGGTCAGCGAGCAGCTCGGTGAGACGGCCGGCACCTCGTTCACCGTGGACAACCTCGTCCCGGGCACCCGGTACACGCTCAACGTGCTGACCCGGGACACCGCCGGGAAGGTGTCCTGGTCGTCGTCGCCGGTCACGTTCACCACCGCCGGCCCGGCCGACAGCGCCTGCACCGTCCGGCTCACCACCGCCAGCGACTGGGGCAACGGCTGGGTCGGCAACGTCGAGATCGTCAACAACGGGGCGAACCCCGTCGACGGTTGGACGTTGACCTGGAGCTGGCCGACCGGCTGGCAGCAGGTGAGCAGCGGCTGGAGCGCCACCTGGACGCAGACCGGGCGTACCGTGACGGTCGCCAGCACCGACGACAACCGGCGGATCGCCGCCGGGGGCAGCACCACCGCCGGTTTCGTCGGGTCCTACGGCGGCCCGAACGTCCCGCCCACCGGTTTCGTGCTCAACGGCACCCCCTGCACGGTGGGGTGACCGGGCGGGGTGGCCGCCGCAGCGGTGCTGCGGCGGCCAC
>NZ_JBFAQU010000049.1:0-9248 GCF_040678915.1 Micromonospora sp. NPDC049257
TTGGGTGTGGTGGGTTCGGGTGGTGTGGTGGTGCCGACGTTGCGTCGGGGTGAGGGTGGTGTGGGTCGGGTGTTGTTGTCGTTGGGTGAGGCGTTTGTTGCGGGGGTGGGGGTTGATTGGCGTCGGGTGGTGGGTGCGGGTCGGTTGGTGGATGTGCCGACGTATGCGTTCCAGGGGGAGCGGTACTGGTTGGAGGCACCCCGCAACACCGGCGACCTGAGCGCCGCCGGTCTGGACCAGGCCGGCCACCCGATGCTCGGCGCCGCGGTCGTGCTCGCCGGTGACGCCGGGACCCTCTTCACCGGCCGGGTCTCGCTCACCACCCACCCGTGGCTCGCCGACCACCTGGTCGGCGGCACCGTCCTCCTGCCCGGCGCGGCCTTCGTCGACCTGGCCCTGCACTGCGCCGCGTACGCCGGACTGGCCATGGTCGACGACCTGACCCTGCACGCGCCGCTCGCACTGCCCGCGCACGGCGTCGTGGACCTCCAGGTCGTCGCGTCCGCCCCGGACGACACCGGCCGCCGCCGGGTGACGATCCACGGCCGGTCGGCCGACACCGACTCCGGTCAGGACTGGACCCTGCACGCCAGCGGGGTGCTGACCCCGGTTGCCGACCCGGCCGGCACGGCGCTGACCAGTTGGCCGCCCGCCGACGTGGTGCCCGTCGACCTCACCGGCCTGTACGACCGGCTCGCCGAGCACGGCTACGGCTACGGCACCGCCTTCCGGGGCCTGACCGGGCTGTGGCGGGACCCGGACCACTGCTACGCCGAGATCACCCTGCCGGAGGGGACCGACCCCACCGGCCACCGGCTGCATCCGGCGCTGCTCGACGCGGCCCTGCACCCCCTGCTGGCGCTCGCGCTCGCCGACACCGACGGCCCGCTGCCGCTGCGGATCCCGTTCTCCTGGCAGGGGGTGACGGCCGCCGACGTGACGCCCGCCCGACTGCGGGTGCGGTGGGACGCCTCCGGCGGCGAGACCGTCCGGATGGACATCGCCGACGACACCGGCACCCCGGTCGGATCGGTACGCGCGCTGACCCTCCGCGAGATCGACCCGGCCCGGCTCGCCGCGCTGCGTACCGACCGGCTGCCGCTCTACGAGATCCGCTGGAACCCCGTCGAGACCCCGGCCGGGGCGGACGCCACCCAGGACCATGTCCTCGTCGGTGCGGACGGCCACCACCTGCGTGACCTGCCGGGTGTCGATCCGGCGGACTACCCGGACGTCGAGTCGCTGCGGGCGGCGGTCGCCGACGGCCGGCCGGCACCGTCCACCGTGCTGGTCTCCTGCGTGGGCTCGGCACCCGGTGCCGGGGTCGATCCGACCGCCACCGGGCTGCCCACCCGGCAGGTGCTCGACACGGTGCAGGGCTGGCTCGCCTGCGGTGAACTGGCGCAGTCGAAGCTGGTCGTCGTGACCAGCGGCGCGTTGCCGCTGCCCGGTGACACCGACGTCGACCTGGCCATGGCACCGGTCGCCGGCCTGCTGCGTACCGCGCGGGCGGAGAACCCCGGCGCGGTGGTGCACATCGACGTCGACGCCGATTCGGGCCCGGCCCTGTCCGGCGCGTTGGCCACCGGGGAGTCGGAGATCGCGCTGCGAAACGGCGTCGGCCTCGTACCACGGTTGGTGGTACGCCGCTCGGCGGAGCCTGCCGCGCCGCCGAGGCTCGACCCGGACGGCACCGTCCTGATCACCGGGGCCACCGGGGCGCTCGGCGCTCTCGTCGCCCGGCACCTGGTGGCGACCTACGGCGTGCGGCACCTGCTGTTGCTGAGCCGGCGCGGCGCGGACGCCCCCGGCGCCGGTGACCTGCTCGCCGACCTCACCGCGCAGGGGGCGACGGCCCGGCTGGTCGCCTGCGACGTCGGGGACCGCGAATCCGTCGCCGCGGCGCTCGCCACGGTGCCGGCCGACCACCCGCTCACCGCGGTCGTGCACGCCGCCGGGGTCATCGACGACGGGGTGCTGCCCAGCCTCACCCCGCACCGCCTCGACGTCGTCTGGCGGCCGAAGGTGCAGGCCGCTCTGCACCTGCACGAGCTGACCGCGGACGCCGACCTGGCCGCGTTCGTGCTGTTCTCCTCGGTGGCGGGTCAACTCGGCAACCTCGGTCAGGGCAACTATGCGGCGGCCAACGTCGCCCTCGACGCGCTCGCCGAACACCGCCGGGCCGCCGGCCTGGCCGGCACCTCCCTGGTCTGGGGGTTGTGGGGCGAGACCGACGGCACCGGGGCCGGCGCGGCGGCGAAACTCGACCGGGCGGCGCTGGACCGGGTCAGCCGGGGCGGCCTGCTGCCGCTGTCGCTCGACGAGGGGCTAGCCCTCTTCGACGACGCGCTGGCCGCCGGCCCGGCGGTGCTGGTCACCGCCCGCTTCGACATCGCCGGCCTCAGCGCCCGCACCGAGACCGACAACGTGCCACCCCGGCTGTCCGGGCTGACCCGCACGGCCCGCCGCCCCGCCGGTGGCCAACAGGCGTCCCAACCGCTGGTCACCCGGCTCGCCGGGCTGCCGGTCGGCGAACAACAGAAGATCGTGCTGGACCTGGTACGCAGGAACGTCGTCGCCGTCCTCGGCGGCGACCGGGTGGCGCGCGTCGACGACGACCGGTCCTTCAAGGAACTCGGCTTCGAGTCGCTGTCCGCGGTCGAGTTGCGCAACCGGCTCAGCGCCGCCACCGGTCTGCAACTGCCCGCCACGATGGTCTTCGACCATCCACGGCCCACCTCGCTGGCCGAGTTCATCCGGGAGACCGCCGCGCCGGCCGACGCCGAGGGCCCGGTCCTCGCCGAACTCGACCGGCTGTCCGCCGCCATGGCGGCGGCCTCCTCCGACCGGGGGCTGCGCCGGCTGGTCGCCGCCCGGCTGGAGAGCATGCTCGCCGACTGGAAGACCACCCCGGCGGACCGGTCGGCCGGCCCGGAAGCCAACGCGCGCATCGAGTCCGCGTCCGTGGACGAGATCTTCGACCTGATCGACCAGGAGTTCGGCACGGTGCCGCAGTGAGCGGCCACCGGCCGCAGGAGTCAACGAGAGCGGGTGTCCAGCGCATGTCAGGTGACGAGGCGAAGCTCCTCAACTACCTCAAGCGGATGACCATTGAGCTGCGCGACGCCCAGGAACGCATCCGGGATCTCGAAGAGAGCCGCCACGAGCCGATCGCGCTCGTCGGGATGAGCTGCCAGTACCCCGGCGGGGTGCAGACCCCGGACGAGTTGTGGGACCTGGTCGCCGGTGAGGTCGACGCCGTGGCCGGGTTCCCCACCGACCGGGGGTGGGACCTCGACGGGCTCTACGACCCGGACCCGGACACCGTCGGCACCAGCTACGCCCGCGAGGGTGGTTTCCTCTACGACGCGGCCGAGTTCGACGCCGGGCTGTTCGCCATCACCCCCCGCGAGGCGCTGTCCATCGACCCCCAGCAGCGCCTACTGCTCGAACACGCCTGGCAGTCGATCGAGCGGGGCGGCGTCGACCCCCGGTCGCTGCGCGGCAGCGACACCGGCGTGTTCGTCGGGGTGATGTACAACGACTACGGGTCGCGGCTGATGCCGGCACCGGAGGGCTTCGAGGGGTACGTCGGCAACGGCAGCGCGGCGAGCATCGCCTCCGGCCGGATCGCCTACTCGTTGGGCTTCGAAGGGCCGGCGATCACCGTCGACACCGCCTGCTCGTCGTCGCTGGTGGCGATCCACCTGGCCTGCCAGTCGCTGCGCTGGGGCGAGTGCTCCCTGGCCCTGGCCGGAGGCGTCACGGTGATGGCGACACCGGGGGTGTTCATCGAGTTCTCCCGGCAGCGCGGCCTGTCGCCCGGCGGCCGGTGCCGGTCCTTCTCCGCCGGGGCCGACGGCGCCGGCTGGGCCGAGGGCGTCGGAGTGGTCATGTTGGAGCGGTACTCCGACGCGCTGCGCAACGGGCACCCGGTGCTCGGTCTGATCCGGGGCAGCGCGGTCAACCAGGACGGCGCCAGCAACGGCCTCACCGCCCCGAGCGGGCCCGCCCAGGAACGTGTCATCTTCAACGCCCTCGCCGACGCCCGGCTCACCCCCGCCGACCTCGACGCGGTGGAGGGGCACGGCACCGGCACCACCCTCGGCGACCCGATCGAGGTACGCGCCCTGCAAGCCGTGTACGGCGCCGGCCGGGACGCGCAACGCCCCCTCTGGCTGGGCTCGCTCAAGTCCAACATCGGGCACAGCCAGGCCGCGGCCGGAGTCGGCGGCCTGATCAAGATGGTGCAGGCGATGCGGAACGAGGTGCTGCCCCGGTCCCTGCACGCCGACCCACCGACCCCCCACGTGGACTGGTCGTCGGGCGCGGTACGCCTGCTGCGTGAGGCCGTGGCCTGGCCGGTCGCCGATCGGCCACGTCGCGTCGGCATCTCCTCCTTCGGAATCAGCGGCACGAACGCCCACCTGATCCTGGAGGAGTCGCCACCCCCGCCCGCCGGGGAACACGGGTCCGCGCCGGTGGTGACACCCGACCGCCCGACCGCCTGGCCACTGTCGGGTAACTCGCCCAAGGCACTGCGGGACCAGGCACGACGGCTCGCCGCCCACCTGCGGCGTCGACCGCTGCGGCCGGTCGACGTGGCGTACACCCTGAATCGTCGTCCGCTGTTCGCCCACCGTGCCGTTCTGCTCGGCACCGACCCGGCCGAGCTGCTCACCGGTCTGGACCGGTTGGCCGGCGGCTCGGGCTCCGCCCAGGTGGTGCGGGGCCGCCCCGCCCCGCCCGGCGGTCGTACCCTCGCCATGATCTTCTCGGGTCAGGGTTCGCAGCACGCGGGCATGGGCCGCGACCTCTACCCGGCGTTCCCGGCCTTCGCCGCGGCCCTCGACGCGGCGTGTGCGGCCCTCGACGCGCACCTGCCGGTGGTGCTGCGCGACGTGCTCTTCGCCCCGGCGGGCACCGCCCTCGCCGCGCTGCTCGACCAGACCCGGTTCGCCCAACCTGCCATCTTCGCCGTGGAGGTGGCGCTGTTCCGGCTCCTCGAACGGTTCGGCATCCGGCCCCAACGGCTCGTCGGGCACTCGGTCGGCGAGTTCGCCGCCGCCCACGTCGCCGGAGTGCTCACGCTGGCCGACGCGGCGACCCTGGTCACCGCACGCGGACGACTCATGCAGGAACTGCCGGCCGGCGGCGCGATGGTGGCGGTGCAGGCCACCGAGGCCGAGGTGACACCGATGCTGGTGGACCGGGCCGCCGAGGTCGCCGTCGCCGCCGTGAACGGACCGTCCTCCGTCGTGGTCGCCGGTGACGAGCCGGCGGTCGCCGAGATCGAGGCGGCCTGGGCCGCCCAGGGCCGGCGGACCAGCCGACTGCGGGTCAGCCACGCCTTCCACTCCCCCCGGATGGAACCCATGCTCGACGAGTTCCGGCGGGTGGCGGCGGGCCTGACCTACCGGCCGCCGACCGTCGAGCTGGTGTCCACCGTGACCGGTCGACCGGTCGGCCCGGGTGAACTGGAGGACCCGGAATACTGGGTGGCGCACGCCCGCCGGCCGGTCCGCTTCGCCGACGCCGTCCGGGCGCTGGCCGCCGCCGAGGTCACCGAGTACCTCGAAGTCGGCCCGGACAGTGTGCTGAGCGCGGTGGTCACCGAGAACCTCGGCGTCGCCGGCACGACCGGTGCGGTGCTGCCGCTGCTGCGCCGCGACGTCGACGAGCCGGTGGCGTTCCTGACCGGGGTCGCGAACTGGTACTGCCGGGGTGGCGGCGTCGACTGGGACGCGCTGACCGACGGGCTGGCCCCGACCACCGTCGACCTGCCCACCTACGCGTTCCAGCGCAAGCACTACTGGCTGGACGCGGTCGCACCGATGGTGGCCACCCGCCGGGCACCCACGCCGCCCGACTCGCTCACCGACGGCAGTGACGAGGCGGAGCCGTCGCTGGCCGTCACCCTGCTGCGGCTACCGGCCGCCGAACGCCGGGCGACCCTGCTGATGGCCCTGCGCGGGCTGGCCGCCGAGGTGATGCGGCTCGACCGGGCCGACGACGTCGCCGCCGACGTCCCCCTGCTCGAACTCGGGTTCACCTCGCTGATGGCGATCGACCTGCGCAACCGGGCCGCCGCCGCCACCGGAGTGGACCTGCCCGCCGCGCTGGTCTACGAGCACCCGACGTTCGAGGCGATCGTCGACTACGTCGACACCCTGATCACCGTCTAGACCCTCCGCCCCACCCCCTGATGGCCCGCGATCGACGCAGAATGAGGTCAGTTGTCATGCCGCAGACCCGTGACTTTTCCGAGGACGCGATCGCTGTCGTCGGCATGTCCTGCCGCCTGCCCGGCGCGGCGAACCCGGCCGCGTTCTGGGCCCTGCTCGCCAGCGGGGGCAACGCGATCGGCGCGGCACCCACCGACCGGTCGGGGCCGACCGCCCCACCCGGCGGCTTCCTCGACGACGTCGCCGGGTTCGACGCCGCCTTCTTCGGCATCTCCCCGCGCGAGGCCACCGCGATGGACCCGCAGCAGCGGCTGATGCTGGAGCTGGCGTGGGAGGCGTTCGAGGACGCCCGGCTGGCACCCGACCAGCTGGCCGGGCGGCCTGCGGCGGTCTACGTCGGCGCCATCCAGGACGACTACGCCCAACTGGCCGGCCGGGTGCCCGCCACCGTCCACACCCTCACCGGGCTGCACCGCAGCGTCGTGGCCAACCGGATCTCCTACACACTCGGCCTGACCGGGCCCAGCGTGGTCGTCGACTCCGGGCAGTCGTCGGCGCTGGTCGCCGTGCACCAGGCCTGCGAGAGCCTGCGCGCCGGGACCGTCTCGCTGGCCCTGGCCGGCGGCGTGAACCTCATCCTGGAACCGGGGAGCACCGCCCGGGTCGGCGAGTTCGGCGGTCTCTCCCCGGACGGCACGGCCTGGGTCTTCGACGCGCGCGCCAACGGCTACGTACGCGGTGAGGGCGGCGGCCTGGTCGTGCTCAAGCGGCTCGCCGACGCGGTGGCCGACGGCGACGACATCTCCTGCGTGATCCTCGGCGGGGCCGTCAACAACGACGGTGGCGGTGCCGGCCTGACCGTCCCGGACGGCGACGGGCAGGCCGACGTGATCCGGCGGGCGCACCGGCAGGCGGGCACCGACCCGGCCCACGTCGGCTACGTCGAGCTGCACGGCACGGGCACGCCCGTCGGCGACCCGGTCGAGGCAGGCGCGCTGGGTGCGACGATCGGCGTGCACCGGCCGGCGGACGCTCCGCTGGCCGTCGGTTCGGCCAAGACCAACGTCGGGCACCTCGAAGGGGCCGCCGGTCTGGTCGGTCTGCTCAAGCTCGCGTTGAGCGCCCGGCACGGGCAGATCCCGGCGAGTCTGAACTTCAGCACCGTCAACCCGCGCATCGACCTGGCCGCGCTGAACCTGCAGGTGCAGTGCGCGCTCGGGCCGTGGCCGGCGGACGCCGCCGGTGACGGCGACGCCCTGGCCGGCATCTCGTCGTTCGGAATGGGCGGCACCAACGCCCACCTCGTCGTCGGGCGGGCGCCCCGGCCCACCGGCGACCGGACCGACGCGCCGACGCCCCCGCACACCGCCCCCTGGGTGGTGTCCGCTCAGAACCCCGCCGCACTGCGCGCCCAGGCGGCCACGCTGCACCGGTTCCTCACCACCGGTGGCGACGTCGCGGGCGTCGACCTCGGCTACTCGCTCGCGACGACCCGGGCCGCCCTGCGGCACCGGGCGGCGATCCGCGCCGGTGACCGCGCCGACATGCTCGCCGCGCTCGCCGCGCTCGCCGCCGGTGACGACCGACCCGACCTGGTCGTCGGCCGCGCCCAGCCCGGCCGGGTGGTCTTCGTCTTCCCCGGCCAGGGCTCGCAGTGGGAGGCGATGGCCCGTGGCCTGTACGCCGACTCCGCGGTGTTCCGCGACCGCCTCGACGAATGTGCCGACGCGCTGGCCGCGTACACCGACTGGGACCTGCGCGACGTCCTGCTCGGCGGGGACGCCGACCAGTTGGCGCGGGTCGACGTGGTCCAGCCGGTGCTGTTCGCCGTGATGGTGTCGTTGGCGGCACTGTGGCGGGCGCACGGGGTGGAACCCGACGCGGTGGTGGGGCACTCCCAGGGTGAGATCGCCGCCGCGTGCGTGGCCGGCGCGCTGACCCTGCCGGACGCGGCCCGGGTGGTGGCCCTGCGCAGTCGGGCGATCCGGGCCCTGGCCGGCACGGGCGCGATGGCGTCTGTGGCGGCGTCGGCCGAGCGGCTGCTGCCGGTGCTGGAGCAGTGGAGCGACCAGGTGGCGATCGGGGCGATCAACGGCCCCGACTCGACCGTCCTGTCCGGAGCGGTGGACGTGCTGCCGCAGGTGCTCGCCGAGCTGACCGCGCAGGGGGTGCGGTGCCGGGCCATCCCGGTGGACTACGCCTCCCACTCCCCGCAGGTCGAGACGGTCCGCGACGAGGTGCTCGCCCAGCTCACCCCGATCACGCCCACCAGTGCCCCGGTCACCTTCTACTCGTCGGTGACCGGAACGCCCGTCGACACGGCCGGTCTGGACGCCGCCTACTGGTACCGCAACCTACGGCAGACCGTCCGGTTCGAGCCGGCCGCCACGGCGTTGCTCGACGACGGGTACACCACGTTCATCGAGTGCAGCCCGCACCCGGTGCTGGCCGTCGGCCTGCGGGAGACCTTCGCCGCAGCCGGGCAGCCGGCGTCCGTCGTGCCCAGCCTGCGGCGCGACGAGGGCGGCCTCGACCGCTTCCGGCAGGCCGTCGGCCATGCGTACGTCGTGGGTGTCCCGGTCGACTGGACCACGTCCTTCCCGGGCGCACAGCGGATCTCCCTGCCCACCTACGCGTTCCAGCGCAGGCCCTTCTGGATCGACGCGCCCGCAACGGACCCGGGCACGACGACCGTACGGCCCGACGCCGACGCGCCGGTGGCCGAGGAGCCCGTCGGCGACGGGGCCTGGGCGACTGACCTGCGGGAGCTGCCGGCGGAGCGGCGCCTCGACGTCGCCCTGGAGTTGGTCCGGCGGCGGGCCGCCGGCATCCTCGGTCATTCGAACGCCACCGACGTGGACCCGGAGACGACGTTCAAGGAACTCGGCTTCTCCTCGCTCACCGTCGTGGAACTACGCGACCGGCTGGTCGCCGACACCGCCCTGCCGCTGCCGTCCTCGCTCGCCTACGACTTTCCGACTCCGGTGTTGGTGGCGGAGCGGTTGGTGGGTTTGGTGGTGGGTGGGGTTTCGGGTGTGGGTGTTGCGGGTGTGGGTGTGGGTG
>NZ_JBFAQU010000050.1:0-8953 GCF_040678915.1 Micromonospora sp. NPDC049257
ATCGCGTTGCAGCGCCGTGACCGGGACCAGGTCACCGCGTACGCCACCGGGATGGCGCAGGCGTGGATCAGCGGTGTCGACCTCGACTGGGCGGCGGTCAACCCGGGCGGTCGGCAGGTGGAGCTGCCCACCTACGCCTTCCAGCACCAGCGGTACTGGATCGAGCCCGACACCACCGCCGGCACCGGCACCGACGAGGCCGACGGCGGGTTCTGGGACGCCGTCGACCGGGGCGACACCGACCTGCTCGCCGACGGTCTCGGCGTCACCCCCGGTGTCGTCACCGAGGTACTCCCCGGCCTCGCCGCCTGGCGCGACCGGCAACGGGACGCGGCCACCGTGGACGACTGGCGCTACCGGGTGGTGTGGCGCTCCACCGAGCTTCCCGACGGCGGCGAACTCACCGGCACCTGGTGGCTCGTCGTACCGGCCGCGTCGACCGGTGACGAGCGGTTGACCGCCCTCGCCGCCGGACTGGCCGACCGGGGCGCCGACGTCGTCACCGTCACCGGCACCGACCTGCCCGCCGGGGACACCCCCGCCGGGGTGCTGTCCCTGCTCGCCCTCGACGACACCCCCGACCCCACCGACGCCGGGCTCTCCGTCGGCGTCACCGACACCGTCGCGCTGATCCAGGCCCTCACCGCCACCGACTTCGCCGGCCGGATCTGGTGCCTCACCGCAGGCGGCATCGCCGTCGACCGGTTCGAGGACCTGCCGCACCCCGCGCAGGGCGCGCTCTGGGGCCTCGGCACCGTGCTGTCCCTGGAGTACCCGCACTCCTGGGGTGGCCTGGTCGACCTGCCCACCGACTGGACCGACGAGCACGTCGCGCGGCTCGCCGACGTCCTCGCCTCCGGTGCGGAGGACCAGGTGGCCGTCCGTACCGCAGGGGTGCTGGCCCGACGGCTGGTCCGCTGGCCCGCCGCCGGCAACGCCGAACGCCACTACACGCCCACCGGCACCGTGCTGGTCACCGGCGGCACCGGTGGCATCGGCGCGCACCTCACCGGATGGCTGCTCGACCAGGGTGCCGACCGGGTGGTGCTGGCCAGCCGGCGCGGCCCGGCCGCCCCCGGCGCGGCCGACCTGACGGCCCGGCATCCGGGTGTCGAGGTCGTCGCCCTCGACGTGGCCGACCGGGACGCGGTCGCCGCGCTCCTGGCCGACCTCGGTGACGAGCTGACCGCCGTCTTCCACGCCGCCGGGGTGCTGCACCAGGAGAGGTCGCTGCCGGAGACCAGCGTGGCGGAGTTCGCCGACGTGTGCCGGGCGAAGGTGCTCGGCGCGGTGCACCTCGACGCGTTGCTGGCCGACCGGCCGCTGGACGCGTTCGTGCTGTTCTCCTCCGGTGCCGCGGTCTGGGGCAGCGCCGGCCAGGCCGGGTACGCCACGGCCAACGCGTACCTCGATGCGCTGGCGCACCGGCGGCGGACCCGGGGTGCGGTCGCCACCTCGGTCGCCTGGGGCAGCTGGGCCGGCGGCGGGATGGCCGACGGGGAGGCCACCGCGCACCTGCGCCGGCAGGGCACCCCGCCGATGGAACCCCGGCTCGCCGTCCGGGCGCTGCGGGAGGCCCTCGACCACGACGAGAGCCACCTCGTCGTCGCCGACATCGACTGGACCCGGTTCACCCCGGTCTACACCCTGGCCCGGCCCCGGCCGCTGCTGGCCGCGCTGCCCGACGCCCAACCCGAGGCCGAACCGGCCGCCCCGGTCGCCGCGACCGCCGACCTCGCCGGCCGGCTCGCCGCGATGCCGTCACCGGACCGCCTGGACACCGTCCTGGCGCTGGTCCGCGACCAGGTCGCCGCCGTCCTCGGGTACGCCTCCGGCGCGGACGTCGACCCGGAGCGGGCGTTCAAGGAGGCCGGGTTCGACTCGCTGACCGCCGTGGAGCTGCGCAACCGGCTCACCACCGAGACGGCGCTGCGGCTGCCCGCCACCCTGGTCTTCGACTACCCGACCCCGACCGAGCTGGCCCAGCAACTGCTCACCGAGCTGGTGCCCGCCGACGCCGGGGGCGTCACCCTGCTCGACGACCTCGACCGGCTCCAGGCGGCGCTGTCCACTCTGGACGCCGACGCGGTCGCCGCGCTCGACGAGAGCACCCGGGCCGGGGTGGGGGAGCGGCTGCGCACCATGCTCGCCGCGTGGACCGCCGGTCAACGCCCGGCCGAGGTCGCCAGCGTCACCGAGGATCTCGACACCGCCTCCGACGACGACCTCTTCGACTTCATCGACAGCAAGTTCGGCACCTCATGATCCGTCCGCTCCGTCGGCGCCGTCCGGGAATGGGTTCCTGATGTCCAACGAACAGAAGCTTCGTGACTACCTGCGGCGGGTCACGGCCGACCTGCACGAGACCAGCGAGCGGCTCCGCGACATCGAGGAGCGCGCCGCCGAACCGATCGCCATCGTCGGCATGGGCTGCCGCTACCCCGGCGGCGTCGACTCGCCCGAGGCCCTGTGGGACCTCGTCGCGGCCGGCACCGACGCGATCTCCGGCATGCCCACCGACCGGGGCTGGGACCTCGACCGGCTCTACGACCCTGACCCGGACCACCCCGGCACCAGCTACACCCGCGACGGCGGATTCCTCTATGGGGCCGCCGACTTCGACCCGACCTTCTTCGGCATCTCGCCCCGCGAGGCCGCCGAGATGGACCCGCAGCAGCGGCTGTTCCTGGAGACGTCCTGGGAGGCGTTGGAACGGGCCGGCATCGACCCGCTGTCGCTCAAGGGCAGCCCCACCGCCGTGTTCACCGGCGTCGTCTACCACGACTACCCGAACAGCTGGGGCGCCGGCAGCATCGTCTCCGGTCGGCTGTCGTACACCCTCGGGCTGGAGGGGCCGGCGGTCACCGTCGACACCGGCTGCTCGTCGTCGCTGGTCGCCCTGCACTGGGCCTGCCAGTCGCTGCGCTCCGGGGAGTCGTCGCTCGCCGTCGCCGGTGGGGTCACCGTGATCGGCACCCCCGACGCGTTCGTCGAGTTCTCCCGGCAGCGGGCGCTGTCCTTCGACGGCCGGTGCAAGTCGTTCGCCGCCGCCGCCGACGGCACCGGCTGGGCCGAGGGCGCCGGGTCGCTGGTGCTGGAACGGCTCTCCGACGCCCGCCGCAACGGACACCCGGTGCTCGCCGTCATCCGGGGCTCCGCGATCAACCAGGACGGCGCGTCCAACGGCCTCACCGCCCCCAACGGTCCCTCCCAGCGTCGGGTCATCCGCGCCGCGCTGGCCAACGCCCGGCTCGCCGGTCAGGAGATCGACGCGGTCGAGGCGCACGGCACCGGCACCCGGCTCGGCGACCCGATCGAGGCGCAGGCGCTGTTCGCCACGTACGGCCGGGACCGGCCCGCCGACCGGCCACTGTGGCTCGGCTCGCTGAAGTCCAACATCGGCCACTCGCAGGCCGCCGCCGGTGTCGGCGGGGTGATCAAAATGGTGCAGGCGATGCGGCACGGGGTGCTGCCCCGCACCCTGCACGTCGACGAGCCCAGCGGTGAGATCGACTGGTCGCCCGGGACCGTCAAGCTGCTCACCGAGCCGGTGGAGTGGCCGCAGACCGGCCACGCCCGCCGCTGCGCGGTCTCCTCGTTCGGCATCAGCGGCACCAACGCCCACGTCGTGCTCGAAGAGGTGGCCCCGGCCGAGGAGGACGAGCAGCCCGCCACCCCGGCGGTGCTGCCGTGGGTGCTGTCCGGGCACACCGACCGGGCGCTGCGGGCCCAGGCGCAGCGGTTGCTGTCGCACCTGGACGCCGTACCGGCCGACCCGGCTGCCGTGGGGCGGACGCTGGCCGGTCGGGCCCGGCTCGACCACCGGGCCGTGGTGCTCGGCGGTGACCTGCCGCAGCTGCGGACCGCGCTCGGCGCGGTCGTCGACGGGCTGCCCGCCGCGACCGCGGTCACCGGCACCGCCGACGCCGCAGGTCGGGTCGTGTTCGTCTTCCCCGGCCAGGGCGCCCAGTGGGTCGGCATGGCCGCCGCGCTGCTGGACTCCTCGCCGGTCTTCGCCGAGCAGATGGGCCGCTGCGCCGCCGAGCTGCGCGCGTACGTCGACTGGGACCTGCTGGACGTGGTCCGGGGGGTGCCCGGCGCACCCTCCCTGGAGTGGGTGGACGTGGTCCAGCCCGCCCTGTGGGCGATGATGGTCTCCCTCGCCGCCACCTGGCGCAGCTACGGCGTCGAACCCGACGCGGTGGTCGGCCACTCGCAGGGTGAGATCGCCGCCGCCTGCGTGGCCGGCGGACTCTCCCTGGCCGACGGGGCGCGGGTGGTGACCCTGCGCAGCCGGGCCATCGGCGAGAAGCTGGCCGGCCGGGGCGGCATGGTCTCGGTCGGGCTGCCCGCCGACCGGGCGCAGGAGCGGATCGCCCGGTGGGCGGGCGACATCTCCCTCGCCGTGGTCAACGGCGCGGGTTCGGTGGTGGTCTCCGGCACCCCGGAGGCGCTGCGGGAACTCATCGCCGAGCTCACCGGGGAGGGGATCCGGGCCAAGCAGGTCGCCGTCGACTACGCCTCGCACTCCGCGCAGGTGGAGCTGCTGGAACACCGGCTGCTGGAGGACCTGGCCCCGATCAACCCGAAGACCGGGACGATCCGGATGCTCTCCACCGTCACCGGCGACTGGGTGGACACCGCCACCCTCGACGCCCGCTACTGGTATGACAACCTCCGCAACACGGTTCGGTTCGACCCGGCGATCCGCTCTCTCGCCGGGCAGGGCTGGACCGGGTTCGTGGAGGTCAGCCCGCACCCGGTGCTCGGCATGGGGATGCAGGAGACGCTGGAGTCGGCGGACCGCCCGACGGTGGTCACCGGCACCCTGCGCCGCGACGACGGCGGCCTGGACCGGCTGCTCACCTCCCTGGCCGAGCTGCACGTGCGGGGCGTCGACGTGGACTGGGCCGTCGCCCTGCCCGGCACCCGCCGGGCGGACCTGCCCACCTACGCCTTCCAGCACGAGCGTTACTGGATCGCGCCGACCGTCACCGCCCCGGCCGCAGGCGGCACCGACGCCGGATTCTGGGACGCGGTGGAACGCGCCGACGTCGACCTGCTCGCCGACGGCCTCGGCGTCGACACCGCACTCGTCGGGGAGGTGCTGCCCGGCCTGACGTCGTGGCGGTCCCGGCAGCGCGACGTCGCCACCGTGGACGGCTGGCGGTACCGGGTGGTGTGGCGGCCGACCGAGGTGCCCACCGGCGGGCAGCTCACCGGCGTGTGGTGGGTGGTCGCCCCGGCGACGCTGGCCGACGACGAGCGGCTGCGTACGCTCGCCGACGGCCTGACCGCCCGGGGCGCCGAGGTGGTCACCGTCACCGGCACCGACCACGCCGGCCGGGAGGCCCCCGCCGGGGTGCTCTCCCTGCTCGCCCTGGACGACGGCCCCGACCCGCTGGGCGTCGGCCTGTCCGCCGGGATCACCGCCACCGTGTCGCTGGTGCACGCGCTGGCCGCGTCCGACTTCAGCGGTCGGCTCTGGTGCGTCACCGCCGGTGGGGTCGGGGTGGACCGGTTCGAGCCGGTCGCCGACCCGGCCCAGGGCGCCCTGTGGGGCCTGGGCACGGTGCTCTCCCTCGACTACCCCGGCTGGTGGGGCGGCCTGGTCGACCTGCCCGCCGAGTGGACGCCGCAGACCGTCGACCGGCTCGCCGACGTGCTGACCGGCGGCGGCGAGGACCAGGTGGCGCTGCGGGCGGCCGGCACGCTGGCCCGCCGGATGATCCGCCACCCGGCGACCCGGGCGCCCGAACGGCGCTACACGCCCACCGGCACCGTCCTGGTCACCGGCGGCACCGGCGGGGTCGGCGGGCACGTCACCGAATGGCTGGTCGGCAACGGCGCGCAGCGGGTGGTGCTGGCCAGCCGACGCGGCCCGGACGCCCCCGGCGCGGCCGACCTGACGGCCCGGCACCCGGGAGTCGAGGTCGTCGCCCTCGACGTGGCCGACCGGGACGCGGTCGCCGCGCTCCTGGCCGACCTCGGTGACGAGCTGACCGCCGTGTTCCACGCCGCCGGGGTGCTGCACCCCGAGGTGCCGTTGGGGCAGACCGGCCTCGACGACTTCGCCGACGTGTGCCGGGCGAAGGTGCTCGGCGCGGTGCACCTCGACGCGTTGCTGGCCGACCGGCCGCTGGACGCGTTCGTGCTGTTCTCCTCCGGTGCCGCGGTGTGGGGCAGCGCCGGCCAGGCCGGGTACGCCACGGCCAACGCGTACCTCGACGCGCTGGCGCACCGGCGGCGGACCCGGGGTGCGGTCGCCACCTCGGTCGCCTGGGGCAGCTGGGGCGGCGGCGGTGGCATGGCCGGCGGCGAGGTCGGGGCACACCTCGACCGGCTCGGCGTCGGCGTGATGGACCCCCGGCTCGCCGTCGACGCGCTCGGGCAGGCCCTCGACCACGACGAGAGCCACCTCGTCGTCGCCGACGTCGACTGGGCCCGGTTCGGCCCCATCTATACGCTGGCCCGGCCCCGGCCGCTGCTGGCCGAACTCCCCGACGCCGCCCCCGAGGCCGCCGAGACCACCGAAACGGGGGCGTCTTCGGCGCTCGCCGACCGGCTCGGCACCCTGCCCGAGGCCGAGCAGCGCGCCCTGCTGCTGGAGACCGTCCGCACCAACGTGGCGGCCGTCCTCGGCTACGGCGACGCCGACCTGGTCGAGCCGCAGCGCGCGTTCAAGGAACTCGGCATGGACTCGGTGACCGCCGTCGAGCTGCGCAACCGGCTCAGCGCCGCCACCGGCGTACGGCTCTCCGCCACCCTGGTGTTCGACCACCCCAACCCGACCGCCCTGGCCGACCAGCTCCGGGCCGAACTCGGCTACACCGGTGACACGGCCGGCGGTCTGCTCGCCGAGCTGGACCGGCTGGAGGTCACCGTGGCCGGCCTGACGCCGGAGGAGATCGAACGCAACCGGGTCACCGCCCGGCTCCAGTCGCTGCTGGCGAAGCTCAACGAAACCCTCAGCACCACCACCGGCGCCACCCTCGTCGACCGGCTCGAAACGGCCTCCGCCGACGACGTGTTCGACCTGATCGACAAGGAACTCGGCATGACCTGAGCCGCCACCGCGCTCCCGGAGCAACGTGTCCCGCTGGCAACGAGTTTGGTGAGGTTCGGATGGCGAACGAAGAGAAGCTCCTCGAGTACCTGAAGCGGGTCACCGCCGATCTGCACCGCACCCGGGAGCGGCTGCGCGAGGTCGAGTCACAGGAGCAGGACCCGATCGCGATCGTCGGCATGGCCTGCCGCTACCCGGGTGGGGTCAACTCGCCCGAGGACCTGTGGCGGCTGGTCGCCGACGGCGTCGACGCCATCGGCGAGTTCCCCACCGACCGGGGCTGGGACACCGCCGCCCTCTACGACGCCGACCCGGACACCGCCGGCAGCAGCTACGTCCAGCAGGGTGGGTTCGTCCACGACGCCGACGAGTTCGACGCCGAGTTCTTCGGCATCTCGCCCCGCGAGGCGCTGGCGATGGACCCGCAGCAGCGGCTGGTGCTGGAGGCGAGCTGGGAGGCGTGCGAACGGGCCGGTATCAACCCCGACACGTTGCGCGGCGGTCCGGTCGGTGTCTTCGTCGGCTGCGGTGGCCAGGACTACTGGGACCGGCTCACCGTGCTGCCCGAACCGGTCGAGGCGTACATGAGCACCGGCAGCTCCGGGGCGGTCATCTCCGGTCGGGTCGCGTACAGCCTGGGGTTGGAGGGGCCGGCCGTCACCGTCAACACCGCCTGCTCGTCGTCGCTTGTCGCGCTGCACCTCGCCGCGCACGCGCTGCGGCAACGGGAGTGCGGGCTGGCCCTGGCCGGTGGCGTCACCGTCATGTCGACGCCCGGCGCGTTCGTCGCGTTCAGCCGGCAGCGGGGGCTCGCCTCCGACGGCCGCTGCAAGCCGTTCTCCGACGACGCCGACGGCACCGGCTGGGGTGAGGGCGTCGGCATGCTGCTGCTGGAACGACTCTCCGACGCCCAACGCAACGGCCACCGGGTGCTCGCGGTCATCCGGGGTTCCGCGATCAACCAGGACGGCGCGTCCAACGGTCTGACCGCCCCCAACGGGGTGGCGCAGCAGCGGGTCATCCTCCAGGCGCTCGCCAACGCCGGCCTCACCTCTGGCGACGTCGACCTGATCGAGGCGCACGGCACCGGCACCACCCTCGGTGACCCGATCGAGGCGGAGGCGCTGATCGCCACGTACGGGCGCGACCGGCCGGCCGACCGGCCGCTCTGGCTCGGCTCGGTCAAGTCGAACATCGGCCACGCCCAGGCCGCCGCCGCCGTCAGCGGTGTGATCAAGATGGTGATGGCGCTGCACAACGGCGTCCTGCCCAAGAGCCTGCACGTGGGGGAGCCGTCCACCCACGTCGACTGGTCCGCCGGCACCGTGCAGCTGCTGACCGAGGCTCGGCAGTGGCCCGACCACGGCCAGCCGCGCCGGGGCGGGGTGTCGTCGTTCGGGGTGAGCGGCACCAACGGGCACGTGATCCTGGAGCAGGCACCCCCGGCGGAGACCGTCGCGTCGGACGAGACCGCCGAGCCGCCGGTGGTGCTCTGGCCGCTGTCCGGGCGGTCGGCGGCGGCGCTCGCCGGGCAGGCCGACCGGCTGCGGGAGTTCCTCACCGACGAGCGGCCGGTGGACGTCGGGTACGCGCTGGGCACCACCCGGGCCGCCGCCGCGTACCGGGGTGTGGTGCTCGGTGACGACGTGGCCGGCCTGGAGACCCTGGCCGCCGGCGGTGGCCTGTCCGGTCGGACCGTCGCCGGTCGTACGGCGGTGTTGTTCACCGGTCAGGGTGCGCAGCGGGTGGGGATGGGTCGTGAGCTGGCGGCGGCTTTCCCGGTGTTCGCGCAGGCTCTGGATGAGGTGTGTGTGGCGTTCGGGTCGTTGCTGGGTGGTGATTTGCGGGAGGTGATGTTCACCGACCCGGGTGGTGTGTTGGATCAGA
>NZ_JBFAQU010000051.1:0-7469 GCF_040678915.1 Micromonospora sp. NPDC049257
TTCGGGTGGTGTGGTGGTGCCGACGTTGCGTCGGGGTGAGGGTGGTGTGGGTCGGGTGTTGTTGTCGTTGGGTGAGGCGTTCGTTGCGGGGGTGGAGGTTGATTGGGGTCGGGTCGTTCCGGAGGCTGTCCGGGTCGACCTGCCCACCTACCCCTTCCAGCACGAGCACTACTGGCTCAAGACCACCCCGTCCGGCGTCACCACCGATCGTGGCGACCATGCGCTGCTCGGCGCCCCGGTGGAGTTGCCCGGCTCCGGCGGGGTGGTGCTGACCGGCACCGTCTCCCTGGCCGGCCTGCCCTGGCTGGCCGCCCACACCGTCGGGGACACCGTCGTACTGCCCGGCACCGCCCTGCTCGACCTGGCGCTGAAGGCCGGCGACGACGTCGGGCTCGACCACGTCGACGCCCTGACCCTGCACGAGCCGTTGACCGTGCCGGCCCGGGCGGCTGTCCACCTGCGGGTGGAGATCGGCGCACCGGGGGACGACGCCCGCCGGCCGCTGAGCATCCACGCCCGACGGGCGGACACCCCGGCCGGAGCGCCCTGGCGCTGCCACGCCTCCGGCACGCTCGCCGCCGGCGTACCGTCGCCGGGTGTCGACCTGACGGTGTGGCCGCCGCCGGCCGCGACCGGAGAGCCCGCCGCCGACGGTGTCGCGCGCTGGCGGCGCGACGGTGAGGTCTTCGCCGAGGTCCGGCTGCCCGACCGGCAGCGCGCCGAGGCGGACCAATTCGGACTGCACCCGGTCCTGCTGGACGCCGCACTGCGGGCCGTCGACGACCCGGCCGACGCGCCGTCCCGGCTGGCCGAGTTGCGCGGCGTGACCCTGCGGGCGGTGGGCGCGACCGTGCTGCGGGTGCACCGTGCCGCGTCGGGGCAGGTCACCGTCGCCGACACGACCGGTTCCCCGGTGGCGACGATCGCCGCCGTCACCACCCGCCCCTGCCCGACCGGTGAGGTCCGGACCGCGAGCGCCGCCGCCCAGGACGGCCTGTTCCGGGTGGAGTGGGTCCCGGTGTCCACGCCGGCCACCCCGCCGTCGCCGCCGACGATGGTCGTCGTCGGCGCCGATCCCCTGCGGGCCCGCGCCGGGCTGATGTCGGCGGACACCTACGCCGAGGCGTACCCCGACCTGGCCGCGCTCACCGCCGCGGTCGAAGCCGGCGCGGCCCGTCCGGACGTCATCCTGCTCAGCGACACCGACCCCGCGCCGTCGGCCGACAGCCCCTGGGAGACCAGTCGCCTCGTCACCCTGCGCCCGGACCCGACCGCCGCGGCCCCCCGCCGCCGTGGCCGGGCGGGCACCACCGGAACCGCCGCGGTGCCGGCCACCGCGGTGCCGGCCACCGCGGTGCCGGCCACCGCGGTGCCGGCCACCGCCGTGCCGGCCACCGCCGTGCCGGCCACCGCCGTGCCGGCCACCGCCGTGCCGGCCGGTGCCGTGCCGGCCGGTGCGACGCCCGCCCATGGCGACACCGTCGTGGTGGACGGCGTCAAGGCGTCCTGGCGGGCACTGACGACGGCGCTCGCCCTGGCCGAACCGCACCTGGTCGTCCGTCGCGGGACGGTGCTGACGCCCCGCCTGGCCCGGGTCACCGTCCCGGTGGACGACGCGACGCCGCCCGACGTCACCGGGCCGGTGCTGGTCACCGGCGGCGCGTCGGCGGCGCGCGGGGCGACCGTGGCCTTCCTGCGCGGGTGCGGGATCGAGGCCGGCGACGGCAGCGGGGACGCAGCCACCACCGTGGTCCGGCTGGACCACCCCGACGCGACGGTCACCAGCGCCACCCCGACCGTCGCGCTGCTGCGGGAACGGCCCGCCGGGGACCTGTCACCCGACGAGCTCGTCCTCGTCGAGGCGGCCTGCCGCGTCGGCGGGTCACTGGTCGTCGCGGCCGGGGCCGGCGCCTGGTCGCGGTCCCCCGACGCCCCGGCGCTGCTGCGGTCGTTGGCCCCGGCCGGCACCCGCCGCACCGCACGGGCCGTCGCCGACGCCCCGGCCGGCCTCAAGCAGCGGCTGGTGCTCGCGCCCGAGGGCGACCGGGACCAGATCCTGCTGGAGCTGGTACGCCGCAACGTCGCGGCGGTGCTCGGCCTGGCGTCGGCCGAAACCGTCGAACGGGACCGGCGGTTCCGGGACGCCGGGTTCGACTCGCTGTCCGCCCTGACGGTCCGCAACCTGATCAGCACGGAGACCGACCTGCGGCTCGCGCCCACGGTGGTCTTCGACCACTCCACGCCCGACGCCCTGGTGCGTCACCTCAGGCAGGAACTGCTCGGCTACTGACGATCCGCCGGCCTGCGGCGGAACACAGCTGAAGAATGGAGGGACCCCGTGCGAGTCGAAGGTGTCTATCTCGACGGGATCGGCCACCACCTACCCGACTGGGTGAGCGCCGAGGACGCGGTCGCGGACGGCCGGTACCGGGCGGAGGTCTTCGAGGCGAGCGGCCTGACCGGGACGCACATCTCGACGAAACTGCCCGCCCTCGACATGGCGGTGCTGGCCGCCCGGACCGCGCTGGAACGCTCCTCGGCCGGGACCGCCGACGTCGAGTCGCACATCCACGCGAGCGTCTACTACCAGGGGCCCGAGGGCTCCTACCCACCCGGCTACATCCTGCGTGAGCTGGGTGTCGCCGGCGCCGGCTCCCTGGAGATCCGGCAGGGCTGCAACGGGCTGCTCGCCGCGCTGGAGATCGCCGTCGGGCAGCTCACCGGCGTGGCCGAACTCGCCGTGGCTCTGCTGACCACCGCCCAGAACTTCGAGACGCCGCTGGTCGACAGGTGGCACGGCTTCGGCGACTCGTACATCCTCGCCGACGGTGCGGCGGCGGCCGTCGTCACCACCGAACCCGGCTTCGCCGAGGTCCGGTCGATCTGTTCCGGCACCCTGCCCGGGCTGGAACGGTGGCACCGCGGCGACGGCCCGTTGACCCCGCCGGTCGAGCAGAGCGCCGAACAGGTGTCGATGACCGCGCGGGCGGCCGCCTTCACCGACGACGAGATGCCGCTGGCCCGGGCCGTGGAGAGCCTCAGCGAGTTCGACGTCGGCATCATTCGCCGGGCGCTGGTCGACGCGGACCTCAACGTCGCCGACCTGGCCCGGGTGATCACCATCAACGAGGACGCCCGGATGACCGAGTTCACCACCCTCGGCCCGCTCGGCATCGACGTGTCTCTATCGACATGGGACTATGGCCGGTCGGTCGGCCACGTCGGCGCCGCCGACCTGGTCATCTCACTGGACCACCTGCTCGACACCGGGCAGGTCCACCCCGGCGACCACCTCCTGCTGGTCTCCCAGGGCCCGGGATGGCTCTGCTCCGCCGCCGTCCTCACCCTGCTGGAGAAGCCGTCCTGGCTGGAGTGAAGTGCCGTTTTAGATGCGTTCTAGGCCCTCTGTCTAGCGTCGAACCGTCACACGTTCCGAGTGCGCAACGGAGGGGATTCAGTGGACGCGATCGTGGCCGACGATGTCGATGCCGGGACCTTTGGCGTACCCGGAGCACGTCTGTATTACGAGGTCCAGGGCCAGGGGCCGGTGTTGCTGGTCCTCCAGGCCGGTGAGGGTGACGCCGGCCGGACCAGCTATCTCGTACAGCAACTCGCCGACCGGTACACGGTGGTGACCTACGACCGGCGCGGCCTGTCCCGCAGCAAACTCGACGGGCCACCCGCAGCGTTGACCATGGAGACCCATGCCGACGACGCGAGCGCCCTGCTCGCCCACCTCACCGACCAGCCAGCCCACGTGCTCGGCTCCGGCTACGGTGCGGCGATCGGGCTCTATCTCTCGCTGCGCCACCCGGAGCAGGTCCGCACCCTGGTCGCCCACGAGGCCCCCACCCTGCGACTGCTGCCGGCGGCCACCCGCGAGCGGGTCGTACGGGGGGTGGCCGCGGCCGAACGCGCCTACCACAACGACGGTTGGGGCCCCGCCATGAAGCAGATGGCGGCACTCAGCGGCATCGACCTGACCACGCTGGAGATGGAACCGGGCGTCGACTTCCAACCGATGACGGTCGACCGGGCCGCGAACATCGAGTTCTTCGTCAAGTACGACGGCCCGGCCTTCCGCAACTGCCAGCTCGACGCCGACGACATCGCCCGGCTCAAGCAGACCGGCATCCGGGTGATCCCGGCCGGCGGCTGCATCTCACAGGACATCTGGGCGTACGTCTGCGCGGAGGCACTCGCCGACGAACTCGGCACGGCGGTGGTGGAGTTCCCCGGTGGCCGCAACGGCCACACCACCCACCCCCGCGCCTTCTCGGCACGCCTGCACGAGGTGCTCGCCGCCGTCGCCTGACCTCCGCGCCCGACACCCAACCTCGAACAGGGACGGCCATCCATGGGAAGCACTGCCCCCGCGTACCAGGACGCCATCGCGGTCATCGGAATGTCCTGCCGATTCCCCGGCGCCGCCTCCCCGGACGAGTTCTGGGACCTGTTGGTACGCGGGGAGGAGGCGATCCGGGAAGCGCCGGCCGACCGCTGGTCCGGCGACCCGGGCACGGTCCGTCGTGGCGGCTTCCTCGACGACGTGGCCGGCTTCGACGCCCCGTTCTTCGGGGTGTCGCCCCGCGAGGCCGCCGCGATGGACCCGCAGCAGCGGCTGATGCTGGAACTGGCCTGGGAGGCGCTGGAGCACGCCGGGGCCGACCCGACGCCGCTGCGCGGCTCGTCGACCGGGGTGTTCATCGGCACGATCCAGGACGACTACGCCACCCTGACCCGGCGCGGTGGCGGCGACCCCGGCCCGCACACGCTGACCGGGCTGCACCGCAGCGTCATCGCCAACCGGGTCTCCTACCGGCTGGGCCTGGCCGGGCCGAGCATGGTGGTCGACACCGGCCAGTCGTCGGCACTGGTGGCGGTGCACCGGGCGATCGAGTCGCTGCACGCCGGCGAGTGCACGATGGTGCTCGCCGGCGGAGTCAACCTGATCCTGACCGGGGAGAGCACCGACGCCGTACGCGGCTTCGGTGGCCTGTCACCCACCGGGCGTACCCACCTGTTCGACGCCCACGCCGACGGCTACGTCCGCGGTGAGGGCGGTGGCCTGGTCGTGCTGAAGCGGCTCGCCGACGCGGTCGCCGACGGCGACCGGATCTTCTGCCTGATCCACGGCGGTGCCGTCAACAACGACGGTGGCGGCGACGGCCTGACCACGCCCAGCCAGGCCGGCCAGGAGCAGGTCGTCCAGCTCGCGCACACCCGGGCCGGCACCGACCCGGCCGACACCGGCTACGTGGAACTGCACGGCACCGGAACCCCGGTGGGTGACCCGATCGAGGCCGCCGCACTCGGTGCGGTGGTCGGCACGGCACTGGCACCCGGTGACCGGTTGCTGGTCGGCTCGGCCAAGACCAATGTGGGCCACCTGGAGGGCGCCGCCGGGGTGGTGGGGCTGATCAAGACGGCGCTCGCCCTGCGGCACGGGCTGATTCCCGCCTCCCTGCACCATGAGACGCCCAACCCGGCGATCGACTTCGCGGCCACCCGACTGACCGTGCAGACCACCCTCGCGGTCTGGCCCGTCAACCGGCCCCTGGCCGGCGTCTCGTCGTTCGGCATGGGCGGCACCAACTGCCACCTGGTCCTCGGCCCGTGGCCCGCGCCGCCCGCCGCCGTTGACGCCCCGACGTCCGTCGACGGGCCCGGGACGCCGTCGGGCACCCAGGTGGCCGCACCCGCCGTCGCCCGGGTCGTCTGGCCGCTGTCCGGTCGTACCCCGGCGGCGCTGCGCGCCCAGGCGCACCGCCTGCACCGCCATCTCACCGACCGGCCCACGGTGCCGATCGGCGCTGTCGGCCGTTCGCTGGCCGGCCGCAGCGGCTTCGACCACCGGGCCGTCGTGGTCGGCCGCGACCGTGAGGAACTGCTCGCCGGGTTGGCCGACCTCGCCGACGGCCGTCGCCGGGCGGGACTGGTCACCGGTCGGGCCGACACCGGCACCCTGGGCTTCCTGTTCACCGGGCAGGGCGCGCAACGCCCCGGGATGGGACGCGACCTGTACGACGCCTCGCCGGTCTTCGCCGAGGCGTTCGACGAGGTGTGCGCGGAACTCGACAGGCACCTGGACCGGCCGCTGCGCGAGGTCGTCTGGGACGATCCGACCGCGCTGGACCAGACCGGCTACACGCAACCCGCGCTGTTCGCCCTCCAGACGGCGCTCCACCAGCTCACCGTCTCCTTCGGGGTACGCCCCGACTACCTGCTCGGTCACTCGATCGGTGAACTGTCCGCCGGGTACGCCGCCGGGGTCTGGTCCCTGCCCGACGCCTGTCTGCTCGTCGCCGCCCGTGGTCGACTGATGCAGGCCGCGCCGGCCGGCGGCGCGATGCTGGCGATCGCCGCGCCGGAGGACGTGGTGACCGCCCACCTCGCCGACTTCGCCGCACGGCTGGACCTCGCCGCCGTGAACGGCCCGAACGCGGTCGTCGTCTCCGGCGACGCCGACGCCGTCACCGACCTCGCCGCCCGCTTCGACCAACTCGCCGTCAAGACCCGACGGCTCCGGGTCAGCCACGCCTTCCACTCCGCCCACATGGACCCGGCGCTGGACGAGTTCACCCGCGTCGCGGCCGGCATACCCGCCCGGACGCCCCAGGTGCCGGTGGTGTCGAACGTGTCCGGGAAGCTGGTGCAGGCCGAATACACCGACCCGACGTACTGGGCGGCGCAGATCCGTCGACCCGTCCGTTTCCTCGACGGCCTGCGTACGCTGCGGTCGGCCGGGGTCACCGCGTTCCTGGAACTCGGCCCGGACCCGGTGCTGACCGGGCTGGCCGAGGCGGAGCACGACGCCGGCTCCGGCAGCTCCGACGACACGGCGTACGCCGTCCTGCTGCGGCGGGACCGCGACGAGCCGACGACGGCGTTGACCGCGCTGGCCCGGCTGCACTCCCACGGTGTGCCGGTGAACTGGTCCCCACTGTGGCCGGACGCGGACCGCGCCGACCTGCCGACCTACGCGTTCCAGCGGCGACCGTACTGGATCGACACCGCCGCCTCCTCCGCCGGCACCGCCTCCACCGCCACCGCCACCGCCTCCACCGCCGGCTCCGCCGTGCCGGTCGACGTGCCTCCGTCGACCGCGCCGGAGGCACCCGCGACCGGGGCGGCGGAGGTCGACCCGGCCAGCTGGGCTGGGCGGCTGTTGGCGCTGCCCGAGCACGAGCGCCGGCCCGCCGCCGAACTGCTCGTACGTCGCCTGGTGGCCGAGACGCTCGACTATGCCGACCTGGCCGACGTCGACGGCAGTCTCACCTTCAAGGAACTCGGCATCACGTCGCTCACCGCCGTGGAACTACGCAACCTCGTGACCGCCGAAACCGGCCAGTCGTTCTCCGCCTCCATGGTCTTCGACTTTCCGACTCCGGTGTTGGTGGCGGAGCGGTTGGTGGGTTTGGTGGTGGGTGGGGTTTCGGGTGTGGGTGTTGCGGGTGTGGGTGTGGGTG
>NZ_JBFAQU010000052.1:0-7365 GCF_040678915.1 Micromonospora sp. NPDC049257
CGAAAAATCAAGGGAAGCTCGTCGAGTCCGCAGGGAGTCGCCTCCCGGCGAACCAACAGGGCAGTTGCCGGATCACACGCCCGCCCGCTGTCAGCGGGCGGGCCCACCTCGGTCTGCCGGCGTACCGCACGTCGGCGGGACCGCCCGGGGCTCACGTGTAAAGCGTCGCGCGGGCCACCACGACCGCGGACCCGGAGACCTGGACCGTTTCGATCCGGTCCGGTGCACCGGTGGCCCGGGCCCGCATCGTCGACGGGCGACCGATCTCGACGCCCTGCAGGACCTCGATCCACTCACCGAAGGGGATCAGGCCGTGTCGCGCCAGATGCACCGCCAACGACCCGGCCGCCGAACCGGTGGCGGCGTCCTCGACGACGCCGTAGGCGGGCGAGAACATGCGCAGCCGCCACTGCGTGTCGGAACCCGCGAAGCAGTTGGCGGCCATGTCGGGCAGCCGGGCCAGGACCCGCTGGTCGGGCTCCAGCGCGGACAACTCGGGTACGCCCGGCAGACCGACGAACACATGCCTCGGCCCGTTGTCGTAGACCTCCACCGGCAGGACGGCGTCGGTGGCGGGGACACCCAGCCCGGCGAGCAACTCCTCGGCCCGGTCGTAGCGCCCCCAGGTGGGGATGGGCTGCCACGAACTCGCCGAGCCGCGCCCGTCCCGGGTGGACCGCTCGATGTCGAACGTCACCGTGCCCATGGCCGTCTCCATCCGGATCTCCCCGACCGGCTTCAACTCGCTGAGTACGATCGCCGTGCCCAGGGTCGGGTGCCCGGCGAACGGCAGCTCGTTGACGGGGGTGAAGATGCGGACCCGCACGTCACCGTCCCGGCGCGGAGGCAGCACGAAGACGGTCTCCGACAGGTGCATCTCGTTCGCGATCTGCTGCATCCGCTCGGCGGACAGGGCTGCCGCGTCCAGGAAGACCGCGACCGGGTTGCCCTCCAACGCCGTCTCCGTGAAGACGTCCGCCACCACGTACTCGTAGGTGCCCACAGGTTCTCTCCAGCCGGGGATCGTCGAGGTCAATGCGTGTCGAACAACGCCTGGTAGCGGGCGACCGCCTGCTCGGTCACCGCACGCTCGGCGTGGGTGGGCCGGAACGGGTCCGCGGCCGGCGGCAACGCGCCGTACTTGAGCAGGGCAGCCATCAGCAGCAACCGGGCCTTGGTCGCGGTCAGGTTGTTGCCGACGATGAACGTCGGATCCGTCCGGTACGCCATGCCACCGGTGTTGCCACGGCCGGTGCGAACCACCGGCATCCCCGCGAAGATGGCCACCCCGAGCGCCGAGTTCTTCGCCGGGTCCGCCATCCCGAACGGCGACATGCCCTCGCAGACGAAACCGGCGAGCGGGGCGGCGGCGAGATTGGCCCGGATCCGGGCCAGGATCTCCACCTCGTCGCCCACCCGGGGATCGCCGCCCGGTTCCGCCGCGTAGCGGCTGTACTTGGTGATCGTCACCCTGGGCATGGCGTCCGGGATCAGCCCGTCCCCGTCCCTCGTCGCGACACCGAGCAGGGTGACGCCCGACTCCAACGAGCCGGCGACGCCGTTCACCTCCTTCGGCAGCACGGTGAGGCGCAGCTGCGAGCGCGCGGTCTGCCGACGCGTCGGCAGGTAGGTGAGCTGCGGGGGGCCGTACCCGCCCAGGTCGGCGACGATTCCCCCGTGGCCGCCGGTGACTTCGTATCCGCCCGGTCGAGCGTCGACCTTGGTCACGTCGCGGGCGGTGTAGACGAGTTCGTCGACGATCACGCAGGCGCCGACCCGGTCGACACCCTGCGCGTCGAGGGCGACACCGGAGGCGATGTACTTCACTCCGTCCACCACGTTGCGGTCGCCGTCGGCGCTCAGCGAGTGGTGCCGCCGCTGGGCGGCGTGGCCGACGAGGGGAACCGTCGTGTCGATCAGCAGGCCGAGCCAGTAGAGGGTCTCGTCCACGGTCGGGCTGCCCTCGAGCCACTGCACGCCGTCGTGCTCACCCGCGGCGAGGACGGCCTGGACCTGGTTGGTCGCCCCGGCGAGGTCACCCAGGTGCGGCTCACTCTGCAGGTGGTAGGGGTAGTAGACGAAGAAGTCACGGCCGAGCCGCTCCCCGTCCGGACCGGTGGTGTAGCCACCCGACGGGGCCGCGCGGAAGAAGTCGAAGTCGGCGATCGAACCGAACTCGACAGGTGTGCCGTGATCGCCCAGCCCGAACCGTTCGATCTCCTCGTAGAGGCGGCTAGCGTCCGGGTAGAACGTCTGCCGGGCCGCCTCCGGTGGCGCGTACGGCGTGGTCGCGGCCTGCTCCCACGCTGAACCGTCACGCTGCCGCGCCAGGTATGGCAGGGGGTACAGCCCGTCGTCGGGGTGCAGCTCCACGACGAACACCGGGGTGGCGTCGCCGGCCGGCTGCGCGGTGTGGAACGCGCCGTCGGTGTCGAGCCAGCCGTCCGGCGGCGCGTACAGGTGTGCCGCGTCGCGTTCGAGTGGATGCGCGCTGTACGCCTCGACGTACGCCGTGACCGGCGCCGCCAGCCGCTGCGGACGCAGTGCGTCGAACCGGCCCGGCCGGGGTGCGAGGCCGTGCCGGATCCGGGCCTTGTTCGACGTGACCAGGTCGGGGGTGTTCAGGATGGTCGCCGTCGGCCCGGCGAACACCGCGATCCGGGGCCGGGTCCCGCCCGTCGGGGTCAGGCCGGTCATGCCGGGGTCAAATGCTCGACCGACACGTCGTGCTGCTCGGTGAGCCGCCGGGCGATCAGCGACCGGTGACAGGCCACCGCATCGCGCTCGACGCAGAACAGCGCCGCCCGCCCCCGCGTCGGTAGCGCCGCGAGCAGCGGCACCAGGTCGGCGAGGTCGAGGACCTCGGCGGTGTAGCGGCGCACGTACTCGGCAGCCAACTCCCGGCGGGACCGCTTACCGACGCCCTGGCGGTCGTCCTCGGCGTACTGCAGATGGCGGTGTTCGGTGGTCGGGGCCAACTCGCGGTGGTGCTCGTAGGCGATGCCCGCACCGGCGAGGGCCTCCTGCAGCCGGCGCGCGTTCGCCCAGGCGTAGTCGGGCCCCCGGACCCCGCGGCGCTGGCGCACGTCGAACAGCAGCCTGACGTCCGCGGCGCGCAGGCGTAGCAGGAATGATTCGAGATCGAAATCGTAGACTCCGATTGTCACCAATCTATGCATTGGCATCCCGGTCCCTCGTATGGCGGTGCCGCACAATCCGCATCCTGATACTTGGTCGACCCACCCGACACTACCCTTGGAGACCCTCGACACAGCGGTTCGAATGCCATACC
Organism: Micromonospora sp. NPDC049257; assembly: GCF_040678915.1. Taxonomy (NCBI): domain Bacteria; kingdom Bacillati; phylum Actinomycetota; class Actinomycetes; order Micromonosporales; family Micromonosporaceae; genus Micromonospora; species Micromonospora sp. NPDC049257. The sequence goes on from NZ_JBFAQU010000052.1 coordinate 3,293, forward strand.
GAAAATGCCGATCCGACCACCCGCCCGACTCTTTTGCATCGACCGTCCACTGTGTTATGTGTCAGCCGCCACGAATCACGCGCCGGAGGTCTGCGAGTCGATCACGAAGGGTGCGCTCACCACCGTGCCGACTCGGGTGGTAGTAGTTCTTTCCCACCAGACCGTCCGGCGGATACTGCTGTTCCAGCACCCCGTCCGGAACCTTGTGCGGATAGCGGTAACCGATCGCGTTGCCGAGTTCCGCGGCACCCTTGTAGCGCCCATAGCGCAGGTGGGCGGGGACGTCGTCCACGGCACCCCTGCGCACGTCCGACATCGCCGCGTCGATGCTCTCGATCACCGCGTTGGACTTCGGCGCCATCGCGAGGTGCAGAGTGGCCTGCGTCAGCGCGAGACGCGCCTCGGGCATGCCGATCAACTGCACCGCCTGCGCCGCGGCGACGGCCGCGTGCAGGGCCGTGGGATCGGCCAGACCGACGTCCTCGCTGGCGTGCACGATGAGCCGCCGCGCGACGAACCGCGGGTCCTCCCCGGCCACCAGCATCCGGGCCAGATAGTGCAACGCGGCGTCGGGGTCCGAACCACGGATCGACTTGATGAAGGCGCTGATGACGTCGTAGTGCTGGTCGCCCTGCCGGTCGTATCGCACGGTCGTCTCCGCGACGGCCCGTTCCACGGCCGGCACGTCGATCTCGGTGCCATCGGTCGCCAGCACCCCGTCGGCGGCGGCCTCCAACGCGGTCAGCGCGCTGCGGGCGTCACCGGCGGCCAGCCGCACCAGCGCGGCTTCGGCCTCGGCCGACGGCGTGACCGCGCCGCCGAGGCCCCGTGGATCCGCTGCGGCGCGACGCAGCAGGTCACGGACGTCGGTGTCGCCCAACGAGCGCAGTTGCAGCACCAGCAGGCGCGACAGCAGCGGGGCCACCACCGAGAACGACGGGTTCTCGGTGGTGGCGGCGACCAGCAGCACCAGCCGGTCCTCGACCGCACCGAGCAGCGCGTCCTGCTGCGTCTTGGAGAAGCGGTGCACCTCGTCGATGAACAGCACGGTCTGCCGGTGCTGCCGGTCGAGCCGGCGGCGGGCCTCGACCATCACGTCGCGCACCTCCTTGACGCCGCTGGACAGCGCCGAGAGGGCGACGAACTGGCGGGTGCCGGCGGTGGCCAGCAGCCGGGCGATCGTGGTCTTTCCGGTGCCGGGCGGGCCGTAGAGCAGCACCGAGGCCGCGCCTGCGCCCTCGAGCAGTCGGCGTAACGGGGCACCGGGACGCAGCAGGTGAGCCTGACCGACGATCTCGTCGATCGTGCGGGGTCGCATCCGGGTCGCCAGCGGGCCGGCGTCCGGTGCCGCCGCACCCGGCTGCGGCCGTGGGTCGGCGCGCGGGGTGGTGAAGGACGGTGCGGGCAATTCGAACAGGGTCTCGACGCTGTCGTCCGTTCCGTCGTCTCGGCCATCCGTTGTGACGGTGCTCTGCTGGGACACGCTTGGTGGCCCTCCCCTTCGGTGAGCTGGGTATGTCGTGCGCACCCTAACCCGTCGTCCGCGAGCAACCCGTCAATACAACAACGGCGGTTCGCCACGACGCACGCCGGGAACCACCGTTGTTGTACATCAATTTTGTCGCACTCCGGTCATTGGCCGAACGGAGCGCGTCCGTGACACCAAAGCCCTTCCTCGGCAGTTCCCTACGGGGTACGGTTGCCACCGTCGTCGCGAAGGGCAGTGCGGGCGGAGGAAGAATGGCAATCGACCTACAGGCCACTCGGGACATTGTCGATGTCATGACCGGCGGGTGGAAGGCACAGGCTCTCTACACCGCGGTCAAGCTCGGATTACCGGATCACGTCGCCGCCGGCCGGACCACCAGCGACGAACTGGCCGCGGCAAGCGGCGCTTCCGCAGCGGGGATACGTCGTCTCATGCGACTCATGGTGGCGATGCGCGTGTTCAACGGTAGCGAGACGAGCGGCTACCGCAGCACCTCGATCAGCGAGGCGCTGCGTTCCGACTCACCGTCGATGCGCGACATGTGCCTGCTGCACGGCGAGGAGTACTACGCCGCGTGGGGGCACGCCCATCGCGCGATCGGCACGGTCAACTCCGGCTTCGAGGCCGCCTACGGCAGCTCCTTCTACGACTACCTGAGCGGGGACCCGGACACCGCCCGCCGGTTCCAGGCCACCATGAACGCCGGCAACATGTTCTTCCATGAGGTGCCGGCCGCCTTCGACTTCACCGGCGGCAAGACCATCGTGGACGTCGGTGGTGGCGGCGGGCAGCTGCTCTCCACGCTCCTCGCGGCCACACCCGACGCCAAGGGCGTGCTGTTCGACCGCGAGCACATGATGCCCAGGGCCGGCGAACACCTGGCCGCCACCGTCGGGCTCCACCGGGTCACCCTCGTCGGCGGCGACATGTTCACCAGCGTGCCGACGGGCGGCGACGTCTACATCCTGTCCCGCGCGCTGGCCGGTTGGGACGACGACGCGGTCGTCCAGGCCTTCGACAACTGTCGCCGGGCGATGTCCGGCCCGACGGCGCGGCTGCTGGTCCTCGACCGCTTCGTCGTCGACGAGGACCCGTCCGTGCTGCCGGCCCTGTGGGATCTGCACCTGCTGATGATCACCGGCGGGGCGCACCGGAGCCTCCACCACGTCACCGAGCTACTCGGCCGCGCCGGATTGGACGTCGAGCGGACCGGCGCGCTCCCGATGGAGCACGTCGCCGTCGTCGCCGCACCCCGCCAGGCATCCTGACCGGGCCGTCGATGGCCGGGAGCGGCCGCTCCGGCCAACGGGATCAGCCGCTGGTGTGCCCCTCCGGTACTAAACTGTGACGATGATCCGGGAGGAGCTGCTGCGGTTACGGGCGGGTGCGGAGTCCGAGGCAGCGACGCTGGCGCGGGATCTGGAGGCGCTGTTCACGGCATCGCGGGATTCGAACGCCGACGACGAACACGATCCCGAGGGTGCCACCGTCGGCTTCGAACGCGCCCAGCTGATCGCGCTGCTCGCCGCGACGCGGGCGCGGATCGCCGAGGTCGACGACGCCCTGCTCAGGCTGGAGGCGGAGACCTACGGGCGCTGCGAGCGCTGCCAGCAACCGATCGGTGCGGAACGACTCGCCGTGCGGCCGTTCGCCCGCCACTGCATCTCGTGTGCGTAGGACGGTGAGGCGGGCGAGTGCCCCAATCTTCCCGCTTTCGTAGCCGGGGGTGTCGCGGTGGACGGTGTCGGCCGCCCGCACACTCCGGGAGTCGATACAGGATGCCAGCGACGACCGCCCGACGAGGATGCCTCTCCGGCCCACCCACCGCGGCGACGGCCCTTGCGGTGCGGGAGGCACTGCGCCTCAGTGTCGGGTCATCCGCCGTCCCGGCTTCGTTCCCACGCCCGGGTAGCACTGATAGGTTCACGGTCCGGACGGGTTCGTGGCGGGGTAGGGATGACGATGTCGGTACGCCTGATCGGTGCCAACCCCGGACTCACCCTGTTCGACGCCGCCGGCGAGCGCACCGCGTTCGCGTCGGTGTGGCGGGTGGACTGGTCCGAACGGGGCCCGGGGCATGCGATCGTGGTGTGGCAGGCGGGCGAGGTCCGGATCCTGACCCCACGACCGGAACTCGGCCAGTGGCTGACCGACGAGTTCACCAGGCATTTTCCGGAGGTCGCGGGCCTGCCGTGGGGCACACCGGCGGTGACGCACACCGCAGTCCGTCTCGACTACGACCTGGCCCGGGGTGTCCGCGCACAGGCGGCCGATGTCGTCGTGGAGATCGACGAGCCGCTCGACCGGCGGCTGATCCGGGTGCCCGAGTTCGACCTCGGCGGCACCCCGAACCTGCTCTCCACCGTGTACGTGCCGTGCGCCGAAGGGCGGCTGACCGTCGACGGGGTCGCCGTGGCGGGGTCACCACAGGTGACCCACGAGCCGACGACATCATCCAGCGCGTTCCTGGCGGACGCCGAGGTGTGGTGCCGGGTGGACGTTCCCAGCTGACCCTACCCAGACGTCGTGGACGCTGTCGTCGACGGCTGCTCCGGCGGCCCGCAGCATCTGCACCGTCATCCGC
>NZ_JBFAQU010000053.1:0-5632 GCF_040678915.1 Micromonospora sp. NPDC049257
GCCGGACGCTGTCGGTTGGCCGGCAGTGTCCGGGCACGGACAGTAGCCGCCATGGGACCTCGGGTCCCACCCATGATGGGTCACGTTGACGCCCACCCGACCCGGGTGGGCCGCCGCACCCGTATTCCAGCAGGGCACCCGTCTCTTCCAGCAGGGCACCCGTCGGCCGGCAGGGCATCCCGACTTCCAGCAGGCGGCAGGGTGGAGACGCCCGTGCCCGACCACTCCCGCAGTCCACCTTCCGGCAGCACCCGTTCCGGTACCGGTCCGCCCGACGCGGGTCGCCAGCGCTCCGATACCGTGCGCCCACGGACCGGATCGGACGGCGCTGCGGGAGGGGATCGGGATCATGCGGTTGCACGTCGGCTGCGCGATGTGGACCCACCGGTCGTGGCAGGGGCGGCTGATCGCCCACCCGCTTGCGGCCCAGGAACGGCTGCGGCACTACGCCGGCTGGTGCGACGCGGTCGAGGGGAACACCACGTTCTACGCCACCCCGACCCGGGAGACCGTGGAGTCCTGGGCCCGGCAGACCGGGCCCGACTTCCGGTTCGTCCTCAAACTGCCGAAGGCCGTCACCCACGAACGCCGGCTCGTCGACGCCGACGCGCCGCTGCGGGCCCACTTCGACGCGATCGCGCCGCTCGGCAGCCGGGCGCACGCCCTGTGGATCCAGCTGCCGGGGTCGTTCGCACCGACGGACGTCCCCGTGCTCGCCGACTTCCTCCGTCGGCTGCCTACCGAACACCGGTACGCCGTGGAGGTCCGGCACCCCGCCTTCTTCCGGGAGCCCGGCGCGACGCGACTGCTGGAAGGGGTGCTCGCCGACGCCTCGGCCGAGTGGGTCCCCTTCGACACCACCGCGTTCTTCCGTACTCCGCCGACCAGTGACGCGGAGCGGGAGGCGTGGACGAAGAAACCCCGCCTGCCGTTGCGGACGGCGGCGCTGACCGACCGGCCGATCGTCAGGTACCTCGGCCGCGACGCCGAGTCGGAGACGGTGCAGGGCTGGCAGCGCTGGGTCGAGATCGCCGCCGGCTGGTTGCGGGAGGGCCGGTCACCGACCATGTTCGTGCACACCCCGGACAATGCCGACGCACCCCTGCTCGCCCGCCGGTTCCACGACGAGGTACGGGCCCGGGTGCCCGCGCTGGCGGCGCTGCCCGAGCCGATCCCGACCGGACCGCTCACCCTGTTCTGACACCCGTACGACCTGCCGTCGGGGCATCAGGCCGCCCGCACCCCGTCGGGCGTCGCGCCGGGCAGGCCGCCCCACCGGGGTGGGGATCAGGAGTTTCGTGAGCCTGACCCCGGCCGGCCTGTCGGGCACAGCACCGATCAACCACTCCCCTCCACGCCCGGGCCAGGAGTCCCGCCCGCACCTGTCCCGACGGTGACCCGGGTCAGCAGGTCACGGACCCGGGCGGCGTCCGGGTGGCCGAGGTCGTCGAAGATGTCCAGCGCCCGCCGCCAGGTCCGCAGGGCACCGGGTACGTCCCCCGCCGCCTGCCGGGTCGCACCGAGCCGGGTCAGGGTGTCGGCCTCGTCGTACCGGTCACCGATGCGCCGGTAGAGCGCCAGCGCCAGGCCGTAGCAACGGATCGCCCGCCGGTGCTGGCCCAGCCGGTCGTGGATGAAGCCCAGGCTGTCCCAGGTGTTCGCCTCGCCGTGCCGGTCGCCGGTCGGGCGCAGCAGGGCCAACGCCTGGGAGCAGTGCTCCAGCGCCGGCCCGTACTGGCCGAGTTGGGCGTGCGCCCAGCCGACCCCGTTGCGGGCGCTGGCCTCCCCGGCCAGGTGCCCGGCGGCCCGGTAGAGCGCCAGCGCCCGCTGCCCGTGCTCCAACGCCTCGGCGTACCGGCCGAGCCCGTCGAACATCGCGCCGAACGCCCGGTGGGTGCGCGCCTGCCCGGTGTGGTCGCCCAACGCGGCGAACAGGATCAGCGCCTCCCGGTAGTGCGCGACCGCCTCGTCCAGCCGACCCAACCGGCAGAGCACCCGGGCCAGGTCACGGTGGGCGTTCGCCTGCCCCGCCCGGTCCCCCACCCGTTGCGCCCCGGCCAGGGCGGCCTGCTGGGCGGCGGCCAGGTCCAGCCAGTTCCCCCGGCGCTGGAGGAAATCCACCAGGGTCCAGGCCAGTTGCCAGGCATGGCCGTCGAACCCGGTACGCCTCGCGTGCGAGACCGCCGCCAACAGCACCGGGTACTCGGTGGTGAACCAGGCCAGGGCCGCAGCGTGGTCGGTCAACTCCTCGGGCGTCACCCCGGGCAGGGCGGTCGCCAGCACCACCGGGTCCCGACCGGGTTGCAGCAGCAGCGCCGCCGTGTGCGCGGTGTGTAGGTAGTGGTCCAGTCCTCGCCGGACCGCGGCCTGCCGCTCCTCGGCGGGGTCGAGGCTCTCGGCCAACTCGCCCGCGTACGCCCGCAGCAGGTCGTGCGCGGTGAACCGGCCGGGCGCGTGTTCGGTGACCAGGTGGGCGTGGGCCAGTTCGGCCAGCAGCCGGGACACCTGGCTGCGGGGCAGTCCGGCCAGGCTGGCCGCCGCGGCGATCCCGACGTCCGGCCCCGGGTGCGAGCCGAGCAGCCGGAACAGTCGCGCCGCCGGTGGGGTCAGGTTCCGGTAGGACCAGGAGAAGACCGACTGCACGTCGGTGCCGGTGTCCCCGCCGTCGAAGGAGTCCAGCAGGCGGGGCGCCTCCCGCAGCTCGGCGACGATGGTGGACAGGGGGAACGTGGGGTGCGCCGCCCCGCGCGCGGCGAGCACGGCCAGCGCCAACGGCAGCCGTACGCACCGCTCGATCATTTCCTCCACCGCCTGCGGTTCGCCCGTCAACCGGGCCGCGCCGAGCCGGCGGGCCAGCAGTTGCCAGGCCTCGGCGGTGCTGAGCAGGTCGACGGCGATCTGCCGGGCCCCCTCGGTGGCGATCAGCCCGGCCAGCCGGTTGCGACTGGTGACCAGGAACAGGCAGCTCGGGCCGCCGGCCAGCAGCGGCCGGACCTGCTCGACGTCGCGGGCGTTGTCCAGCAGCACCAGCATCCGCCGGCCGGCGAGCAGACTGCGGTAGAGGCCCACCTGCGCGGGCAGGTGGGTGGGGATGCGCTCGGGCGGCACCTCGAGGGCTTCCAGGAATCCCCGGACCGCCTCGGCGGCCGTCACCACCGCCCCGGTGGCGTCGAAGCCACGCAGGTCGACGTAGAGCTGGCCGTCCGGGAAGCGGTCGGCGACCCGGTGGGCCCAGTGCAGCGCCAACGTCGTCTTGCCGACCCCGGCCGTGCCCGACAGGGTCATCGTGGTGGTCGACTCGGCGCAGCCGGGCGTGCCGTGGCCGGCGCAACCGGCGTCGAGCTGGGCGAGCTGCGCGGCCCGCCCGACGAAACCGGGCAGCGCCGGGGGCAGTTGCCGGGGCACCGGAAGCCGCGCCGCCGGTGTGCCGACCCGGGTGCCGCCGGCTCTGGCCCGGACGGTCGCGCGGCCGGCCCGGCCGGCGGGTGGGTGTTCCGGGTTGGTGTTCCGCCGGCGTTCCTCGACTCGGTCCCGTGCGGTGGCCAGCGCCCCCTGCTCGGCGGGGCTGGCCCCGAGCAACCGGATCAGCGTGTCGAAGCGCTCCGGTGGGGGCAGGATGTTGCCGGCGAAGTACTCCCCGATCACTCCCCTCGACCAGCCGGTCTTCGCCGCCAGTTGGCGGTAGGTCAGTGGGGTCTCACCCTGCTGCCGGGCCTCCCGGCGGCGCAGCTGGCGCAGCAGCCCGGCCAGCTCCTGCACGGTCTGCGCCCCCGCGTCCAGGTGGGTCACCGCCGCTGCGGGACGGTTCGTCCCGGTGCCCCCCTGTCGCGCGCCCGAAGGTACCCGTTGGTCGGACATGCGCCCTCCACCCCCGTCATCCCGTCGCCCCGGAATGCCGACACCGGCAGGGTAGAACCGGTCACCCGATGCCGGTAGGTCACCGCCGATGTATGACAGTTCCATGTCGCGCTGGTTTCGCCTGATGGGATGTGCCCCGCCGACCATCGGCGTGCGACCGGTCCGGGCGGCTTCCCGTCCGACGCTGTCCGGGGGTGTCCGACGGTGTCCAGGATGGACCGCCGGACACCCTCGACACCTGCCAATGTCCCCAGGGCGGGCTGGCGCCCGCACCACTCTGGGGAAGGAACACTTCATGACTCGTCCACACCCGACCGTGCTGCGGTCGGCAGGGATGCTGCGTCGCGTCGCCGTCGCCGCATTCGGCGTCACGATGCTCGTCGCGGGGGTGGCCACCGCGCCGGCCACCGCCGCACCCGCTCCCGCCGCGCCGGGCGGCAAGGCTGCCACCACCGGATCGTTCGTCGACAGCACGCCGGTGCCCGGGGGCTTCGCCTCCTGGAAGGAGCTGCTCACGTTGCAGCAGCGGATGAACACCGCTGCCGCCCGGATCACGAAGATCGCACAGCGTGACGCCAAGTCCGGTTTCGCCGGTGTGATCGCCGATCCCACCGCCCGCAAGCTGCAGGTCTTCTGGAAGGGCGAGGCACCGGCCAGCCTGGTGGCGACCAGCCGGGCCACCGTGCCGACCGAGGTGCTGCCCGCCGCGTACACCCGACGGGAGCTGGACGTCGCGGCGGCCAAGCTGCGCCGCTCGGCCGGCAACAAGATCACCACGGTCGGGCCGCGCGCCGACGGCGCCGGCCTCCTCGTCGGTACGCAGAGCGGCCTGCTCGGCGCGGCCAGCATGGCCGGCGTCCCGGTGACCGTGCAGACCGGGGTCTCCGCCGCGCCCGCCACCCGGTGGGACGACACCGCGCCGTGGTGGGGTGGTGCCGCGTGGCGCAACACCGCCACCGGTGGCGGCTGCTCGACCGGCTTCGGCGTGTTCCGCACCGGCAACGCGCGGGTGCTCACCGCGGCGCACTGCGCCAACATCAACGTCGTCGCGGCCGACCCGACCGGTCAGACCATCGGCGCGGTCGGCATCCGCAACACCGGCACCGACACCCTGCTGTTGACCGCCAGCGCGGGCGGCCGGGTCTTCAACAACAGCACCGACGCCAACGGCGCGGTGGTCAGCGAGTTCAACAACCAGGTGATCGGCGCGCTGGCCAGCCAGGTCGGCAACTTCGTCTGCACCTCCGGGGCGTACTCCGGGACCCGCTGCTCGATCCAGGTCAAGGCCCGGGACCTGTGCATCAACGTGCGTGACTTCGCCACGGTCTGCGGCCAGGTGCAGGCGGAGAGCACCACCCGTACCAACGCGGTCGGCCAGGGCGACAGCGGCGGCCCGGTGCAGATCGTCAACGGTGCGAACACCCTCCAGGTCTGGGCCACCGGCACCAACACCGCCATCGACGACCTCAACACGCTGACGCCGTGCACCGGCTACGTTCCCGCCAACCGCAAGTGCGCCTGGCGGATGTACTACGAGGACATCATCTCCGGGATGGCGGGCGTCGGCGCCTCGGGTGTGATCCTCGGCTGACGGACCTGCTCCTCGGTCGACGAGGGCTGGCGGAGGAGGGTCGGTCGGCGGGGCAGGCTCCGCAACCGTCGATCGACCCGGCGGCCGGGTCGGCGTGCGTCCAGCACCGCGACCTGGCCCGCGAGTACCGCGCCCTGATGACCTCGGTCCTCCAGCAGCGGGGCGCCTGGCAGGTCATCGACG
>NZ_JBFAQU010000054.1:0-5445 GCF_040678915.1 Micromonospora sp. NPDC049257
TTCGGGTGGTGTGGTGGTGCCGACGTTGCGTCGGGGTGAGGGTGGTGTGGGTCGGGTGTTGTTGTCGTTGGGTGAGGCGTTTGTTGCGGGGGTGGAGGTTGATTGGGGTCGGGTCGTTCCGGAGGCTGTCCGGGTCGACCTGCCCACCTACCCCTTCCAGGGCCGCCACTACTGGCTGAACCCGACCGCACCCGGCGGGGCCGACGTCTCGCACGCCGGTCTGACCGCCGTCACCCACCCGCTGCTCGGCGCGGTCGTCGAGCTGGCCGGCAGCGCCGTCACCGGGCTCACCGGCACCCTCTCCCTCGCCGCCCAGCCCTGGCTGGCCGAGCACGCCGTCGGCGACACCGTGCTGCTGCCCGGCACCGCGTTCGTCGAGATGGCGCTGCGTGCGGGCGACGAGGTCGGCTGCGACCACGTCGACGAGCTGACCCTCCAGGCGCCCCTGGTGCTGACCGACCGCACGCCGGTGCACGTCCGGGTGGAGATCGACGAGCCGGCCGGGGACGGTCGCCGCGAGATGAGCATCCACTCCCGGGCCGCCGACGTCGACCTCGGTACCGCCTGGACCTGCCACGCCACCGGCACGCTGGCCCCCGAATCCCCCGACCCCGACGCCCCGGCGCACCCTGCGGTGTGGCCGCCCCAGGGAGCCACCGCCGTGGACGTGCGCGACGCGTACGACGAACTGGCCGACGGCGGCTACCGCTACGGTCCCACCTTCCAGGGGCTGACCGCGATGTGGCAGCGCGGTGACGAGGTGTTCGCCGACGTGCTGCTCCCGGAGGCGGCCCACGCCGACGCCGCCTGCTTCGGCCTGCACCCGGCGCTGCTGGACGCGGCGCTGCACGCGGTGCTCATCCGTGACCGGCTGGCCGGCAGGGACGACCTGCGGTTGCCGTTCGCCTGGCAGGGCGTCACGCTCGCCGCCGCCGGGGCCTCGATGCTGCGGCTGTCGCTGCGTCCCACCGCGACCGGGGCGATCACCCTGACCGCCGCCGACGGCGCCGGCCAGCCGGTGCTCACCGTCGAGTCGTTGACCTTCCGCGAGGTCGACCCGGCCCGACTCGGCACGGCCGCCCGGCCCGACGCGCCCCCGTTGTACGGCCTCGACTGGGTCACCGAGCCCACCGGTGGCACCGTCGACCCGTCGCCGCTGCGGTGCGCCCTGCTCGGGCCGGACCCGTTCGGTCTGGGCGCGGTGCTGACCGACGCCGACCACTACGCCGATCTGCCCGCCCTGGTGGCCGCCGGACGGCAGGTCGACGTCGTCGTGGTGACCCGGCCCGACGCCCCGCAGGGCCCGGCCGTCGACGCGGCGCACGGTGCCGCCAGCTGGGCGCTCACCCTGGCCCAGGAGTGGCTCGCCACCGAGGACCTGGCCGACGCCCGGCTCGCCGTGGTGAGCCGGTACGCGGTCACCACCGACGCGGGCACGACCGCGTCCCCGCCGGCCCAGGCCACCGCCTGGGGGCTGCTGCGCTCGGCGCGGACCGAGAACCCGGGCCGGTTCCTCCTGCTCGACCTGGACGACGACCCCCGTTCGCTGGCCGCGCTGCCGGCCGCCCTCGCCACCGACCGGTCCGAACTGGCCGTCCGCGGCGGGGAGCTGCGGGTGCCCCGGCTGGCCCCGGTGCGCCCCGGCGTGCTGCCGGTGTCCGGGGGCGACTGGCGACTGGACGGCACCGGGTCGGGCAGCGTGGACGGTCTCACCATCGTGGCGGGGCAGACCCCGGTCACCGGGTCGGCCGCCCTCGCCCCGCACGAGGTCCGGATCGCGGTACGGGCCGCCGGCCTGAACTTCCGTGACGTCCTGATCACCCTCGGCGTCTACCCCGGCGAGGCCCGGATGGGCATCGAGGGTGCCGGTGTGGTGACCGAGACGGGCACGGCGGTCACCGACCTGCGGCCCGGGGACCGGGTGATGGGCATGGTGGCGGAGTCGTTCGCCGGCACCGCCACCGTGGACCACCGGCTGCTCGTGCCGATCCCGGCCGGTTGGTCGTACGCCCAGGCCGCCGCGGTACCGATCGTCTTCGCGACCGCCTACTACGGACTCGTCCACCTGGGCGGCCTACGCGCCGGGGAGTCGGTGCTGATCCACGCCGCAGCCGGTGGCGTCGGGATGGCCGCCGTGCAGCTGGCCCACCAGCTCGGCGCAACGGTGTACGCCACGGCCAGCCCCGCCAAATGGGCGGCGGTACGGGCCCTCGGCGTCCCCGCCGACCGGATCGCCTCGTCGCGTACCGACGGGTTCGAGGCGACCTTCCGGGCCGCTGCCCCGGGTGGCGTCGACGTCGTGTTGAACAGCCTGGCCGGCGACCTGCTCGACGCGTCGTTGCGCCTGCTCGCCGACGGCGGCCGGTTCGTCGAGATGGGCAAGACCGACCTGCGTGACCCGGACCGGGTCGCCGTGGACCACCCCGGCCGCCGTTACCAGGCGTTCGACCTGATCGAGGTCGGTCGCCAGGACCCGGACCTGATCCAGCACATCCTGACCGAGATCGTCGACCGCTTCGCCCGGGGGACGCTGACCCACCTGCCGTCGAGGTGCTGGGACGTCCGGTCGGCCGCCGACGCGTTCCGCCAGCTCAGCCAGGCCCGCCAGATCGGCAAGGCGGTGCTGACCGTACCGGCCGCCTGGGACCCCGACGGCACCGTCCTGATCACCGGGGGCACCGGTACGCTCGGCGGCCTGCTCGCCCGCCACCTGGTCACCCGCCACGGCATGCGGCACCTGCTGCTGGCCAGCCGCCGTGGCTCGGCGGCCCCCGGTGCCGCCGAGCTGGTCGGCGAACTCACCGGACTCGGGGCGACGGTCGAGGTCGCCGCCGTCGACGTGGCCGACCGGGACGCCCTGGACGCCCTGCTGGCCGGTGTCCCGGCGGCGCACCCGTTGACGGCTGTGGTGCACACCGCCGGGGTGCTCGACGACGCCCTGGTCCCCGCGTTGACCGACGAGCGGGTCGCGGCGGTGCTGCGTGCCAAGGCCGACGCCGCGTGGCACCTGCACGAGGCCACCCGCCACCGTGACCTTGCCGGGTTCGTCCTCTTCTCCTCCATCATGGGTCTGCTCGGCAACGCCAGCCAGGCCAACTACGCCGCGGCGAACGTGTTCCTGGACGAGCTGGCCCACGCCCGCCGTGCCGAGGGCCTCCCGGCGATGGCCCTGGCCTGGGGCTTCTGGGACCAGCGCAGTGAGATGACCGGGCAGCTCGGTGACATCGACGTGGCCCGGATCGCCCGCCTCGGCCTGGCCCCGCTGACCGTCGAGGACGGCCTGGCCCTGTTCGACGCCGCGCTCACCGCCGACCGGCCGACGGCCGTCCCGGCCCGGCTCGCCCTCGACGCCCTGCGCTCGCCGGCGGCCGGTGCCGTCCCGGAGCTGCTCACCAGCCTGGTGGGTCGGCGTGAGCGTCGGGTCGCGGCGGCCCGGGTGACGGGCAACGCCCTGGCCGAACAGCTCATCGCGCTGCCCACCGCGGAAGGCGACCAGTTGCTGGTCGAGCTGGTCCGGCAGACCGCCGCCGCGGTGCTCGGTCACGCCTCCGCCGCCCAGGTCCCGGCCCCGGCGAAGTTCAAGGACCTCGGCTTCGACTCGCTCTCCTCGGTGGAGCTGCGTAACCGGCTGAGCGCGGCCACCGGCAGCCGGCTCTCCGCAACCATGGTGTTCGACCACCCCACCCCGACCGCAGTGGCGGCGTACCTCAGGGACGAACTGCTCGGCGGCCGGCCGGCGGTGACGGACGCGCCGCTGCCCACCCGGACCGCGACCGACGACGACCACGTCGCGATCGTCGGCATGGCCTGCCGGCTGCCCGGCGGCGTGGGTTCACCGGACGAGCTGTGGGAGTTGCTGACCACCGGCGGCGACGCGATCGGCGAACCGCCCAACGACCGCGGCTGGGACCTCGTCGACCTCTTCGACGCCGACCCGGACCGCCCTGGCAAGACCTACGTGCTCGACGGCGGGTTCCTGCCGGAGGCGGGGGAGTTCGACGCCGGCTTCTTCGGCATCTCGCCCCGCGAGGCGCTGGCGATGGACCCGCAGCAGCGGCTGCTGCTGGAGACCTCGTGGGAGGCGCTCGAGCGGGCCGGGATCGTGCCGGAGGCCCTGAGTGGCTCGGCCACGGGGGTCTTCGTCGGCGCGCTCGCCCAGGACTACGGCTCACCGCTGCACGAGGTGTCCGAGGGCCTGGACGGGCTGCGGCTCACCGGGAGGTCCACGAGCGTCATCTCCGGGCGCGTCGCCTACGCGCTGGGCCTGCAGGGCCCGGCGGTGACTGTGGACACGGCGTGTTCGTCGTCGTTGGTGGCGTTGCACCAGGCGGTGGGGGCGTTGCGGTCGGGTGAGGTGTCGTTGGCGCTGGCCGGTGGGGTGTCGGTGATGGCGACCCCCGGCATGTTCGTCGAGTTCTCGCGGCAGCGCGGTCTGTCGGTGGACGGCCGCTGCAAGGCGTTCTCGTCGTCGGCGGACGGCACGGGCTGGGGTGAGGGTGTCGGGGTCGTCGTGTTGGAGCGGTTGTCGGACGCGCGTCGGAACGGGCACCGGGTGTTGGCTCTGGTGCGGGGTAGTGCGGTGAATCAGGACGGTGCGTCGAATGGTTTGACGGCTCCGCATGGTCCGTCGCAGGAGCGGGTGATTCGTCAGGCGTTGGCGGGTGCGGGGTTGTCGGCGGGTGAGGTGGATGTGGTGGAGGCGCATGGTACGGGGACGAGGTTGGGTGATCCGATCGAGGCGCAGGCGTTGTTGGCGACGTATGGTCGGGAGCATTCCGCGGAGCGTCCGCTGTTCCTCGGCTCCCTGAAGTCGAACATCGGTCACACGATGGCGGCGGCGGGGATCACCGGCGTCATCAAGACCGTCCTGGCCATGCGAGCCGGGGTGATGCCGAAGACGCTGCACGTCGACGAGCCGACCACGCACGTGGACTGGTCGTCGGGAACGGTGGAGCTGCTCACCGAGGCGCGGATGTGGGACGGTGACGGGCCGCGTCGGGCGGGCGTGTCGTCGTTCGGGATCAGCGGCACCAACGCGCACGTGATCCTGGAGTCGGTGCCGGAGCCGGTCGTGGTTACGGGCGACGAGCCGGCGGGGCCGGTGCCGTTGGTGTTGTCGGCGCGGTCGGCGGAGGCGTTGCGGGCCCAGGCGGTGCGGTTGGCCGGGCTCGTCGAGCGCGGCGAATCGCTGGCCGGAATTGCTTCCGGACTGGTGCGGGAACGTTCCCGGTGGGAGCACCGAGCAGTGGTCGTCGGCAATTCGCGCGCCGAGTTGGTCTCCGGTCTGGCGGCCGTGGGATCGGGTTCCGGCGCGGCGTTGGCCGCTGCGGGGAGTTCCGTTTCCGGTCGGGTGGTGTCGGGTGGGACGGTGTTTGTGTTTCCGGGTCAGGGGTCTCAGTGGTGGGGTATGGGTCGGGAGTTGTGGGAGTGTGATGCTGTTTTTCG
>NZ_JBFAQU010000055.1:0-1396 GCF_040678915.1 Micromonospora sp. NPDC049257
CAAGTCCTCGGCCTATTAGTACCGGTCAACTGAACCCGTTACCGGGCTTACATTTCCGGCCTATCAACCCAGTCGTCTAGCTGGGGGCCTTACCCCCACAAAGTGGGGTGGGATACCTCATCTTGAAGCAGGCTTCCCGCTTAGATGCTTTCAGCGGTTATCCCTTCCGAACGTAGCTAACCAGCCGTGCCCCTGGCGGGACAACTGGCACACCAGAGGTTCGTCCGTCCCGGTCCTCTCGTACTAGGGACAGCCCTTCTCAAGTATCCTACGCGCACGGCGGATAGGGACCGAACTGTCTCACGACGTTCTAAACCCAGCTCGCGTACCGCTTTAATGGGCGAACAGCCCAACCCTTGGGACCTGCTACAGCCCCAGGATGCGACGAGCCGACATCGAGGTGCCAAACCATCCCGTCGATATGGACTCTTGGGGAAGATCAGCCTGTTATCCCCGGGGTACCTTTTATCCGTTGAGCGACACCGCTTCCACTCGCAAGTGCCGGATCACTAGTCCCGACTTTCGTCCCTGCTCGACCTGTCAGTCTCACAGTCAAGCTCCCTTGTGTACTTGCACTCAACACCTGATTGCCAACCAGGCTGAGGGAACCTTTGGGCGCCTCCGTTACCCTTTAGGAGGCAACCGCCCCAGTTAAACTACCCACCAGACACTGTCCCTGAACCGGATAACGGTCCGAAGTTAGATACCCAAATCAACCAGAGTGGTATTTCAAGATTGCCTCCACCCATACTGGCGTACAGGTTTCACCGGCTCCCACCTATCCTACACAAGCCCATTCAGATACCAATGTCAAGCTATAGTAAAGGTCCCGGGGTCTTTCCGTCCTGCCGCGCGTAACGAGCATCTTTACTCGTAATGCAATTTCGCCGGGCCTGTGGTTGAGACAGTGGGGAAGTCGTTACGCCATTCGTGCAGGTCGGAACTTACCCGACAAGGAATTTCGCTACCTTAGGATGGTTATAGTTACCACCGCCGTTTACTGGCGCTTAAGTTCTCCGCTTCGCCCCGAAGAGCTAACAGGTCCCCTTAACGTTCCAGCACCGGGCAGGCGTCAGTCCATATACATCGAATTACTTCTTCGCATGGACCTGTGTTTTTAGTAAACAGTCGCTTCCCCCTGCTCTCTGCGGCCATACAACGCTCCACCCGCACGGGGCTTCACGTCTCCGGCCCCCCTTCTCCCTAAGTTACGGGGGCAATTTGCCGAGTTCCTTAACCACAGTTCGCCCGATCGCCTCGGTATTCTCTACCTGACCACCTGTGTCGGTTTGGGGTACGGGCCGCTAAGAACTCGCTAGAGGCTTTTCTCGGCAGCATAGGATCACTGACTTCACCTGAATCGGCTCGGCATCACGTCTCAGCCCTCATGTGTCGC
>NZ_JBFAQU010000056.1:0-4960 GCF_040678915.1 Micromonospora sp. NPDC049257
AACCGCGAACAACGCCGGCTGCGTCCAGCCGGTCTGGTCCAGGAGACCGTCCGGGTCGGTGAACATCACCTCCCGCAGATCACCACCCAGCAACGACCCGAACGCCACACACACCTCATCCAGAGCCTGCGCGAACACCGGGAAGGCTTCCGCCAACTCGCGACCCATCCCCACCCGCTGCGCACCCTGACCGGTGAACAACACCGCCGTACGACCGCCGGTCACCCGACCCGACAGGCCGGTGCCGGCGACCAGGGCGTCGAGGCCGGCGGACAGCTCGGCCCCCTCCCGGCCGACCGCCACCCCCCGGAACTCCAACCCGGCCCGGCCCGCGCCGAGCGAGAACCCGACGTCCACCGGACGCGCATCGGTGCCGGCGGCGAACTCCGCGATCCGGGCGGCCTGGCGGGTCAGCCCCTCGGGGGAGCGTCCCGACACCGGCCAGAGGGTGACCGGTGGCGTCGGTCCCGCCGCGACGGCCTCCACGGGGGGTGCCTGCTCGACGATGAGGTGCACGTTGGTACCGCTGATCCCGAACGACGACACCCCGGCCCGACGGGGCCGGTCCACCGCCGGCCAGTCGACCTGTTCGGTGAGCAGCCGCACGTCCCCGGCGCCCCAGTCGACCTGCCGGGACGGCGTCTCGGCGTGCAGGGTGCGCGGCAGGGTGCCGTGCCGCATCGCCATCACCATCTTGATCACCCCGGCGACCCCGGCGGCGGCCTGGGCGTGCCCGATGTTCGACTTGATCGAGCCGAGGTAGAGCGACCGCTCCCGGTCCCGGCCGTAGGTGGCCAGCACCGCCTGCGCCTCGATCGGGTCACCCAGGGTGGTACCGGTGCCGTGCGCCTCGACCACGTCCACGTCGGCGACGGAGAGCCGGGCGTTGGCCAGCGCCGCCCGGATCACCCGCTGCTGGGCCGGCCCGTTCGGCGCGGTCAACCCGTTCGACGCACCGTCCTGGTTCACCGCCGAACCCCGGATCAGCCCGTAGACGCGGTGCCCGTTGCGCTGCGCGTCGGACAACCGCTCCAGCACCAGCACCCCGACGCCCTCGGCCCAGGCCGCACCGTCCGCACCGTCGCCGAAGGAGCGGCAGCGGCCGTCCGGGGACAGGGCACGTTGCCTGCTGAACTCGACGAACAGTTGTGGGGTGGCCATCACCGCGACCCCACCGGCCAGGGCCAGCCCGCACTCCTCCTTGCGCAGCGACTGGCAGGCCAGGTGCACGGCCACCGACGACGACGAACAGGCGGTGTCGACGGTGATCGCCGGGCCCTCCAGGCCCAGGTTGTAGGCGACCCGACCGGAGACGAGGCTGCCGGAGGTGGTGCTGTCGACGTAGTCGTGGTGCATCACGCCGACGAAGACGCCGGTGGCGCTGCCCTTCATGGCGGTCGGGTCGATCCCGCCGTACTCGAAGGCCTCCCAGGCCGCCTCCAGCAGCAACCGCTGCTGCGGGTCCGTCTCCACCGCCTCCCGGGGGCTCATCCCGAAGAAGCCCGGGTCGAAGTCGGCGGCGTCGTAGAGGAAACCGCCGTGCCGGGTGTAGCTCCTGCCGGGTTTGCCGGGCTCCGGGTCGTAGACGCCGTCGACGTCCCAGCCCCGGTCGGTGGGGAAGCCGGAGATGGCGTCGGTGCCGTCGGCGACGAGCCGCCACAGGTCCTCCGGCGACCGGACCCCACCGGGGTAGCGGCAGCCCATGCCGACGATCGCGATCGGCTCCTGGTCCCGGCTCTCCACCTCACGCAGCCGCCGGTTGGCCTGTTGCAGTTCGGCGGTGGCGCGCTTGAGGAAGGTCCGGAGCTTGTCGTCGTTCGCCATCGTTCACACCAATCTTTCCCGCGCCGGAGGTTCGTCGAGACTGCCGTCAGGAGATGCCGAGCTCGTTCTCCAGCACGTCGAACAGTTCCTCGTCGGTGGCGGACTCGTAGTCGTGCGGGGTGTCGTCGTCGGGGCGGCCGGCCCGGTCCTGCCAGCCGCGCAGCACCGCCTCCAGCCGGGCGGTCAGCCGGGCGTGCTCGTCGCCGGGCACCTCGGCCAGGGCCTTCTCCAGCCGGTCGAGGTCGGCGAGGACCGCACCGGCCGGGTCGGCGTCGGGCACCACCAGTTCGGCCTTGAGCGCGCGGGCCAGGGCGGTGGGCTCGGGGTGGTCGAAGACGAGGGTGGCGGGCAGCCGCAGCCCGGTGACGGTGCTGAGCACGTTGCGGAACTCGACGGCGGCGAGGGAGTCGAACCCGAGGTCCTTGAACGCCCGCCCGGGTTCCACCGACGCCGGGCCGGGGAAACCCAGCACGGC
Source organism: Micromonospora sp. NPDC049257 (assembly GCF_040678915.1). Lineage (NCBI taxonomy): Bacteria > Bacillati > Actinomycetota > Actinomycetes > Micromonosporales > Micromonosporaceae > Micromonospora > Micromonospora sp. NPDC049257. The sequence goes on from NZ_JBFAQU010000056.1 coordinate 2,300, forward strand.
GGCGGCGTGCGTGCGGACCAGGTCGAGCAGCAGGGTCTCCCGGTCGGTGTCGGAGAGCCCGGCGAGCCGCTGCGCCAGCGGGGGGCCGCCGGCCGGCGCGGCACCGGCGGTGGGCCGGGCCGGGGTGCGGACCAGGCCGCGCAGCACGGCCGGCAGCGCGTCGGTGCGCCGCCGCAGCGCGTCCAGGTCGACCCGCACCGGTACGGCGGTGGCCCGGCCGGCGGCGACGGCCGCGTCGAACAGCTCCAGTCCCTCGTCGGTGGTCATCGCGGGCATCCCGAGCCGGCGCATCCGGTGCAGGTCGGCGTCGTCGAGGTGACCGCCCATCCCGGTGCCGGTGGCCCACAGGCCGAAGGCCAGCGAGGTCGCGGGCAGTCCGTCGGCGCGGCGGCGTTGGGCGAGCGCGTCGAGGAAGAGGTTCGCGGCGGCGTAGTTGCCCTGCCCCGCCCCGGCCACCCAGCCGGCCGACGAGGAGAACAGCACGAAGGCGGTCAGGTCGTGGTCGCGGGTGAGGTCGTGCAGGTGCCAGGCGGCGTCCACCTTGGGCCGCAGCACCCGGTGCAGTTGTGCGGGGGTGAGCGCGTCGACCAGGGCGTTCTCGGCGGTGCCGGCGGCGTGCACCACCGCGCCGAGCGGATGCCCGGCGAGCAGGGCGGCGACCGCGTCCCGGTCGGCGACGTCGCAGGCGGCGACCGTCACGTCGGCGCCGGCGGCGGTGAGGTCCGCGACCAGTTCCGCCGCGCCGGGCGTGGCCGCGCCGCTGCGCCCGGTCAACAGCAGCCGGCGTACGCCGTGCCGGGTGACCAGGTGCCGGGCGACGAGGCTGCCCAACCCACCGAGGCCACCGGTGATCAGGACGGTGCCGTCGACGGGCCACGGGCTGTCGGCGGTGGTGTCGACGGGCAGCCGGGCCAGCCGGGGCACCAGCAGTTGCCCGTCCCGGACGGCCACCTCGGGTTCACCGGTGGCCAGGGCCGCCGCGAGGTGGGTGGTGCCGGGTGCGTCGGTGTCGACGAGCACGAACCGGCCGGGGTGTTCGGCTTCGGCGGCCCGGACCAGCCCCCACAGGGCCGCTGCGGCGGGGTCGACCGGGGTGTCACCGGCTCCGACCGCGTCCCGGGTGAGCAGTGCCAGCGTGCTGTGCGCGTACCCCGGGTGGGTGAGCCAGCGGTGCAGCAGCCCCAGCAGGCGTTCGGTGGCCTCGTGCACGGCGGCCGGCGGGGTGCCGGGCGGGTCCAGGGTGACCACGACGGTGTCGGGCGCGGGTTCGGGCAGTTCCGCGTCGATGTCGAGGGCGGTCCAGTCGTCGGTGGCGGCGGCCGGGGTGGGGACGGGCTGCCAGGTCACCTCGTAGAGGTGGCGGTGCCGGCTGCGGGCGGCGGCGCCGAGCGCGTCGGCGGCGACCGGCCGGGCCACCACCTGGTCGATGGTGGCGACCGGGTTGCCGTGCCCGTCGGCGACGGTGACGGCCAGCTTGTCGCCGGTGGCCGGGGAGATCCGGATGCGCAGGGCGGCGGCGTGCGCGGCGTGCAGGGTGACGCCGCGCCAGGAGAACGGCAGTGGGGTGTCGCCCGCGCCCTCGTCGACCAGGTTGGCGTGCAGGGCCGCGTCGAGCAGCGCCGGGTGCAGCAGGAACCGGGGCGCGTCGGCGGCGGCCACCTCGGGCAGCGCCGCCTCGGCCCACACCTCGGCGGCGTCGCCGTCGCCGCGCCGCCACACCGCGCGCAGCCCCTGGAACACCGGCCCGTAGCCGTAGCCGTGGTCACGCAGCCGGTCGTAGAGGCCGTCGAGGTCGACGGGTTCGGCACCGGCGGGCGGCCATTCGGTGAGGTCGGCGGCGGCCGGGTCGGCCCCGGCCTGCCGGACCAGGACCCCTTCGGCGTGCCGGGTCCAGTCGGTCGCGTCGTCGGGCCGGCTCCAGATGCCGAGGGTACGAGCGCCGCTGTCGTCGGCGGCGTCGACGGTGACCCGCAGGGCCAGACCGCCGTCGGTGGGCAGCACCAGCGGCGCGTTGATGGTCAACTCGTCGAGTACCGGGCAGCCGACCTGGTCACCGGCGCGCAGGGCGAGTTCGACCAGCCCGGTGCCGGGGACGAGGACGGTGTCGAAGACCGCGTGGTCGGCGAGCCACGGCTGGGCGGTGCGGGCGAGCCGGCCGGTGAGCACCACACCGCCGGTGTCGGGCAGGTCGACGACGGCACCGAGCATCGGGTGGTCGGCGGGGAACTGGCCGAGCCCGGCGGTGTCGCCGGCCCCGGGTGGCGCGTCGAGCCAGTAGCGCTGGTGTCGGAACGCGTAGGTGGGCAGGTCGATCTGTCGGCCACCCGGGTCGACGGCCGACCAGTCCAGCTCGATCCCACTAGCCCATGCCTGCGCCATCCCGGCCGCGTACGCCGGCACCTGGCCGTCGTCGTGCTGTTGCGCGCTGTCGTCGGGCTGCTGTGCCGGACCGGCCTGGGTGCGTCGACGGCGCTGGAGCGCGATGGCGGTGGCGTCCTCGACGCAGTCGGCGACCATCGCGGTCAGCACACTGTCCGGCCCGATCTCCACGAACCGGGTCACACCCCGGGCCGCCAGAGCGGCCACCGCGTCAGCGAACCGCACGGTCCCCCGCACCTGACCCTGCCAGTACCCGACCGAACCCAACTCCTCGTCGGTGGC
>NZ_JBFAQU010000057.1:0-4602 GCF_040678915.1 Micromonospora sp. NPDC049257
CGAAAACTCCACAAACGTCTCCGGCGTCGCCATCACCGTCACCCCACCAGCCAACGCCAGATCACACTCACCCGACCGCAACGCCTGACCCGCCAAGTGCATCGCCACCAACGACGACGAACACGCGGTGTCCACGGTGACGGCGGGGCCTTCGAGGCCGAGGGTGTAGGCGATCCGCCCGGAGACGACGCTGCCGGCGCTGTGCCCGGTCACATAGTCGTGGTACATCAGGCCGGCGAAGACGCCGGTGGCGGAGCCGCGTACCGAGGAGGGGTCGATGCCGGCCCGCTCGAACGCCTCCCAGGAGACCTCCAGCAGTTGCCGCTGCTGCGGGTCCATCAGCACGGCCTCGCGGGGTGAGATGCCGAAGAAGGCCGGGTCGAAGCCGGCCGCGCCGGGCAGGAACCCACCCTGGTCGGCGTAGCTGGTGTCGGGGCGGACGCCGGTCGGGTCGTAGAGCCGGGCCAGGTCCCAACCCCGGTCGGTCGGGAAGCCGTCGATGGCGTCGACGCCGTCCGCGACTAGCCGCCACAGGTCCTCCGGGGAGGACACCCCGCCGGGGTAGCGGCAGGCCATCCCGACGATCGCCACCGGGTCGTCACCGATCGTGGTGGTGGCGGTCTGCCGGGCCTGCGGTACGTCGAGTGCGCCGCTCAGCTCACCGTGCAGGAACTCGGCGAGGGCGACGGGCGTCGGGTAGTCGAAGATCAGGGTGGCCGGGAGCCGCAGGCCCGCCGCAGTGGAGAGCGCGTTGCGCAGCTCGACGGCGGTGAGCGAGTCGAAGCCGAGGCTCTGGAAGGTGCGGTCCGCCTCGACCGCGTCCGGCCCGGCGAGACCGAGCACGGCGGCGACGTGGGTGTGCACCAGGTGCCGGACGGCACCGGCGCGCTCCTGCTCCGGCAGGCCGGTCAACCAGTCGCTGCCCGACCGGTCGACGGTGCTGGCGGCGGTGGCCGTGCGCCGGGTCGGCCCGGTCAGGGCGCGCAGCACCGGGGGCAACCGGTCGCCGAGGGTACGCAGCGTCGGCACGTCGAGCCGGGCCGGGACGAGGGTGGCCGACCCGCCGGCTACCGCGGCGTCGAGCAGGGCCAACCCGTCGGCGGTGGACAACGGCAGCACCCCACCCCGGGACATCCGCTCCCGGTCGGTGTCGGCGAGTCCTTCGGTCATCGTGGAGCCTTCGCCCCACAGTCCCCAGGCCAACGACACCCCTGGCAGCCCGGCGGCCCGCCGGGTGACCGCGAGCGCGTCGAGGTGGGCGTTCGCCGCCGCGTAGTTGCCCTGCCCCGGCGCACCCAGCACCCCGGACAGCGAGGAGAACAGCACGAACGCCGACAGGTCCCGACCCCGGGTCAGCTCGTCGAGCAGCGTCGCGGCGTCCACCTTGGGCCGCAGCACCGCCGAGACCCGGTCCGGGGTCAACGACGACACCACGCCGTCGTCGAGCACCCCGGCGGTGTGCACCACCGCCGACAGGTCCGGCACGTCGGCCAGGGCGGCGGTCAGCTGGTCACGGTCGGCCACGTCGCAGGCGACCAGGTCGACCCGGGCACCGGAACCAGTCAGTTCGGCGACGAGGTCGTCGGCGCCGGCCGCCGCCGTACCGCTGCGCGACAGCAGCAACAACCGGGACACCCCGTGTGCCGTGACCAGGTGCCGGGCCACCGCCGCGCCGAGCGCACCTGTCGCACCGGTGACCAGCACCGTGCCGGTGCCGTAGAGCGGGGCGTCCGACGGCGTCACCGGCAAGGGACGCCTGACGATCCGGGGCACCCGGACGATGCCGTCGCGGATCGACACCTGCGGGTCGCCGGCAGCCAGGGCCGCCGGGAGGATGTCGTCGAGCCGGTCGGTGTCCGCGTCGACGAGGAGGATGCGGTCGGGGTTCTCCGCCTGCGCGGAGCGCAGCAACCCCCAGACCGCCGCGCCCGCCAGGTCGGTCACGTCGTCACCGACGGCGTGCCGGGTAAGGACGACGAGCGGGGCGCGGTCCTCCCCGGCCAGCCAGCGCTGGGCGATCCCCAGCACCCGGTGCACCTCGGCGTGTACGTCGTCGGTGCCTCCGGCGCGCAGCACCACCAGCTCGGCCGCGCCGTCGGCGGTCGCCGTGCCACCACCCGGTAGGGCGGTCGGGGTGTGCCTGTCACCGGTTCCCCCGGCGGCGGTCGCGGAGGTGGCGTCGCCGGCACGGGCGGTGTCGGGGTGCCACGCCCAGGCGGGGGCGGTGTCCGTCGGGGTGACGGCGACGGGCTGCCAGTCGAGGCCGAACAGCGCGTCGGCGACGCCGGTCCCGGCGGTGACCTGCACCGGGCGGAGCACCAGCGACCGTACGGTGGCCACGGGTGCGCCGACCGCGTCGGCGACCGCGATCCGTACCCCGGTGCCGGCGGGGGTGAGCCGGACCCGGAGGCTGGTCGCGCCGGTGGCGTGCAGTGCCACTCCCGACCAGGCGAACGGCAGTCCCCGGGGGGTGTCGCCGTCGGCGCGGGTGAGGACGTGCAGGCCGGCGTCGAAGAGGGCCGGGTGCAGGCCGTAGCCGTCGGTCTGCGTACCGTCGGGGAGGTCGACCTCGGCGAAGAGTTCGTCGCCGGCCCGCCAGGCGCGGCGCAGACCCTGGAAGACCGGGCCGTAGTCGAGCCCGCCACTGGCGAGGTCGTCGTAGAGGCCGGCCAGCGGCAGCGGTTCGGCATCGGCGGGGGGCCACGCGGTGAGCGCGACGCCGGGGGTGTCCCCGGTGGTGAGGACGCCGGTGGCGTGCCGGGTCCAGGGGGCGTCGTCGCGGTCCCGGGAGTGCACCAGGACGGCGCGGCGGCCGGTCGGGTCGGGCGTCTCCACGGCTACCTGTACCTCGACGCTGCCGGCGGCGGGGACGACGAGCGGCGCGTGCAGGGTCAACTCGTCGAGCAGGCCGACGCCGACCTGGTCACCGGCGTGGATGGCGAGTTCGACCAGGCCGGTGCCGGGGAACACGGCAGTGCCGCCGACGGCGTGGTCGGCCAGCCACGGGTGGGTGTGCAGCGACCAGCGGCCGGTGAAGACGACACCGTCGGTGTTGGCCAGCGGCACGGCGGCGTCGAGCAGCGGGTGGGTGGCGGCGAGCAGGCCGGCACCGACCAGGGCCGGGTCGTAGAGCCAGTAGTGCTGGCGTTGGAAGGCGTAGGTGGGCAGGTCGACCTGCCGGGCGGTGGGGTGGATGGCCGCCCAGTCGAGGTCGACGCCGGTGGTCCACGCCTGCGCCATCCCGGCCGCGTACGCCTCGACCTGCTCACGCTTGCGGCGCTGGAGCGGGATCGCGGTGGCGTCCTCGACGCAGTCGGCGACCATCGCGGTCAGCACACTGTCCGGCCCGATCTCCACGAACCGCGTCACCCCACGGGCCGCCAGAGCGGCCACCGCGTCAGCGAACCGCACGGTCCCCCGCACCTGACCCTGCCAGTACCCGACCGAACCCAACTCCTCGTCGGTGGCAAGATCACCGGTCGCGGTCGACACCAACGGAACGGTCGCCGGACTGGCGGTGACCCCGTCGAGGACCTGCCCGTACTCGGCGAGCATCGGGTCCATCAGATGCGAATGGAACGCATGCGACACCCGCAACCGACGCGTCTTCACCTCAAGGGAGGCTTCCAACGCCGCGACCTGCTCCTCCGTCCCCGACACGACCACCGCACGAGGACCGTTCACCGCCGCCACGTCCACGTCACCCAGATCCAACTCCGCCAACGGGGCGGCGATCGCCAACATCGCCCCACCCGCCGGAAGGGCCTGCATCAGACCACCACGCGCCGCCACCACCCGACACGCATCCGCCAGCGACCACACCCCCGCGACATGCGCGGCGGCAAGTTCACCGATCGAATGACCCGCCACGAAGTCCGGCTTGAGACCCCACGACTCCGCCAGACGGAACAACGCCACCTCAACCGCGAACAACGCCGGCTGCGTCCAGCCGGTCTGGTCCAGGAGACCGTCCGGGTCGGTGAACATCACCTCCCGCAGATCACCACCCAGCAACGGCCCGAACGCCACACACACCTCATCCAGAGCCTGCGCGAACACCGGGAAAGCCGCCGCCAGGTCACGACCCATCCCCACCCGCTGCGCACCCTGACCGGTGAACAGCACGGCGGTGCGTCCGGTGGTGAGGTGGCCGTGCACGCCCTGGCCGGCGGCGAGCGCGCGGAGACCGGCGACACCGTCCGCGACGGCCACGCCCCGGTGTTCCAGCGCCGCCCGGCCGGTGCCGAGGGTCAACGCGACGTCGGCGGGGTGCAGGTCGGCGGTGGTGAGGAAGTCGGCGAGGCGGGCCGCCTGGGCGGCGAGGCCGGTGGCGGAACGGCCGGAGACCGGCCAGAGCGACACCGGAGCGTCCGCCAGGGCGGTCACCGTCGTGGCGGACGGTACGGCCGCCGGCGCGGCGGCGGGGGCCTGCTCCAGGATCAGGTGGGCGTTGGTGCCGCTGATGCCGAACGACGACACCGCCGCCCGACGCGGACGACCGTCGGCGGGCCACTCGACCGCCTCAGTCGCCAACCGCACCTCACCCGCCGACCAGTCCACGTGCGGACTCGGCGCATCCACGTGCAACGTCCGCGGCACCAC
>NZ_JBFAQU010000058.1:0-4430 GCF_040678915.1 Micromonospora sp. NPDC049257
GAGTGCAGTGCGCACCCGGTGCTGACCATGGGGGTGGAGGAGACCGCCGCCGACGCGGGTGTCGAGGTGGCCGCCGTCGGGTCGCTGCGCCGGGGTGAGGGTGGGCTGCGTCGTTGGCTCACCTCGCTCGGTGAGGCGTTCGCCCGGGGCGTCACCGTCGACTGGTCGCCGGTGCTGCCGGCGCGTCCGCGCGTCGAGGTGCCGCTGCCGACGTACCCGTTCCAGCGCCGCCGCTACTGGATCGACGCGACCAGCGGGGCGGCCGACGTGGCGTCGGTCGGCCTCGGTGCGGCCGGGCACCCGCTGTGGGGGGCGTCGGTGTCGATGGCCGAGTCGGGTGAGGTGTTGTTCACCGGCCGGATCTCGCTGGACACCCACCCGTGGCTGGCCGACCACGCCGTCAACGGCACCGTCCTGCTGCCCGGGGCGGCCTTCGTCGAGCTGGTGCTGCACGCCGGTGACCACGTCGGCCTCGCCCACCTGGAGGAGCTGACCCTGCACGCCCCGCTGCTGCTCGCCGAGCGCGCGGCCGTGCAGGTGCAGCTGCTGATGACCGCCGCCGACGAGTCCACCCGGCGTACCGTCAGCGTGCACTCCCGGGCCGAGCACGCCGAGGTGGACCTGCCGTGGACCCGGCACGCCACCGGCGTGCTCGCCGACACCCCGGCCGCCGCCGACTTCGACCTGGTGGCGTGGCCGCCGTCGGGTGCGGTGCCGGTGCCGACGGCGGGGTTGTATGACGAGCTGGTGGTGCAGGGGTACGAGTATGGTCCGGTGTTCCAGGGGGTGCAGGCTGCCTGGCGGGTTGGTGAGGTGGTGTTTGCTGAGGTTGCGCTTCCGGAGGAGGCGCATGGTGAGGCGTCGCGGTTCGGGGTGCATCCGGCGTTGTTGGATGCGGCGTTGCAGGTGGTGGGGATCGGTGAGGCGGTGCCGGTGGGTCGTCCGCCGTATCTGCCGTTCGCCTGGACGGATGTGACGCTGCACGCGACGGGCGCCACCGCCCTGCGGGTGAAGGTCACCCCGACCGGCCCGGATGCGGTCACCCTGCACCTGACCGACCCGACCGGTGCGCCGGTCGCCGAGATCGGTTCCCTGGTGTCCCGGCCGGTGCAGCTCACCACCGCCCCCACCGAGGGCAACCTCTACCGGATCGACTGGACCGCCGTGCCGGTGGCCGCGGCCCCGGCCCCTTCCTGGGCCCACCTGGAGGACCTCGCCGACGACGTACCGGAGCTGGTGCTCGCCCGACTCACCCACCAGGACGCCGCCCTCGACCCGGCCACCACGGCGGAGCCGGTAGGGGACGTCGAGGTGGCCGGGCGGGCTGCGGTCGGTGCGGCGCTCGCGCTGCTCCAGCGCTGGCTGGCCGACCCCCGGTTGGCCGAGTCCCGGCTGGTGGTGCTCACCGACGGTGCGGCCGACCAGGTCACCGACCTGGCCCACGCCCCGGTCTGGGGCCTGGTCCGCGCCGCGCAGGCGGAGAACCCCGGTCAGTTCGTGCTGGTGGATGCCGTTCCGGAGACTCCGGTGGAGGAGATTCTGGCGGCGGTGGGGACTGGTGAGCCGGAGTTGTCGCTGCGGGACGGTCAGGTGCGGGTGCCGCGTCTGGCGCGCGCGAGCACCACGGCGCAGCCGTGGCGGGCCGACGGCACCGTGCTGGTGACCGGTGGCACCGGTGTGCTGGGCGCGCTGGTGGCCCGGCACCTGGTGGAGGTGCACGGGGTGCGGGACCTGGTGCTGACCTCGCGGCGTGGGTTGACCGCGCCGGGCGCGGTGGAGTTGCGGGACGAGTTGGTGGCGTTGGGTGCCTCCGTGGAGGTGGTGGCCGCCGACCTGGCCGACCGGGACGCCGTCGCCGCCCTGCTGGACGGCATCCCGGCGTTGACCGCCGTCGTGCACACCACCGGCGCGTTGGACGACGGCACCGTCGCGGCGTTCACCGACGCGCAGCTCGACACCGTGTGGCGGGCCAAGGCCACCCCGGCCTGGCACCTGCACGACCTCACCCGGGACCGCGAGCTGTCCGCGTTCGTGCTGTTCTCCTCGGCCGCCGGCGTGGTCGACGGCTCCGGGCAGGGCAACTATGCCGCCGCGAACGTCTTCGTCGACGCCCTGGCCGCGCACCGGCGGGCGCTCGGCCTGCCGGCGGTCTCCCTGGCCTGGGGTTTCTGGGAGGAACGCAGCGGGATGACCGCGCACCTCGGCGACGCCGACGTGGCCCGGATGGCCCGTTCCGGCGTGCTCGGGATCAGCACCGACCAGGGTCTCGCCCTGCTCGACGCGGCGGTCGCCACCGACGAGCCGCTGCTGGTGCCGATCCGGCTGGACACCGCCGCGCTGCGCGCCCAGGGCCAGCAGCTCCCGGCCCTGTTCCGGGGCCTGGTCCGGCTCCCGGCCCGCCGCGCCGCCGGCACCGGCCCGACGCCGGTCGGCGGTTCGGCACTGCACCGGCAACTGCTCGGCCTCGCCGACGCCGACCAGCGGCGGCTCCTGCTCGACCTGGTCCGGGGCAACGTGGCCGGGGTGCTCGGCCACGACAGCCCGGCCACCGTCGAGCCGTCCCGGGCGTTCCGGGAACTCGGCTTCGACTCGCTGGCCGCCGTGGAGCTGCGCAACAAGCTCAACACCGCCACCGGGCTGCGGCTGCCGGCGACCCTGGTCTTCGACTACCCCAACCCGACCGCGCTCGCCGACTACCTGCACACCAGGATCCTCGGCGCGGCCACCCCGCAGGCCCCGACCGTGGCCACCCCCGTCGCCGACGACGAACCCGTCGCCATCGTGGCGATGAGCTGCCGCTTCCCCGGCGGGGTCCGCACCCCCGAGGACCTGTGGCGACTGCTTGCCGACGGCACCGACGCGATCACCCCGTTCCCCACCGACCGGGGCTGGGACCTGGTCGGCATGTACGACCCGGAGCCCGGCAAGCCCGGCAAGACGTACTCGATGGAGGGTGGTTTCCTCTACGACGCGGCCGACTTCGACGCGGACTTCTTCGGGATCAGCCCGCGTGAGGCGGTCGCGATGGACCCGCAGCAGCGGTTGCTGCTGGAAACCTCGTGGGAGGCGCTGGAGCGGGCCGGCATCGACCCGAACTCGCTGCGCGGCAGCCTCACCGGTGTCTTCGCCGGGGTCATGTACCACGACTACGCCAGCCGGCTGCCCGAGGTGCCCGAGGAACTCGCCGGTTACCTGGGCAACGGCAGCATGGCAAGCGTCGCGTCCGGCCGCATCGCCTACACCCTCGGCCTGGAGGGGCCGGCGGTCAGCGTCGACACCGCGTGCTCGTCGTCGCTGGTCGCGATCCACCTGGCCGTGCAGGCGCTGCGCTCCGGCGAGTGCACGCTCGCACTGGCCGGTGGCGTCACCGTCATGTCCACCCCGGACACGTTCATCGAGTTCAGCCTCCAGCGGGGCCTGGCCACCGACCACCGGTGCAAGTCCTTCGCAGCCGGCGCGGACGGCACGGCGATGTCCGAGGGTGTCGGCATGCTGCTGCTGGAGCGCCTCTCCGACGCCGAACGCAACGGTCACCACGTCCTCGCCGTGGTACGGGGTTCGGCGATCAACCAGGACGGCGCGTCCAACGGGTTGACCGCGCCGAACGGCCCCTCGCAGCAGCGGGTGATCCGGCAGGCCCTGGCGGCGGCCGGTGGCATCCCGGCGACCGAGGTGGACGCCGTCGAGGCGCACGGCACCGGCACCACCCTCGGTGACCCGATCGAGGCGCAGGCGCTGCTGGCCACCTACGGGCAGGAACGGCCCGGGGACCGGCCGCTCTGGCTCGGCTCGGTGAAGTCGAACATCGGCCACACCCAGGGCGCGGCCGGCGTCGCCGGTGTGATCAAGATGGTGCTGGCGATGCGCAACGGGGTGCTGCCCCGCACCCTGCACGTGGACGAGCCCACCCCGCAGGTGGACTGGTCGGCCGGGGCGGTCCGGCTGCTCACCGAGACGCAGCCGTGGCCGGCACTGGAGCGGCCCCGCCGGGCGGGCGTGTCGTCGTTCGGCATCAGCGGCACCAACGCCCACGTCATCCTCGAACAGGCGCCCCCAGCCGACGAGCCCCCGGTCGACGCTCCCGAGCCGGAGCTGCTGCCCTGGGTGCTGTCGGCCCGCACCGACCAGGCCCTGCGGGAGCAGGCCGCCCGGGTGGCCGACGTCGCGGGCGACGAGTCCGTCAAGGCCGGTGACCTCGCGTACGCGCTGGCGACCGGGCGGGCGCTGCTCGACCGGCGCACGGTGATCGTCGGCGACCGGCGCGACTTCGTCGCCGGGGCGCGGGCGTTCGCCGACAACGGCACCGCCCCCGGCGTGCTCCAGGGCGGCACGGTGTTCGTGTTCCCGGGGCAGGGTTCGCAGTGGGTGGGGATGGCGGTGGAGTTGTTGGATTCGTCTCCGGTGTTTGCGGAGCGGGTTGGTGAGTGTGG
>NZ_JBFAQU010000059.1:0-3990 GCF_040678915.1 Micromonospora sp. NPDC049257
TTGATGGACCCGATGCTGGCCGAGTACGGGCAGGTCCTCGACGGGGTCACCGCCAACCCGGCGGGTATCCCGCTGGTGTCGACCGCGACCGGTGACCTTGCCACCGACGACGAGTTGGGTTCGGTCGGGTACTGGCAGGGTCAGGTGCGGGGGACCGTGCGGTTCGCCGACGCGGTCGCCGCCCTCGCCGCCCGGGGTGTGACCCGGTTCGTGGAGATCGGGCCGGACAGTGTGCTGACCGCGATGGTGGCCGACTGCGTGGAGGACACCGCAGCGATCGCGTTGCAGCGCCGGGACCGGGATCAGGTCACCGCGTACGCGACCGGGATGGCGCAGGCGTGGACCACCGGCGTCGACCTCGACTGGACGGCCGTGCACCCCGGCGCGCGACAGGTCGACCTGCCCAGCTACGCCTTCGCCCGGCAGCGGTACTGGCTGGCCGCCCCCACCGCCGCCCCGGCCACCGTCACCGACGACTGGCGGTACCGGGTCGTGTGGCGGGGCACCGACCTGCCCACCGGGCCGGAACTCACCGGCGACTGGTGGCTCGTCACCCCGGACCCGCTCACCGACGACCCCCGGATCACCGCCATCGCCGACGCGCTCGCCACCCGGGGCGCCACCGTCACCAAGCTCCCCGGCACCGACCTGCTCCCCGGCACCGACCCGCTCGCCGGCCGGGGCACCCCGAGCGGGATCGTCTCGCTGCTCGGCCTCGACGACACCCCGGACCCGTACGACGCCGGGCTGTCCGCCGGGGTCACCGGCACCGTACGCCTGGTGCAGGCCCTCGCCGCCGCCGACATCACCGGCCGGCTGTGGTGCCTGACCACCGGCGGGGTAGCCGTCGACCGGTACGAGGACCTGCCGCACGCCGCACAGGCCGGCCTCTGGGGTCTCGGCACGGTGCTCTCCCTCGACTACCCCGGCTGGTGGGGTGGCCTGGTCGACCTGCCCGCCGACTGGACGCCCGACATCCTCACCCGGCTCGTCGACGTGCTCGCCGACGGCAGCGAGGACCAGGTCGCCCTGCGTACCGCCGGGGTGCTGGCCCGGCGGATGGTGCGCTGGCCCGTCGCCGGCAGCCCCGACCGGCGCTACACGCCCACCGGCACCGTGCTCGTCACCGGCGGCACCGGCGGCATCGGCGCGCACCTCACCGAATGGCTCCTCGACCAGGGCGCCGAGCGGGTGGTGCTGGCCAGCCGGCGTGGCCCCGCCGCCCCCGGCGCCGCCGACCTGGCCGCCCGCCTGCCCGGCGTGCAGGTCGTCGCCTGCGACGTGGCCGATCGGGACGCGGTCGCCGCGCTGCTCGACGGGATCGGCGTCGACCTGACCGCCGTCTTCCACGCCGCCGGGGTGCTCTACGACCCGGCCCCCCTCGGCGAGACCGACCTCGACGACTTCGCCGCCGTGTGCCGGGCCAAGGTCCTCGGCGCGACCCACCTCGACGCCCTGCTCGGCGACCGGCCGCTCGACGCGTTCGTGCTGTTCGCCTCCGGCGCGGCCGTCTGGGGCAGCGCCGGGCAGGCCGCCTACGGCACCGGCAACGCCTGGCTCGATGCGTTGGCCCACCAGCGCCGCCGCCGGGGCCTGACCGCCACCTCGGTGGCCTGGGGCACCTGGGGCGGCGGCGGCATGGTCGACGACGAGGCCACCGCGCAACTCCTGCGGCAGGGCACCCCGCCGATGGAGCCGCGCCTCGCCCTCGGGGCGTTGCGGCAGGTCCTCGACCACGACGAGAGCCACCTCGTGGTCACCGACATCGACTGGGCCCGGTTCACCCCGATCTACACCCTGGCCCGGCCCCGGCCGCTGCTCGCCGCGCTCCCCGAGGCCCAGCAGACCCCGGCCACCGCCGCCCCGACCGCGCCCACCGACACCTCCGTGCTGGCCGGGCTGCCCGACGCCGAGCGGCTGCCGTACCTGCTGGACACCGTCCGCGCCCAGGTCGCCGCCGTCCTCGGGTACGACGCGGCGACCACCGTGGACGTCCAGCGGCCGTTCCGGGAACTCGGGTTCGACTCGCTGACCGCGGTGGAACTGCGCAACGCCCTCGGCGCGGCCGTCGGGCTGCGCCTGCCGGCCACCATGGTCTACGACCACCCGACCCCCGCCGTGCTGGCCCGCCACCTGTACGACGAACTCGTCGGCACCGCCGCCCCGACCCCCGTCGCGTCCGGCGTCGGCGGGTCCGACCCCGACGAGCCGATCGCCATCATCGGGATGAGCTGCCGTTACCCCGGCGGCGTCCGGTCCCCGGAGGACCTGTGGCGGCTCGTCGACAGCGGCACCGACGCGATCAGCGCGTTCCCCGTCGACCGGGGCTGGGACTCCGACGCCCTCTTCGACGCCGACCCGGACCAGCCGGGCACCAGCTACGTCCGCTCCGGCGGTTTCGTCTACGAGGCGGGCGCGTTCGACGCCGAGTTCTTCGGTATCTCGCCCCGCGAGGCGATCGCCATGGACCCGCAGCAGCGGCTGATGCTGGAGGTCACCTGGGAGGCGGTCGAGCGGGCCGGGATGGACCCGGAGGCGTTGCGTGGCAGCCCCGTCGGGGTGTTCGTCGGCTCCGGCGCCCAGGACTACGGTGACCTGCTCGGTCTCGCCCCCGCCGAGTCGGAGGCGTACCTGAGCACCGGCAGTTCCGCGTCGGTGATCTCCGGCCGGGTGTCGTACGCGTTCGGGTTCGAGGGGCCGTCGATGACCATCGACACGGCGTGTTCCTCGTCGCTCGTCGCACTGCACCTCGCCAGCCAGGCGCTGCGGGCCGGGGAGTGCGCGACCGCCGTCGCCGGTGGGGTGCTGGTGATGTCGAACCCCACCCCGTTCGTGGCGTTCAGCCGGCAACGGGGGCTCGCCCCGGACGGCCGGTGCAAGTCGTTCTCCGACGACGCCGACGGCACCGGCTGGGCCGAGGGCGTCGGGGTGCTGATGCTGGAACGGCTCTCCGACGCGCAGCGCAACGGGCACCGCGTCTATGGGCTGATCCGGGGTTCGGCGGTGAACCAGGACGGTGCGTCGAACGGGTTGACCGCGCCGAACGGGCCGGCCCAGCAGCGGGTGATCCGGGCGGCGCTGGCCAACGCCCGGATCACCCCCGACGCGGTCGACGCGGTCGAGGCACACGGCACCGGTACCACCCTCGGTGACCCGATCGAGGCGCAGGCGCTGCTCGCCACCTACGGTCGGGACCGGGACCGCCCCCTGTGGCTCGGCTCGATCAAGTCCAACATGGGTCACGCCCAGGCCGCCGCCGGCATGGCCGGTGTGATCAAGATGGTGATGGCGATGCGGCACGGCACCCTGCCGCGCACCCTGCACGCCGAGACGCCGTCCCGGCAGGTCGACTGGGCGGCCGGCGACGTACGGCTGCTCACCGAGCCGGTCGACTGGCCGGCCGGGGACCGCCCCCGCCGCGCCGGGGTGTCGTCGTTCGGCATCAGCGGCACCAACGCGCACGTGATCGTCGAGGAGGCCCCGCCGGCCGGGCCCACCGCACCGGCCGCGATCCCCGAGCCGCCGGTGGTGCTCTGGCCGCTGTCCGCCCGGTCCGCCGGTGCGCTGGCCGAGCAGGCCGCCCGCCTGCGGGACTTCCGCACCGAGGAACGGCCGGTCGACGTGGGGCACTCGTTGTCCGCCGGTCGGGCGGCCCTGGACCACCGGGCCGTCGCCGTCGGCGGTACGGCCGCCGAGCTGGCCGCCTCCCTGGAGGCCCTGACCTCGGGCAGCGGCCTGTCAGGTCGGGTGACCGGCGGTCGTACGGCGGTGTTGTTCACCGGTCAGGGTGCGCAGCGGGTCGGGATGGGTCGCGAGTTGGCGGCGGCTTTCCCGGTGTTCGCTGCTGCGTTGGATGAGGTGTGTGTGGCGTTCGGGTCGTTGCTGGGTGGTGATCTGCGGGAGGTGATGTTCACCGACCCGGGTGGTGTGTTGGATCAGACGGGGTGGACGCAGCCGGCGTTGTTCGCGGTTGAGGTGGCGTTGTTCCGT
>NZ_JBFAQU010000060.1:0-3669 GCF_040678915.1 Micromonospora sp. NPDC049257
GTCGCGGCGTTGGAGGCTCGTCTTGAGGTGAAGACGCGTCGGTTGCGGGTGTCGCATGCGTTCCATTCGCATTTGATGGACCCGATGCTGGCCGAGTACGGGCAGGTCCTCGCCGGGGTCACCGCCAATCCGGCGGGTGTTCCGCTGGTGTCGACCGCGACCGGTGACCTCGTCACCGACGAGGAACTCGGCTCGGTCGGGTACTGGCAGGGTCAGGTGCGGGGCACGGTCCGGTTCGCCGACGCGGTCGCCGCCCTCGCGGCCCGGGGTGTCACCCGGTTCGTGGAGATCGGGCCGGACAGTGTGCTGACCGCGATGGTCGCCGACTGCGTCGAGGACGCCACCGCGATCGCGTTGCAGCGCCGCAAGCGTGAGCAGGTCGAGGCGTACGCGGCCGGGATGGCGCAGGCGTGGATCAGCGGTGTCGACCTCGACTGGGCGGCCGTCAACCCGGGCGGCCGGACCGTCGACCTGCCCACCTACGCCTTCCAACACCAACGCTTCTGGCTGGACGCCCCGGCCGACCCCGGTGACGCCACCGCGATGGGTCTGGACTCCGCCGACCACCCGCTGCTGGGCGCGGCCGTCACCCTCGCCAACGCCGACGGGGCCGTCCTCACCGGCCGGCTCTCCCTAGACCGGCACCCGTGGCTCGCCGACCACGCCGTGGCCGGCGCGGTGGTCTTCCCCGGCACCGGCTACGTTGACCTCGCCCTGCACGCCGGCGCGCAGGTCGGCGCCGAAACCGTCGACGAACTCACCATCGAAGCCCCGCTGGTGCTGCCCGAACGCGGCGGCGTGCAGCTCCAGGTCGTCGTCGGCCCCGCCGACACCGGCCACACCCGCACCCTCCAGGTGTACGCCCGCAGCGCCGACACCGACGCCCCGTGGACCCGGCACGCCAGCGGGGTGCTCGCCGCCGGTCGGCGTACCACCGGGACCGCCCTCACCGAGTGGCCGCCCGCCGGTGCGGAAGCGGTGCCCACCGACGACCTCTACCACCACCTGGCGACCGGCGGCCTGGTCTACGGCCCGGTGTTCCGGGGCCTGCGCCGGGTCTGGCGGCGCGGCGACGAGTTCTTTGCCGAGGTCGCCCTGCCGGAGGGGGTGGACGCCGACGGGTTCGGCCTGCACCCCGCCGTGCTCGACGCCGGCCTGCACGCCCTCGGCTTCGCCGACGGTGACACCTTCCGGGGGTTGCCGTTCGCCTGGTCCGGTCTCACCCTGCACGCCACCGGCGCGGCCGGCGTCCGGGTCCGGCTCACCCCGGTCGGCTCCGGGGTACGGGTGGCGGT
Organism: Micromonospora sp. NPDC049257; assembly: GCF_040678915.1. Taxonomy (NCBI): domain Bacteria; kingdom Bacillati; phylum Actinomycetota; class Actinomycetes; order Micromonosporales; family Micromonosporaceae; genus Micromonospora; species Micromonospora sp. NPDC049257. The sequence goes on from NZ_JBFAQU010000060.1 coordinate 1,296, forward strand.
CGCCGACGCCGTCGGTGCCCCCGTCGCCACCGTCGACTCGCTGGTGCTGCGGCCCGTCCAGGTCACCCGCCCCGGCGGGGTCGCCGACGCGCTGTTCGACCTGACCTGGCAGGAGATCGGCACCCCCACGGCCACGCCCACCCCGCACTGGGCCTACCACCCGGCTGTCCCGGCCACCGGCACCGCACCGGTCCCCGCCGACCCGGCGGGCCCGGCTGACCCTGCCGCCGACGCCGGCGCCCAGGGGCCGGCGACGTCCACCCCCGAGCTGCTCGTGCTGACCGCTGGCGGTGCCGGGGACGTCACCGGCCCGGAGGCGGTGCACGACGAGGTGAACCGGGTGCTCGGCCTGGTGCAGGAGTGGCTGGCCGGCCCCGACACCCACCGGCTGGCGGTGCTCACCCGCCGCGCCGTCGGCGACGACGGGACCGACCCGACCGGGGCGGCCGTGTGGGGGTTGCTCCGCTCCGCGCAGGCCGAGAACCCCGACCGGCTGCTGCTGGTCGACACCGACCCGGATGCGGACGTGTCCGGCTCCCTCACCGTGGCGGTGGCGACCGGTGAGCCGCAGGTACGGGTCCGCGACGGTGTCGTCTCGGTGCCCCGGCTCACCCGGCAGATCATCGAACCGTCCATCCCGGACGCCCCGCTCTACGGCACCGGCACGGTGCTGGTCACCGGTGCGACAGGTGCGCTCGGCGCGGCGGTGGCCCGGCACCTGGTGACGACGCACGGGGTGACCCGGCTGCTGCTGGTGTCCCGCCGGGGCCCCGCCGCGCAGGGCGCCGACGACCTGGTCGCGGAGCTGACCGGGGCCGGTGCGCAGGTCGACCTGGTCGCCGCCGACGTGGCCGACCGGGCCCAGGTCACCGCCCTGGTCGACGGCCACCCCGACCTGTCGGCGGTGGTGCACACCGCCGGGGTGCTGGACGACGGCGTGGTGTCGTCGCTGTCCGCCGCCCGACTCTCCGCGGTGCTGCGCCCCAAGGTGGACGCGGCATGGCTGCTCGACGAGCTGACCCGGGGTCGGGACCTGTCGGCGTTCGTGCTGTTCTCCTCGCTGTCCGGGGTGCTGGGTGCGCCGGGGCAGGGCAACTACGCGGCGGCGAACGCGTTCTTGGACGCATTGGCGGTGTCCCGTCGGATGGCCGGGTTGCCGGCGGTGTCGTTGGCGTGGGGGTTGTGGGGTGAGGGTTCGGCGATGACCGAAGGGCTCGCCGACGCCGACCGGGAGCGGATGTCCCGGGGTGGGGTGCTGCCGTTGGCCACCGCCGACGGGTTGGCCCTGCTCGACGCGGGCGTCGCCAACCCGTACCCGACTGCGGTGCCGGCCCGGCTCGACCTGGCCGCCCTGCGTGCCCTCGGCGACGACCTGCCGTTGCCGTTCCACGGTATGGTCCGCCCGGCCCGGCGCACGGCCGCCCGCGCCGCCACGGGGAGCGCCGCGACCGGGTGGGCGGCGGACCTCGCCGTGCTCTCCACCGAGGAGCGTGAGCGCGCCGCGACCGCCCTGGTCCTCAGCCAGGTGGCCACGGTGCTCGGGCACGCCTCCGCCGAGCGGATCGACGCCGGCCGCGCGTTCCAGGAGCTGGGCTTCGACTCGCTCACCGCCGTGGAACTGCGCAACGGGCTCGCCGTCAGCACCGGCCTGCGGCTGCCCGCCACCCTGATCTTCGACTACCCGTCCCCGCGTGACCTGGCCCGGCACCTGCTCAGCGAGATCGCCGGCCCGGACGACACCGACGCCGTGCGGCAGACCGCCACGACCGTCGCCGACGAGCCGGTGGCGATCGTCGGGATGGCCTGCCGCTACCCCGGCGGTATCACCTCGCCGGAGGACCTGTGGCGGCTCGTCGCCGAGGGCACCGACGCCGTCGACGGCTTCCCGACCGATCGGGGTTGGGACCTGGCCCGGCTCTACGACCCGACGAGCACCCGCCCCGACACCACCTACGTGGACAAGGGTGGATTCCTCACCGATGCCGCCCAGTTCGACCCGGTCTTCTTCGGCATCTCCCCCCGTGAAGCGGTGATCATGGACCCGCAGCAACGGTTGCTGCTGGAGACGTCCTGGGAGGCTTTCGAGCGGGCCGGCATCGACCCGGGAACCCTGCGCGGCTCGTCCACCGGTGTGTTCGCCGGGGTGATGTACCACGACTACGTCTCCGGGCACAGCTCCGGCAGCATCGTCACCGGCCGGGTGGCGTACACGTTCGGCTTGGAGGGGCCGGCGGTGTCGGTCGACACGGCGTGTTCGTCGTCGTTGGTGGCGATGCATCTGGCGGGTCAGGCGTTGCGGTCGGGTGAGTGTGATCTGGCGTTGGCTGGTGGGGTGACGGTGATGGCGACGCCGGAGACGTTTGTGGAGTTTTCG
>NZ_JBFAQU010000061.1:0-3487 GCF_040678915.1 Micromonospora sp. NPDC049257
GGTTGACCGCGCTGCCCCGGATGACCGCGAGGACGGGTCGTCCGGCCCGGCGGGCGTCGGACAACCGCTGCACCACCACCACACCCACACCCTCGGAGAACCCGGTCCCGTCGGCCCCGGCGGCGAAGGCCCGGCAGCGGCCGTCGCGGGACAGCCCGCGCTGCCGGCTGAACTCGATGAACAACCGCGGCGCGGACATCACCGTCACGCCGGCGGCCAGTGCCATCGAGCACTCCCCCCGGCGCAGGGACTGGACCGCCAGGTGCAACGCCACCAGCGACGACGAGCAGGCGGTGTCCACCGACAACGCCGGCCCCTCCAATCCGAGGGTGTAGGAGATCCGGCCGGAGGCCACGCTGGTCAGCACGCCGGAGCCGACGTACCCCTCGGCCTCGGCCGGCACGGCACGGACGTCGGGCGCGTAGTCCTGCGGGATCGCGCCGACGAAGACGCCGGTGTCGGTGCCGCGCAACGCGTCCGGCGCGATACCCGCCCGCTCCACCGCCTCCCACGACGTCTCCAACAACAACCGCTGCTGCGGATCCATCGCCAACGCCTCACGCGGCGAGATCCCGAAGAAATCCGCGTCGAACCCACCCGCCTCGTGCAGGAAACCACCCTGCCGCGTGTACGACCGACCCACCGCGTCCGGATCAGGATCGTAGAGACCCTCCAGATCCCACCCCCGACCCTGCGGAAAATCACCCACCGCGTCGCGACCCTCGACCACCAGATCCCACAACTGCTCCGGCGAGACCACCCCACCAGGAAAACGACACGCCATACCCACGATCGCGATCGGCTCCCGGTCGGCACCCTCGACCTCGGCCAGTCGGCGTCGGGTCTGCTGCAGGTCGGTGGTGACCCGCCTGAGGTACTCACGGAGCTTGTCTTCGTTTGCCATCGCGGGCCATCCCCCTGGGGGTCGCGGGTCTGAAGAGAGCAGACCCATCGGACTACACAGGACTGTCCGCGTACGTACTTAGATCGCCCTATCAGGGCTCTAAATCGCCTGCTCGGAGCGGGGAAACCGGGGGCTGACGGGCGCGGGTAAGGGTGAATTTAGAGTCCGTCCCTAGGTTCCCGGCATGACCGAAGACGGCGTTCCGGGCGCACCGGCATTCCCCATGCCCCGTACCTGCCCGTTCTCCCCACCACGCGAGTACGCCGAGCTGCGGGCCGCCCGGCCGCTGTCCCGGGTGACCCTCCAGGACGGCAACACGGCGTGGCTGGCCACCAGCCACGAGTACGTCCGCACGCTGCTCGGCCACCCCGCCACCAGTGCCAACCGGGCCCACCCCGGCTTCCCGGCGACCGTCGCCAACGTGCAGGCCTTCGCGCAGAAGGGCTTCCTGCTCTCGATGGACCAGCCGGAGCACTCGCTGCACCGGCGGATGGTGGCCGCGGAGTTCACCGTGCACCGGATCCGGCAGCTGCGGCCGCGCATCCAGCAGATCGTCGACGACCGGATCGACGTGCTGCTGGCGATCGGGACCCGCCCGGTGGACCTGGTACGGGAGCTGGCCCTGCCGGTCCCCTCCCTGGTCATCTGCGAGCTGCTCGGCGTCCCGTACGGCTCCCGCGAGGTCTTCCAGGGGCACACGGAGGTGTTGCTGGCCCGGGCCAGCACCCCGCAGCAGCGGCAGGAGTCGTTCGGTGCGCTCCGCGCCTTCCTCGGGGACCTGGTCAGCAGCAAGGACGGCAATCCGGACGACGACCTGCTGGGTCGCCTGTCGGTGAAGTACCGGGCGGCGGACTGCTACGACCACGAGCTGCTCACCGGGTTCGCGATGCTGCTGCTGCTCGCCGGGCACGAGACCACCGCGAGCATGATCTCGCTCGGCCTGCTCGCGCTGCTGCGGGACGAGCGGCTCGCGACGCAGCTGACCGACGATCCCACCCTGACCCCGAACGCCGTCGAGGAGCTGCTGCGTTACTTCAGCATCGTCGACTACCCCACCGCCCGGGTCGCGCTGGCCGACATCGACCTCGGCGCGGACCGGGTGCGCGCCGGTGAGGGCTTCGTCGCCTCCGCCGCCGCTGCCAACCACGACGGCGACGTCTTCGCCGACCCGGGCACCATCGACTTCCGGCGCGGCGTCCGCGGCCACGTCGCCTTCGGTTACGGCGTGCACCAGTGCCTCGGGCAGAACCTGGCCCGCGCCGAACTCGAGATCGTCTACGACACGGTGCTGGCCCGGCTGCCCGCCATGAAGCTGCTGACCTCCCCCGAGGAGCAGCCGTTCAAGGAGGCCACCGTCTACGGCCTGCACTCCCTGGAGGTGACCTGGTGAGTTTCCTGCGCCTGACCGTGGACGAGGAGCAGTGCTGCTGCTCGGGCCAGTGTGTGCTCGCCGCCCCCGACCTGTTCGACCAGCGCGAGGAGGACGGCATCGCCGTGGTGCTGGTCGTCGAGCCGACGGCGGACCGGTACGAGGAGGCCCGGACCGCCGCCCGGCACTGCCCGAGCAACGCCATCTCCGTGCACGAGCGGGACTGATTCCCGCTTCGCTCGACAGCCCGCCCACCGGGCGCGTGGGCCGGGTTCCCGCATCCCTGGCACCCGGAAAGGCCTGTCCCGTGTCGAACTCCGAAGACAAGTTCCGTGAGTACCTCAAGCGCGCCACCGTCGATCTGCGGCAGACCCGCGCCCGCCTCGCCGAGGTGGAGGAGCAGGATCGGGAGCCGATCGCGATCGTGGGTATGGCGTGTCGTTTTCCTGGTGGGGTGGTCTCGCCGGAGCAGTTGTGGGATCTGGTGGTCGAGGGTCGCGACGCGGTGGGTGATTTTCCGCAGGGTCGGGGGTGGGATCTGGAGGGTCTCTACGATCCTGATCCGGACGCGGTGGGTCGGTCGTACACGCGGCAGGGTGGTTTCCTGCACGAGGCGGGTGGGTTCGACGCGGAGTTCTTCGGGATCTCGCCGCGTGAGGCGTTGGCGATGGATCCGCAGCAGCGGTTGTTGTTGGAGACGTCGTGGGAGGCGGTGGAGCGGGCGGGTATCGCGCCGGACGCGTTGCGCGGCACCGACACCGGCGTCTTCGTCGGGGTGATGTACAACGACTACGGCTCCCGGTTACGACCGGCGCCGAAGAGCTTCGAGGGTTACGTCGCCAACGGCAGCCTCGCGAGCCTCGCCTCGGGCCGGATCGCCTACACGCTCGGCCTGGAGGGGCCGGCCCTGTCGGTGGACACCGCCTGCTCGTCGTCGCTGGTCGCGTTGCACCTGGCCGCCCAGTCGCTGCGTAAGCGGGAGTGCTCGACGGCGCTCGTGGGTGGGGTCGCGGTGATGGCCACCCCGACCACCTTCGTGGAGTTCAGCCGCCAGCGTGGCCTGGCGCCCGACGGCCGGTGCAAGGCGTTCTCCTCGTCCGCGGACGGCACCGGTTGGGGCGAGGGTGTGGGTGTGGTGGTGGTGCAGCGGTTGTCCGACGCCCGCCGGGCCGGACGACCCGTCCTCGCGGTCATCCGGGGCAGCGCGGTCAACC
>NZ_JBFAQU010000062.1:0-2742 GCF_040678915.1 Micromonospora sp. NPDC049257
ACGCTGGCGGACCTGCGTGGGGTGGCCCGGCGGCGGCCCTGCCACCCCACCCCTCGCCCCGGTGATCAAGAGGTTTACGTCAACTTTCGCGCGCTGGATGACGCAAACCTCTTGATCACCGGGGGCGGGACGAGGTGGGACGAGGCGAGCCGGGACGAGGCGAGGTGGGGGTGGGGGGTGGGATGGGGAGATGGTGAAGGGATGTGGAGTGTGAAGGTGGCTCGGGTCGGTGTGGTGGGGTTGATACTGGGGCTGGTCGGCGGAGTGGGGTGGGGCGGGCCGGTGGGGGCGGTCGACGCGGCCGGGGCCGGGTTCGGCGGCGGGGGCGGCACCGTCGGCGGGGGTGGTGTCGTCTGTGCGGTCGATCCGGCGGTGCCGAAGCGGCAGTTCCGGGCGATGTGGATCTCGTCGGTGGTGAACATCGACTGGCCGAGCGCAGCCTCCCGTACCGCCCCGGACCGGATCGCCGCCCAGCAGGCGGAGTACCGGGGCTGGCTCGACCTGGCGCAGCGACTGCACCACAACGCGGTGGTGGTGCAGGTCCGGCCGACCGCCGACGCGTTCTGGCCGTCGCCGTACGAGCCGTGGTCGGAGTACCTGACCGGGGTGCGGGGGCAGGACCCGGGCTGGGATCCGCTGGCCTTCCTGGTCGCCGAGTCACACCTGCGGAACCTGGAGTTCCACGCCTGGTTCAACCCGTACCGGATCTCCATGCCGGCACCCGGGGGCGCGGGTGCCGACCTGGGACAGCTCGCCCCGGACCATCCGGCCCGGCAGCATCCGGAGTGGACCTTCGCCTACCCGCCGGCCGGCGTCGCGGGCAGCCGGCTCTACTACGACCCGGGCGTCCCGCAGGTCCGTGAGTTCGTCCAGACCGCGATACTCGACGCGGTCCGCCGGTACGACATCGACGGCGTGCACTTCGACGACTACTTCTACCCGTACCCGAGCGGCACGTACCCGGTGCCGGACGATGCGACGTTCGCCGCGTACCACCGAGGGTTCACCGACCGGGCGGCCTGGCGGCGGGACAACATCGACCTGCTGATCCAGGAAATGGGGGTCAGGGTCAAGGCGGTCAAGCCGTGGGTGAAGTTCGGGGTGAGCCCGTTCGGCATCTGGCGCAACGCCAGCGCCGACCCGGACGGCTCGGACACCACCGGCAGCCAGTCGTACGACATCATCTCGGCCGACACCCGCAGGTGGGTCAAGCAGGAGTGGATCGACTACGTCGTGCCGCAGCTCTACTGGTACATCGGCCAGTATCCGGCCGCCGACTACGCCCGACTGGTGCCCTGGTGGGCGCAGACGGTACGCGGCACCCGGGTGCAGCTCTACATCGGCCAGGCGGACTACAAGAGCGGCGACCCGGCCTACGGCACGTACTGGATGAACCCGCAGGAACTGTCGGACCACCTGACGCTGAACCGGGCGTACCCGGAGGTGCTCGGCAACGTGCACTTCTCGGCGGTGCAGGTGCGGGCCGACCGGCTCGGCGCGACGAGCCGTTACGCCGCCGCGCACTACTCCCGTCCGGCGCTGGTGCCGACCATGGCGCACCTGCCGGCCAAGCCGCTGCTGCGTCCGGCACTCACCCGGGCCGAGCGGACCACCGAGGGGGTACGTCTGCGTTGGCGGCAGCCGGCCGACGGGACGGGCCAGCTCGGCACCGCCACGTCGTACGCGGTCTACCGCTTCGACGGGCCCGGCCCGGTCGAGGGGTGCGGGCGGGCCGACGCGGCACACCTGGTCGGCACGGTCCGGGCCGCCCCGGGGCAGCCGCAGTCCTGGGTGGACGGCACCGCCGAGCCGGGTCGGGCGTACACCTACCAGGTGACCGCGCTGGACCGGTCGTGGAACGAGAGTGCCGCCTCGTCGGCGCGGGTGGTGCGCTGATCGTCCTCGGACGCCCCGGGTGCTCCGGCACCCGGGGCATTCGTCTGTTTCGACGTATGTCACCAATACGTCGCCTCCACCACGCCCCACCGACGGGACATTGATCGAGACTGATCTAACTCCGGTGACCAACCGGTGACACACCGTACCGCCCATCCCGCGGAGGAAAACTTGTCCCGTCGTCTCGCCACCGCCCTCGCCGCCGGCACGTTCGCCCTGCTCAGCGTGCTCGGCGTCGGCTCACCCGCATCCGCCGCGGTGAGCACCTCGCAAAAGCTCAGCGTGCTGAGCAGCTGGACCCAGACCAGCGCCAGCAGCTACAACGCCTGGAACTCCGGTCGCCTCAACCAGGCCGCCTGGGCGGACTACGGCTTCGACTGGTCCACCGACTACTGCTCGTCCAGCCCGGACAACCCGCTCGGCTTCACCTTCAACCTCTCCTGCTACCGGCACGACTTCGGCTACCGCAACCACAAGGCGATGGGGATCTTCTCGGCCAACAAGGCCCGCCTGGACAGCGCCTTCTACGAGGACCTCAAGCGGGTCTGCGCCACCTACAACTCAGTCGTCCGCCCGGCCTGCACCAGCCTCGCCTGGACGTACTACCAGGCGGTCAGCATCTTCGGTTCGGTCGCCGCCGTCTCGCAGGCCGACCTCGACCGGGCCGCCCGGATGAAGGCCGACGCCGAGCGGGCCGCCGCCCGACGCGGCTGACCCACCGGCAGCCGGGCGTCCGGCGGCGCGGCCCGCGGGCAACACTGGCGCAGCCCCGGCAACGACGAGCCGAACGCGGCCCGCGCCTGGGTGCAACGGGCGCTGCGCGAGGTCGAGTTGGACCTGTCCCGC
>NZ_JBFAQU010000063.1:0-2656 GCF_040678915.1 Micromonospora sp. NPDC049257
CGAAAAACAGCATCACACTCCCACAACTCCCGACCCATACCCCACCACTGAGACCCCTGACCCGGAAACACAAACACCGTCCCACCCGACACCACACCACCCGACACCACACCCGACGACAACACCACACCCGAACCCGGAACCAAACCCGAAACCGGAACAGAAACCGGAACCGGAACCGGAACCGGAACCGGAACCAAAGACGAACCCGAAACCGATACCGAAGCAGGAACCGAATCCGCAGTCGGAGCCGCATCCGGAGACGTGGTCGAAGTCGGAATCGGAGACGACACGAAATCCGCGCCAGAACCCAACGCCGTCAAACCCGCAACCAACTCCGCCCGAGAATTACCCACCACCACCGCACGATGCGCAAACCCAGCACGACCCGCCAACGTCCACGCCACATCCGACAACGACACCCCACCACCAACACCACCCAGAAAACCCGCCAACCGCACCGCCTGCGCCCGCAGGGCCTCCACCGACCGCGCCGACAACACCAACGGCACCGGCCCCACCGGCTCGTCGCCCGTAACCACGACCGGCTCCGGCACCGACTCCAGGATCACGTGCGCGTTGGTGCCGCTCATACCGAACGAGGAGACGGCCGACCGGCGGGGACGCCCGCCCTCCCACGGCCGCGCCTCGGTGAGCAGCTCCACCGCACCCGACGACCAGTCCACGTGCGTGGTCGGCTCGTCGACGTGCAGCGTCTTCGGCATCACCCCGGCCCGCATCGCCAGCACCATCTTGATCACGCCGGCCACTCCGGCGGCGGCGAGGGTGTGGCCGACGTTCGACTTCAGGGAGCCGAGGAACAGCGGACGCTCCGCGGAATGCTCCCGACCATACGTCGCCAACAACGCCTGCGCCTCGATCGGATCACCCAACCTCGTCCCCGTACCATGCGCCTCCACCACATCCACCTCACCCGCCGACAACCCCGCACTCGCCAACGCCTGACGAATCACCCGCTCCTGCGACGGACCATGCGGAGCCGTCAAACCATTCGACGCACCGTCCTGATTCACCGCACTACCCCGCACCAGAGCCAGGACGGGGTGCCCGTTCCGCCGGGCGTCCGACAACCGCTCCAACATGATCACGCCGACGCCCTCGCCCCAGCCCGTGCCGTCGGCGGAGGATGAGAACGCCTTGCAGCGGCCGTCCACCGACAGCGCCCGCTGCCGGCTGAACTCGACGAAGTTGACCGGCCCGGCCATCACGGTGGCCCCGCCGACCAGGGCCAGCGAGCACTCGCCGGTACGCAGTGACCCGGCGGCGAGGTGCAGGGCGACCAGCGACGACGAGCAGGCGGTGTCGACCGTGATGGCCGGCCCCTCCAGGCCGAGGGTGTAGGCGATGCGGCCGGAGGCGACGCTCGTGGTGGTGCCGGTGGAGACGTGCCCTTCGACGCCGGCCGGGGTGTGGCCCAGCCGGGTGACGTAGTCGCTGGTGATGACGCCGACGAATACGCCGGTGTCGCTGCCGCGCAGTTCCGCCGGGTCGACGCCAGCCGCCTCGATGGCCTCCCACGAGGTCTCCAGCAGCAGCCGCTGCTGCGGGTCCATCGCCGCCGCCTCACGGGGGCTGATCTCGAAGAAGTCCGCGTCGAACGTGTCGGCGTCGCGCAGGAACCCGCCCTGCCGGGTGTAGGTCCGGCCGACGGCGGCCGGGTCGGGGTCGTACAGGTCGTCCACGTTCCAGCCCCGGTCGGTGGGGAAGTCGCCGATGGTGTCGACGCCGTCGGCGACCACCCGCCACAGGTGTTCCGGGCTGGCGACGCCGCCCGGGAACCGGCAGGACATGGCGATGATGGCGACCGGGTCGTCGGCTACCGCGACGGCGGTGCGGGTCGTCGGCGTCACCGGTGCCGCGCCGTCCGGCCCGGCGACGACGGTACGCAGGTGTTCCGCCAGCGCGGCCGGGGTGGGGTGGTCGAAGACCGCGGTCGCGGCGAGCGTGATGCCGGTCGCGGCGACGAGCCGGTTGCGCAGTTCGACGGCCGTCAGCGAGTCCACACCCAGCTCCCGGAAGGGCCGCTGCGGGTCGACCGGTTCACCGTCGGTGCGACCGAGGACCACGTCCACCTCGGCACGTACCAGGTCGGACAGGAACGCGGTCTGCTCCTGCGGGGTCTGCCCGGCCAGCCGCTGGGCCAGGTGGCCGGTGGCGTCGGTCGCCGCCGCCGCCCGCCGCCGGGCGGGCCGGACCAGCCTGCTCAGCATCGGCGGTACGGCGTCCCGGGCGGCGAACGCGCCCAGGTTCAGTCGTACCGGCAGGACCGTCGGGCGGTCGATGTCGAGGGCGGCGTCGAGGGCGGCGAGTCCCTGCTCCACCTCGATCGGCAGGACGCCGGCAGCGGCGATCCGATCGAGTTCGGCCCGCCCGAGACCGCCGGCCATTCCGCTGGTGGTGTCCCAGAGCCCCCACCCGATGGCGGTGGCGCGCAGGCCGTTGCGGTGGCGGTGGTGGGCGAGGGCGTCCTGGAAGGCGTTGGCCGCGCCGTAGTTGGCCTGGCCCGGGTTCCCCATGGTCGCGGCGGCGCTGCTGTAGGTGACGAGGGTGACGTCGGGGTGGTGTTGGAGTGCGGTGTGGAGGGTGTGGGTGGTGTCGATTTTGGCGGTGAGGGTGGTGTGGAGGGTGTGGGGGG
>NZ_JBFAQU010000064.1:0-2399 GCF_040678915.1 Micromonospora sp. NPDC049257
CCAAGCAGATCCGTCAGTTGGACCGGGTGGTGATCCGGTTTGCGGGTGACTCGGGTGATGGGATGCAGTTGACGGGGGACAGGTTCACCTCGGAGACGGCGCAGTTGGGGAATGATATTTCGACGTTGCCGAATTTCCCGGCGGAGATTCGGGCGCCGGCGGGGACGTTGCCGGGGGTGTCGAGTTTCCAGGTGCATTTCGCTGACTATGACATCCTGACGCCGGGTGACGCGCCGAACGTTCTCGTCGCGATGAATCCGGCGGCGTTGAAGGCGAATCTGGGGGATCTTCGTCGGGGTGCGGACATCATCGTGAACACCGATGAGTTCACCCGCCGGAACCTGGTCAAGGTCGGTTACGCGGTCAGTCCTCTCGACGATGACACCCTGGATGGGTTCGTGGTGCATCCGGTGGCGTTGACGTCGATGACCGTCGGGGCGTTGGCGGAGTTGTCGGTGTCGAAGAAAGACGCCGAGCGGGCGAAGAACATGTTCGCGTTGGGGTTGTTGTCGTGGATGTACTCCCGCCCGTACGACTCGACGCTACGGTTCCTGGAACGGAAGTTCGCCAAGCGTCCGGATCTCGTCGCGGCGAACATCGCCGCGTTCCGGGCGGGCTGGAACTACGGCGAGACCACCGACAGTTTCTCCGTACGGTACGAGGTGAAACCCGCGAAGATGCTGCCGGGCACGTACCGCAACATCACCGGCAACGCCGCCCTGTCCCTCGGTCTGGTCGCGGCCGGGGTCCGGTCCGGTCTGCCGGTGTTCCTCGGCGCGTACCCGATCACCCCGGCGTCGGACATCCTGCACGAGTTGTCGAAACACAAGAAACTCGGTGTGGTCACCATGCAGGCCGAAGACGAGATCGCCGCGGTCGGCGCCGCCCTCGGCGCCTCCTACGGCGGCGCGTTGGGGGTGACCACGACCAGCGGCCCCGGTGTCGCCCTGAAATCCGAGACGATCTCCCTGGCCGTCGCCCTGGAACTACCCCTGGTCATCGTCGACGTCCAACGCGCCGGCCCCTCCACCGGGCTACCCACGAAAACCGAACAGGCCGACCTGAACATGGCCCTACACGGCCGCCACGGTGAAGCCCCCGTCGCGGTGATCGCCGCGAAGTCACCCTCGGACTGCTTCCACGCCGCCCTCGAAGCCGCCCGCATCGCGGTCACCTACCGCACCCCGGTGATCCTGCTGTCGGACAACTACGTCGCCAACGGCTCCGAACCCTGGCTCCTACCCGACGTGCAGGATCTACCCGACCTACGCGTCGACTTCGCGACCGCACCCAACCACGACGACGGCGTCACGTTCCTGCCCTACCTACGCGACCCCGACACCCTCGCCCGCCCCTGGGCGGTCCCCGGCACCCCCGGCCTCGAACACCGCATCGGTGGACTGGAGAAAGCCGACAAGACCGGCGACATCTCCTACGACCCCGCCAACCACGACTACATGGTCCGCACCCGCGCCGCCCGCATCCAGGCCATCCCCGTGCCCGACCTCGACGTCGACGACCCCGACGGCACCGCCCGGACCCTCGTGCTCGGCTGGGGCTCCACCTACGGACCCATCGGCGCCGCCTGCCGCACCCTGCGCCACCACGGCCAACCCATCGCCCAAGCCCACCTGCGCCACCTCAACCCCCTACCGGCCAACCTCGGCGACGTCCTGGCCACCTACGACCGCGTCGTCATCCCCGAGATGAACCTCGGCCAACTCGCCCAGATCATCCGCGCCCGATACCTGATCGACGCGATCGCCTACAACCAGGTCCGCGGCCTACCCTTCACCGCCGCCGAACTGGAGACGATGCTGGAAGAGGTCTGCAAAAATGCCTGAACCCGTCGCCGTGAAACTCACCACCAAAGACTTCAAATCCGACCAGGAAGTCCGCTGGTGCCCCGGCTGCGGCGACTACGCCATCCTCGCCGCCATCCAACAATTCATGCCCGAACTCAACATCCCCCGCGAAAACACCGTCTTCATCTCCGGCATCGGCTGCTCATCCCGCTTCCCCTACTACATGAACACCTACGGGATGCACTCCATCCACGGCCGCGCCCCCGCCATCGCCACCGGACTGTCCGTCACCCGCCCCGACCTGTCCGTCTGGGTCGTCACCGGCGACGGCGACGCCCTCTCCATCGGCGGTAACCACCTCATCCACGCCCTACGCCGCAACGTCAACATCACCATCCTGCTATTCAACAACCGCATCTACGGCCTCACCAAAGGCCAATACTCCCCCACCAGCGAAACCGGCAAAATCACCAAATCCACCCCCGCCGGATCCGCCGACGCCCCCTTCAACCCCCTCTCCCTCGCCCTCGGAGCCGAAGCCACCTTCGTCGCCCGCACCATCGACTCCGACCGCAAACACCTCCAAACCGTCCT
>NZ_JBFAQU010000065.1:0-2278 GCF_040678915.1 Micromonospora sp. NPDC049257
TGAGGAGGAGGTGGTGGTGGGGGTGGGTGGTGGCGAGGTGTCGTGCGGTGTGGGTGGCGAGGGCGCCGGTGGCGCCGGTGATGAGGATGGTGCCCCGCGCGGGCTGCGGTGCGGGGACGACCAGCGCGATCTTGCCGGTGTGCCTGGCCTGACTGAGGTGCCGCAGGGCGTCGGGGGCGTTGGTCACGTGCCAGCCCGTGACGGGCAGGGCGGGCAGGGCGTCGGTGGTGAGCAGGTGGGTGAGGGTGGTGAGGAGTTGGTGGATGCGGGTGGGTCCGGCGTCGAGGAGGTCGTAGGGCTGGTAGGTGAGGTGGGGGTGGGTGGTGGTGACGGTGTGCGGGTCGCGGATGTCGGTCTTGCCGATCTCGAGGAAGGTGCCCCCCTCGGCCAGCAGCGCGAGGCTGGTGTCGACGTGCGCGTGGGTCAGGGTGTTCAGCACGACGTCGACACCGGCGGGATCGGTCTCGCGGATGCGCTCGCCGTACGCCGTCGTCCGGGAGTCGTGGATGTGGGTGGCGGGGACCCCGAGGGCCGCCAGGGTGGCCTGCTTGGGCGCGCTCGCGGTGGTGTGCACGGTGGCCCCGAGGTGCCGGGCGTAGTGCAGGGCGGCCATCCCGACCCCGCCGGTGGCGGTGTGCAGGAGGAGCCGCTGACCGACCCGCAGGTCGGCCAGGTCGGTCAGGCCGTACATGGCGGTCAGGTAGACGATCGGCAGGACCGCCGCCTCGACGTCGCTGAGCCGGGCCGGGGTCCGCACCAGATGACGGTGGTCGGAGACCGCCACCGGGCCGGCACAGCCCTCGGGGAACAACCCCATCACCCGGTCCCCGACCGCCAGCCCGGTGACCTCGGAGCCGACCTCGACCACGACGCCGGCGCCCTCGCCACCGATCTGCGCGTCGTCGCCCGGGTAGAGCCCCAACGCGATCATGACGTCCCGGAAGTTCAGACCCGCCGCGCGCATCGAGACCCGTACCTCGCCGGCGGCCAACGGGCGGTCCCCCGCAGGCGACGGCACCAGCGCCAGGTTCGCCAACGTGCCGCGGCTCGTCACGTCCAGCCGCCAGTTCCCGCCGCCGGTCGGGGGCCGTAGCACGGCCGCGGAGTCGGCGACCGGGACCAGCCGGGGGACCAGTGTGGTGTCGTCCCGCACCGCCGCCTCCGGCTCCGGCCCGGCCAACGCCGACGACAACGTCGCATCGGCCGGACCCGGCAGGTCCAGCAGCGCGAACCGGTCGGGGAACTCGGCGCGCGCCGACCGGATCAACCCCCACACCGTGGACGCCGGCAGATCCTGGATCTCCGGCCCGGTCCGGGTGGCGACCGCCCCCCGGGTGACCGTCACCAGCCGGTGGTCACCGAAGGCGGGTTCGCCGATCCACCGCTGCGCCAACCCCAGCGCCCGTTCGGCGACCTCGTGGGCGAGGGCGACGACCTCGTCGCAAGGGCGCGCGGCGGCCCGGTCGATCGCCGGCCCCGGGCCACCGTCGGTCACGCAGGTCACCAGGGTGTCGGCGGCGACCGCCGTGCCGGCGTCGATCGCCGCCGCGAGAGCGTCCAGGTCGGCGTGGACGGCGACGTCGCGGCCGGCTGAGCGGAGCGCGTCGGCCAACTTCAGCGGGTCCACGCCGACCACGTGCACGGCGGTCGACCCGGCGGCCGGATCGGCCTCCTGCGGCACCCACTCGACCCGCAGCGGCGTGACCGGGGCCGACGGGGCGGCCAACTGGTCTACCGCGAGCGGCCTCGTGGTCAGCTCCTCCACGGTGATCACCTCGGCGTCGTCGAGGTCGGTGGCGACCAGCCGTACCGCGTGCTCGGAGAGCCGGGTCAACCGCACCCGCAGGGCGGCGGTGCTGCGGCCGGTCGCGCGCACCCCACCCCAGGAGAACGGCACCCGCAGCGGACCGTCGAGGTCGGCCGGCGTCGCGATCAGCGCGTGCAGCGCCGCGTCCAGCAACGCCGGGTGTACGACGTGCCCGTCGATCTCGGTCCCGTCGGGGAGGCTGACCTCCGCGTACAGCTCGTCGCCGTGCCGCCAGAGCGCCCGCAGGTTACGGAAGGTCGGGCCGTAGGCGTAGCCGTGGTCGGTCAGTCGCGCGTACAGGCCGGAGAGGTCGACGGGCTGCGCCCCCGGCGGCGGCCAGACGCCGGGCGCCGCGGGCGTGGAGTCGGGTGCCGGTTCGGGGCTGAGTGTGGCGGTGGCGTGGGTGGTCCAGGTGGTGGTGGTGCGGGTGTGGATGGTGAGGGTTTGGTGGCCGGTGGGGGTGGGGGTGGT
>NZ_JBFAQU010000066.1:0-2271 GCF_040678915.1 Micromonospora sp. NPDC049257
TCGGGGCTGAGTGTGGCGGTGGCGTGGGTGGTCCAGGTGGTGGTGGTGCGGGTGTGGATGGTGAGGGTTTGGTGGCCGGTGGGGGTGGGGGTGGTGAGGTGGAGGTGGAGGTGGGTGGGGGTGGTGGGGTGGAGGGTGATGGGGGTGTGGAGGGTGAGGTCGGTGATGGTGGGGGTGTGGCCGGTGGTGGTGTGGAGGGTGAGGTCGAGTAGGGCGGTGGCGGGCAGGAGGGTGGTGGTGTTGATGGTGTGGTGGTGGAGCCAGGGGTGGGTGGTGGTGGTGAGGGTGCCGGTGTGGTGGGTGGTGTGGTCGGGGGTGGTGATGGTGGTGGTGAGGAGGGGGTGGGGGTGGGTGGTGTGGGTGTGGGGTTGGGGGTGGAGCCAGTAGTGGTGGTGTTGGAAGGCGTGGGTGGGGAGGGTGGTGTGGGTGGGGTTGGTGGTGGTGGGTGTGGGTGGGGTGGTGTGGGTGGTGTGGTGGGTGGCGATGGCGGTGGTGAGGGTGTGGTGTTCGGGGTGTTTGGGGTGGAGGGTGGGGGTGAAGGTGTGGCCGGTGGTGTGGGTGTGGGGTGCGGTGGTGGTGAGGGTGGTGTCGGGGCCGAGTTCGATGTGGTGGGTGGGGGTGTTGGTGAGGTGGGTGAGGGCGTGGTGGTAGCGGACGGGTTGGCGGATGTGTTGGGTCCAGTATTCGGGGGTGGTGATGTGGTGGGGGTCGGCGGGTTGGCCGGTGAGGGTGGAGAGGATGGGGGTGTGGGGTTGGTGGTAGGTGAGGGTGGTGGCGGTGGTGTGGAAGGGGGTGAGGATGGGGTCCATGTGGTGGGAGTGGAAGGCGTGGCTGACGTTGAGGCGGGTGGTTTTGTGGTGGTGGGTGTTGAGTTGGTGGGTGAGGTGTTCGATGGCGTCGTGGTCGCCGGAGATGACGAGGTGGTGGGGGCTGTTGATGGCGGCGATGGTGAGTTGGTGGGGGTATTGGGTGAGCCATTGGGTGGCTTGGGTTTCGGTGAGGTTGGTGGCGATCATGGCGCCGCCGGGGGTGGCGTTTTGCATGTGGTGGCCGCGGGCGGCGACGAGGGTGCAGGCGTCGGGGAGGGTGAGGATGCCGGCGGCGTGGGCGGCGGCGATTTCGCCGACGGAGTGGCCGATGAGGTAGTCGGGGTGGATGTTGTGGTGGGTGAGGAGGGCGTGGAGGGCGGTTTGGAGGGCGAAGAGGGCGGGTTGGGCGTATTGGGTTTGGTGGAGTGCGGGGTGGTTGGTGAAGACGAGGTCGTGTAGGGGGATGTCGAGGTGGGGGTTGAGGTGGGTGGCGCAGGCGTCGAAGGTTTCGGCGAAGGCGGGGTGTCGGGTGTGGAGTTCGGCGCCCATGTGGGGGCGTTGGGAGCCTTGGCCGGTGAATTGGAAGAGGGTTTTGGTGGTGGTGGCGTGGCCGGTGGTGGTGCCGGGGTGGGGGGTGTTGGTGGTGATGGCGTTGAGGCCGGTGAGGAGGTCGTGGAGGGTGTGGCCGGTGATGGTGGCGCGGTGGGGGTGGCGGGTGCGGGTGGTGGCGAGGGCGTGGCTGACGTGGTGGGGTGGTTGGGGGTGGTGGGTGAGGTGGTCGTGGAGGCGTTGGGCTTGGTCGTGGAGGGCGTCGGGGGTGTGGGCGGTGATGGTCCAGGTGAGGAGGGTGTTGGTGGGGGTGGGTTCGTCGGGGGTGGTGGGTTGGGGTTCGGGTTGTTCGAGGATGAGGTGGGCGTTGGTGCCGCTGATGCCGAAGGAGGAGATGGCGGTGCGGCGGGGGCGGTCGTGGTGGGGCCAGGGTTGGGTGGTGGTGAGGAGGGCGACGTTTCCGGTGGTCCAGTCGACGTGGGGGGTGGGTTCGTCGATGTGGAGGGTGGCGGGGAGGAGTCCGTGGTGCATGGCGTGGGTCATTTTGATGACGCTGGCGATGCCGGCGGCGGCTTGGGTGTGGCCGATGTTGGATTTGATGGAGCCGAGCCAGAGTGGGGTGTCGGGGTGGTGTTCCTGGCCGTAGGTGGCTAGGAGGGCGTGGGCTTCGATGGGGTCGCCGAGGGTGGTGCCGGTGCCGTGGGCGTCGACGGCGTCGATGTCGGCGGCGGTGAGGCGGGCGTTGGCCAGGGCGGCGCGGATGACGCGTTCCTGGGCGGGTCCGTTGGGTGCGGTCAGTCCGTTGGACGCGCCGTCCTGGTTGACCGCGCTGCCCCGGATGACCGCGAGGACGGGTCGTCCGGCCCGGCGGGCGTCGGACAACCGCTGCACCACCACCACACCCACACCCTCG
>NZ_JBFAQU010000067.1:0-1976 GCF_040678915.1 Micromonospora sp. NPDC049257
GGTCCGGCGTCGAGGAGGTCGTAGGGCTGGTAGGTGAGGTGGGGGTGGGTGGTGGTGACGGTGTGCGGGTCGCGGATGTCGGTCTTGCCGATCTCCAGGAAGGTGCCCCCCTGGGCCAGCAGTGCCAGTCCCGCGTCGACGTGCGCCTGGGTCAGGCTGTTGAGCACGACGTCGACCCCCTGCGGGGCCACCGCCGCTATCCCCTCCCGGTACGCGGTGGTGCGGGAGTCGTGGATGTGGGAGTCGGGCACACCGAGCGCGCTGAGGGTGGGTTGCTTGCCGATGCTGGCCGTGGTGTGCACGGTGGCCCCGAGGTGCCGGGCGTAGTGCAGGGCGGCCATCCCGACCCCGCCGGTGGCGGTGTGGATCAGGACGGACTGCCCGGCCCGCAGGCCGGCGAGGTCGCCGAGGCCGTACATGGCGGTGAGGTAGGCGATCGGCAGCACCGCGGCCTGGCTGTCGCTGAGGTGGTCGGGGGTACGGGTGAGCAGGTGGTGGTCGCAGACCGCGAGCGGGCCGGTGCCCTCGGAGAAGAGGCCCATCACCCGGTCGCCCGGGTCGAGTCCGGTCACGCCGGGACCGGTCTCCACGACCACGCCCGCGCCCTCGCTGCCCAGTGGCGCCTCACCGGGGTAGCTGCCCAGCGCGATGAGCACGTCGCGGAAGTTCAGGCCGGTGGCGTGGGTGCGTACCCGCACCTCGCCGTCGCGTAGCGGGCGCAGCGCCTCGGGTGCCGGGACCATGGCGACGTTGGCCAGGGTGCCGGCGGAGGTGGTGCCGAACCGCCAGTTCTCGTCCGGGGGCGTCAGCCGCGCCGGGTCGTCGGCGCAGCGGACCAGCCGGTCGACGTACGCCACGCCGAAGCGCACCGCGAGGTGCGGTTCGGCGGCTGCGAGCGCGGCGGCCAGCACCGACGGGTCGGTCGGGCGTCCGTCCAGGTCGAGCAGCACGAACCGGTCGGGGTGTTCGGCCTGCGCGGAGCGGGTGAGCCCCCAGCACGCGGCGGCGGCCAGGTCGGCGATCTGGTCGGCGAGGTGCGCGGCGACCCCACCTTCGGTGGTGATCACCAGTCGGGTGCCGGCCAACCGTTCCTCGGCGAGCCACTGCTGGAGGCTGTGCAGCAGCGCCTCGGTCAACTCGTGTGCGGCGGCGACCGGATCGTCGGTGGTGGCGGCCGGGGCGTCGGCGGGCGTCTCGTCCGGGCGTGGGGTGCGGCAGGACAGGAAGACCACGTCGGGCAGCTCATCGTAGAGCAGGGCGGCGAGGTCCGGCACCTGGCGCAGGCCGGGCAGCGCGCCGTGCAGCGCCGGTCCGGGCGTACCGAGGACGGCCCAGCCCGCCGGGTCGGCCGGCGGCGCGGCGTCCGCGCGTAGTTCCTGCCAGTCGAGGCGGTGCAGCAGCTCGGTGCCGGGCGCGGCGGCGACGGGCAGCGTGGCGGGGTCCAGGTCGCGCAGGTCGAGGCGGTCGATGGAGAGCACGGGGTGCCCGGCCGGGTCCGCCAGCAGCACCTGGTACGCACCGTCGCCGATCGCGGTGAGCCGGGCCCGCACCGACGTGGCCAGGTTGGCGTGCACGGCGACGCCGGAGAAGCTGTACGGCACGCGGGGCGCGGTGCCGAGGTCGTCGACGGCGACGGCGATCAGCGCGTGCAGGGCCGCGTCGGCGAGCGCCGGGTGCACGGCGTGACCGTCGGGGCGCAGGTCGTCGGGCAGCTCGACCTCGGCGTAGACGTCGGAACCGGCACGCCAGGCACGGCGCAGGTTCTGGAACGAGGGCCCGTAGTGGTAGCCCTTCGCGGCGAGCAGCGGGTAGAGCGCGTCGATGTCGACCGGTTCACCGGCTGGGGGCCAGATGCCGATCTCTGCCGGGACGGTGGGCTCGTCGGGGCTGAGTGTGGCGGTGGCGTGGGTGGTCCAGGTGGTGGTGGTGCGGGTGTGGATGGTGAGGGTTTGGTGGCCGGTGGGGGTGGGGGTGGT
>NZ_JBFAQU010000068.1:0-1444 GCF_040678915.1 Micromonospora sp. NPDC049257
CGACTTTCCGACTCCGGTGTTGGTGGCGGAGCGGTTGGTGGGTTTGGTGGTGGGTGGGGTTTCGGGTGTGGGTGTTGCGGGTGTGGGTGTGGGTGTGGGTGAGGCGGTGGCGATTGTGGGGATGGGGTGTCGTTTTGGTGGTGGGGTGGGTTCGCCGGGGGATTTGTGGGATGTGGTGTTGGGTGGGGTTGATGTGGTGGGTGGGTGGCCGGTGGATCGTGGGTGGGATGTGGAGGGTTTGGTGGGTGGTGGGGTGCCGGGGTGGGGTGGGTTTTTGGAGGGTGCGGGGGTTTTTGATGCGGAGTTTTTTGGGGTGTCTCCGCGTGAGGCTGTGGTGATGGATCCGCAGCAGCGGTTGGTGTTGGAGGTGGTGTGGGAGGCGTTGGAGGGTGCGGGTTTGGGTGTTGGTTTGGATGGTGTTGGGGTGGGGGTGTTTTTGGGGGTGATGGGTTTGGAGTATGGGCCGCGGTTGTGGGAGGCGGGGGAGGGTGTTGGTGGGTATGTGTTGACGGGTTCGGCGGGGAGTGTGGTGTCGGGTCGGGTGGCGTATGTGTTGGGTTTGGGTGGTCCGGCGGTGTCGGTGGATACGGCGTGTTCGTCGTCGTTGGTGGCGGTGCATCAGGCGGTGGGGGCGTTGCGGTCGGGTGAGGTGTCGTTGGCGGTGGCGGGTGGGGTTGCGGTGATGGGGTCGCCGGGGATGTTTGTGGAGTTTGCGCGTCAGGGTGGGTTGTCGGGGGATGGTCGGTGTAAGGCGTTTTCGTCGTCGGCGGATGGTACGGGGTGGGGTGAGGGTGTTGGTGTGGTGGTGTTGGAGCGGTTGTCGGATGCGCGGCGTAATGGGCATCGGGTGTTGGCGGTGGTGCGGGGTAGTGCGGTTAATTCGGATGGTGCGTCGAATGGTTTGACGGCTCCGCATGGTCCGTCGCAGGAGCGGGTGATTCGTCAGGCGTTGGCGAATGGGGGGTTGTCGGCGGGTGAGGTGGATGTGGTGGAGGCGCATGGTACGGGGACGAGGTTGGGTGATCCGATTGAGGCGCAGGCGTTGTTGGCGACGTATGGTCGGGAGCATTCGGCGGAGCGTCCGTTGTTTTTGGGTTCGTTGAAGTCGAATGTTGGTCATACGATGGCGGCGGCGGGTGTTGCTGGTGTGATCAAGATGGTGTTGGCGATGCGTGCTGGGGTGATGCCGAAGACGTTGCATGTTGATGAGCCGACTCCGCATGTTGATTGGTCGTCGGGTGCGGTGGAGTTGTTGACTGAGGCGCGGGTGTGGGGGGGTGTGGGGCCGCGTCGGGCGGGGGTGTCGTCGTTTGGGATCAGTGGGACGAATGCGCATGTGGTTCTGGAGTATGCGCCGGAATTCGAGCCGGAGCCGGTGGCGGTGTCGGGTGACGATGAGCCGGTGGGGCCGGTGCCGTTGGTGTTGTCGGCGCGGTCGGTGGAG
>NZ_JBFAQU010000069.1:0-1372 GCF_040678915.1 Micromonospora sp. NPDC049257
CAGGGCTTGATCAAGTTCCGGGGGTGTCCGGATCGTTGGTGATGCCCAGGATGGTGAGTGCTCGTTGGGGTTCGTCGCGGATCGCTCGGGTGGTCTTGGCGATGTTGTCGGCTCCGAGGGTTTTCAGCACGCCGATGGCGAGGTTGCGGAGCGTGGCCATGGCTCGGGGTGCGGTTCCGGTGTGGACGGTGGAGGCGTCTTCGGCGTAGGTGACGTCCCTGATGTGGTGTGAGGAGTTCTCCACTGCCCAGTGTCCGCGGATCGCGGTGGCCAGGTCGGCTGGGCGGGCCTGGTGGGCGTCGAGGCTGGTGACGGCGTAGACACTTTCCCGGGTCTCGTGTTTGCCGGACTGCTTGCGCCGTCGGTGGACGCGGATGGCCAGGCGGGCGTGGGGAAAGACGATTCCGCCGAGTTCGTCCGCGACGGCGCAGGTCTTGATCGAGCGGGACTCGCGTCTGCCGTGCCCGCGGGTGGAGGCGGTGTGCTGCACGGCGATGTCCCGCCAGGGTAGGGCCGCGAGTTGGCTGTGGGCGGTCGGCTGGTTGGTCTTGATCACCGCGATGTAATGGGCGTTCTTGGCCTCGACCAGCCAGGAGATGTTCGCCTTGACCGAGTGCAGGGCGTCGAAGGTGACGACGACACCGGCCAGGTCCAGCGGGGCCAGCAGCGGCTGGAAGTGCGTGGTTTCGTTCGTCTTCGCGCCGACCTCCGCCTGAGCGAGGGTCACGACGGTGCGGTGCGTGACCGCCGAGAGCAGATGCCGGCGGGGCGCGGTGAGACGGGCTGATCCCTTGAGTGCTTTGCCGTCGACGGCGATCACGCGCAGCCGCCCCGACACCGACGGCGTCTGGGTGGGCTCGGTGGCGGCGCGATGCCGGTTGGTCAGATAGGCGCACACCGCCCGGTCCAGGGCGTCACCATCAACAGCCCCCAGCACCCGGCCGATCGTGGCCGACGACGGAGCACGCCGCCAGCTCAACAGATGCACCCGGATCCCGATGACTGCCAGCAGCGTCCTCGAGGCACGCTGGCCCCACTCGGCGAGTTCGTCGATGCTCTTCGCGCCCGAGACCACCCCGCAGGCGCACACCAGCAGGATCGCGGTCAGCGAGTACCACCGCCCACGCCGGGAACGCGGATCGGGCACCGAGTCCAGGTAGGGGCGCAGGTCAGCGATCCGGCCAGCATCCAACGGCCCCAGTTTCACCAGCACCGCAGGGATGGGAGAAGATGCAACAGCAGGCACGGGCCACCTCGTGATCATCTGGCTTCGACACCACAATGATCACGAACCCCGTGCCTGCCCTGCTATCCACCCCAACCGGTCACAACCCGACCAACCACCCGACCCCGGAACTTGCAAACGCCCTGC